>NZ_JBWZOR010000012.1:0-107741 GCF_056730635.1 Diaphorobacter sp. B2A2W2
TCTCGAACTCCAAAAGAGCAATGCCTGTGTGAGGGTTTAACGTCTGCATCCGGTTGCTGGTTCGGCCCGCACAGTGCAACAGGACGGCACCGGATCGCAGATTGCAAGAAACTTGCTAGAAAAACAGGAGCTGCCTGCGCTTGATGGACAAGCGTTAGCAGCTCTTTTGCTTATATGCCCGGCTTACTTGGCGCGAGCCGCAACGATGGCTTCGGACACGTTGCGCGGTGCTTCGGCGTAGTGCTTGAACTCCATCGTGTACGTCGCGCGACCTTGCGTCATGGAGCGCAGCTGCGTGGCGTAGCCGAACATCTCGGACAGCGGGACTTCGGCCTTGATGGCCTTGCCGCCGCCGACCATGTCGTCCATGCCCTGCACCATGCCACGACGGCTGGACAGGTCACCCATCACGGTGCCAGCGTAGTCCTCGGGCGTCTCGACTTCCACGGCCATCATGGGCTCGAGGATGACGGGGTTGGCCTTGCGAGCCGCTTCCTTGAAGCCGAAGATGGCGGCCATCTTGAAAGCCTGCTCGGACGAGTCCACGTCGTGGTACGAACCGAAGGTCAGGCGCACCTTGACGTCCACCACGGGGTAACCCGCCAGCACGCCGGAGGTCAGCGCTTCGATCACGCCCTTCTCCACCGCAGGGATGTATTCGCGAGGAACCACACCGCCCTTGATTTCGTCGACGAACTCGAAGCCCTTGCCGGCTTCTTGCGGCTCCAGCGTGAACACCACGTGGCCGTACTGACCCTTACCACCGGATTGGCGCACGAACTTGCCATCCACATCGGTGACGGTCTTGCGCACGGTTTCGCGGTAGGCCACCTGGGGCTTGCCCACGTTGGCTTCCACGTTGAACTCGCGCTTCATGCGGTCCACGATGATTTCCAGGTGCAGCTCGCCCATGCCGGCGATGATGGTCTGGCCCGATTCTTCGTCGGTGCGCACGCGGAACGACGGGTCTTCGGAGGCCAGGCGCGACAGGGCAATACCCATCTTTTCCTGGTCAGCCTTGGACTTGGGCTCCACGGCCTGTGCGATCACAGGCTCGGGGAACACCATTTTTTCCAGCACGATGGGCGATTCGATATCGCACAGCGTGTCGCCGGTGGTCACGTCCTTCAGGCCCACGCAGGCAGCGATGTCGCCAGCGCGAATTTCCTCGATTTCCTGGCGTTCGTTGGCGTGCATCTGCACGATACGGCCGATACGCTCCTTCTTGCCCTTCACGGCGTTGAACACGGTGTCACCCTTGGTCAGGACGCCCGAGTACACGCGCACGAAAGTCAGCTGGCCCACGAACGGGTCAGTCATCAGCTTGAATGCCAGGGCCGAGAATTTCTCGTTGTCGTCGGCCTTGCGCGACAGCTTCTTCTCTTCGTCGTCGGGATCGGTGCCGGCCACGTCGGGGATGTCCACGGGCGAAGGCAGGAGATCCAGCACGGCGTCGAGCATGCGCTGCACGCCCTTGTTCTTGAACGCAGAGCCGCACAGCATGGGCTGGATTTCCGTGGCGATGGTGCGCTGGCGCAGGCCGCCGATGATCTCGGCCTCGGACAGGTCACCCTCTTCCAGGTACTTGTTCATCAGCTCTTCGCTGGCTTCGGCGGCGGCTTCCACCATGTTCTCGCGCCACTTCTTGCAGGTGTCGACGAGCTCGGCGGGGATCTCGCCGTATTCGAACTTCATGCCTTGCGAGGCCTCGTCCCAGATGATGGCCTTCATCTTCAGCAGGTCGACCACGCCCTGGAAGTTGTCTTCCGCACCGATCGGCACCACGATGGGCACAGGGTTGGCCTTCAGGCGCAGCTTCATCTGGTCATAGACCTTGAAGAAGTTGGCGCCGGTACGGTCCATCTTGTTCACGAAGGCCAGGCGGGGCACCTTGTGCTTATTGGCTTGGCGCCACACAGTCTCGGACTGGGGCTGCACGCCACCCACGGCGCAATACACCATAACGGCGCCGTCCAGCACGCGCATGGAACGCTCCACCTCGATGGTGAAGTCCACGTGGCCGGGGGTGTCGATGATGTTGATGCGGTGCTCGGGGCGGGACAGGTCCATGCCCTTCCAGAAGCAGGTCACGGCGGACGAGGTGATCGTGATGCCGCGCTCTTGCTCTTGCTCCATCCAGTCGGTGGTGGCTGCGCCGTCGTGCACTTCGCCCAGCTTGTGGGTCACGCCCGTGTAGAACAGGATACGCTCGGACGTCGTGGTTTTGCCAGCGTCGATGTGTGCGGAGATACCGATATTGCGGTAGCGCTCAAGGGGTGTTTTGCGAGCCATGATGAATCCTTGGTTGATCGCTTGGGTTTCGGAGCCGCACGCTGCGCGCGACTATTGTCTTAAGGGCCTCCATCAACACAAGGCCGCAGCGCGCTTGTGCACGCCTGCGGCCTTTATCGTGATCAGAGATGAACCCTTGATGACTTCCGTCTGGTTTAGAAGCGGAAGTGGCTGAAGGCCTTGTTGGCTTCGGCCATGCGGTGCACTTCGTCACGACGCTTCATGGCGCCACCACGGCCTTCGGTGGCTTCCATCAGCTCGTTGGCCAGGCGTTGGGCCATGGACTTCTCGCCACGCTTGCGGGCGGCTTCCTTGATCCAGCGCATCGACAGGGCCAGACGGCGCACGGGACGCACTTCCACGGGCACCTGGTAGTTCGCACCGCCCACACGGCGGGACTTCACTTCGACCATCGGCTTCACGTTGTTGATGGCCGTGACGAACACTTCCAGAGCATCCTTTTCAGGCTGCTTCTGGGAGATCAGATCCAGGGCGCCATAAATGATGCGCTCTGCAACTGCTTTCTTGCCGCCTTCCATGATCACGTTCATGAATTTGGACAGCTCGACATTGCCGAACTTGGGATCCGGCAGGATTTCACGTTTGGGGACTTCGCGACGACGTGGCATTTTTTACCTCTATCTTTGCTTCAGTTGGCACCGTTCCCGGCACCGCGAGAGCCATTCAGGACTCCCACTTACTCGACCCGCGCAGAACACCTGCGTTTAGGGTCACTACGCTGTGTCACCGCGCCACGCGGGAACAGCACCGAAAAATCTCAGACCGAAAGGTCCAGGGCTTACTTGGCCTTGGGCTTCTTCGCGCCGTACTTGGAGCGGGCCTGCTTGCGATCCTTGACGCCTTGCAGGTCAAGCGAACCGCGCACGATGTGGTAACGCACACCGGGCAAGTCCTTCACACGACCGCCGCGCACCAGCACCACGCTGTGCTCTTGCAGGTTGTGGCCTTCACCGCCGATGTAGGAGATCACCTCGAAACCGTTGGTCAGGCGCACCTTGGCGACCTTACGCAGAGCGGAGTTAGGCTTCTTCGGCGTCGTGGTGTACACACGGGTGCACACGCCACGGCGCTGGGGGCAGTTTTCCATAGCAGGGCTTTTGGATTTGACAACTTCGACCGTGCGGCCCTGACGCACGAGTTGGTTAATGGTTGGCATTAATACGTCCCTAAACGTGAATTGCTATAAAAAGCGAAAACGTGAAACCCTTCGGAAATTCCGAAAAGCCTTCTAATGTACCAGTTTGGAAGCGGACAGGCAATCCGGGGACGATGAACCCCCGGCTGAGCCGCCTCCAAAGCGTGGCGATTACTTGATCCAGAGGCGAATGGCGTCCCAGGCACGGCCGAAGATGCCGGCCTGTGCCACATCCTCCAGCGCCACCAGGGGCACCTCGGCCACCTGCTGCTCACCCAACTTCACCTTCAGCGTGCCGATGGCCTGTCCCTTGGTGAAGGGCGCGACCAGCGGGTCCTTGCGTACGATCTCGGTCGTGACCTTGCCCGCGCTGCCCGAAGGCACGGTGATCACGATGGCTTCAGGGCGGCCGATCTTGAGGGTGCTCTGCGTGCCCTTCCACACGGCGGGCGTGGCGGCAGCCTGGCCAGCGTCGAACAGCTTCACCGAATCAAACGCCGTGTAGCCCCAGTTCAGCAGCTTCTGGCTCTCGTTGGCGCGGGCGTTTTCACTCGCGGCCCCCAGCACGATGGACAGCAGGCGGCGCTGCCCCACATTGGGAAACTCGCGCTTGGACGTGGCGACCAGGCAATAGCCCGCGGCGGCGGTATGGCCGGTCTTCAGGCCGTCCACCGATGGATCGCGGAACAGCAGCATGTTGCGGTTGTTGCTGTTGGAGGCGGGCGTGCCCTCGTAGCGGTACTGCTTGGTCGAGTAGTAGTGCATGTACTCGGGGAAGTCCTGCATCAGCCGGGTGGCCAGCGTGGCCAGGTCGCGCGCGGTGGTGGTGTGGCCGGGCTCGGTCAACCCCTCGGGGTTCTTGTAGGCGGTGTTCGTCATGCCCAGCGCCTTGGCCTGCTCGTTCATCAGGCGCACGAAGTTTTCCACCGTACCGCCCACACCTTCGGCCAGGGCCACGGTGGCGTCGTTACCCGACTGCACGATCATGCCCTTGAGCAGGTCGTCCACCGGAACCTGCATCTTGGGATCGATGAACATGCGCGAACCCGGCATCTTCCAGGCGCGCTCGCTCACCGGCAGGCGCTGCTCCAGCGTGATCTTCTTGGCGCGCAGTGCGTCAAAGACCAGATAGCCCGTCATGAGCTTGGTCAGCGAAGCCTGCTCCACCGGCGCGTCGATGTCCTTGGTCGCCAGCACCTGGCCGGCCGTCACGTCCACCAGCATGTAATTGCGGGCGGCGATCTCCGGCGGTTGGGGCACCTGCGCCCAGAGGATGGCGGGGGCCATCAGGGCGGCGCAGGCAAGGGTTCGCAGGGAGGACAACAGAGACTTCATGATGGGAACAGGCACTCGGGAAACGGGAGAAGAAACGGGCCGACCGCATGGTCGGCACAAGAGAAACGGTGCCGCGCCGTCAGGGCGCGGATTGCAGGTGGCGCATGACCAGGCCCTTGAGCAGCGGCAATTGTCCGTGAAAGAAATGACCGCCCCCAGGCACAACCGTAACCGGCAGTGTCTGCGGTCGCGCCCAATCCATCACAGCGGACAAGGGCACGGTGTCATCGGCTTCGCCGTGCACGACCAGGGTGCGCAGATGGGCCTCGGCGGGTACGTCGGCCACCTTGAAACGGCTGGCCGCCGCGCCCACGAGCACGGCGCGCTCCACTGGGCGCTCGGGCCACAGCCGCGCCAGCGCGTGGCTGGTGACGAAGGCGCCGAAGGAGAAACCCGCGAGGGCAATCGGCACGGCGCCAGGCCCCTCGGGCGTCACCTGGCGGACGACGGCCAGCAGATCCTCCAGCTCACCGCGCCCTTCGTCATGCACGCCAGCGGTACCGCCGACGCCCCGGAAGTTGAAACGCACGGCCGTCCAGCCGCAGGCCACAAAGGCGCGCGCCAGGGTCTGCACCACCTTGTTGTCCATGGTGCCGCCGAAGAGCGGGTGGGGATGGGCGATCACCGCCACGCCGCGCGGCGGTACGCCGTCGGCCGCGGCATCGCGCGCAGCCTCGATGGCACCCGCGGCGCCCGTGAGGGTCAGGCGTTCGGTCTGGGCATTCACGTTGCTATCCAATCAAGAGCTGCCCGCGCTGGATGGGAAAGCGCTGGAGCCCAAAACACTACAAAGAGGATAGTGAGCGCAAATCAGCGGCCAAGTTCCGGCGGCGTGAGCAAGCGCTCGACCACCACGCCGTTCTTGAGGTGCGACTCCACGATCTCGTCGATGTCGCTCTCATCCACGTAGGTGTACCAAGTCCCTTCGGGATAGACCACGGCGATGGGGCCGCCGGCGCAGCGGTCCAGGCAGCCCGCCTTGTTCACACGCACCTTGCCGGGGCCCATCAGGCCTTGCTGCTTGACCAGCATCTTGCAGCGGTCAAACGCCTGCTGGGCGCCATGGTGGGCGCAGCAGTTCTCGCCGTTCGTGCGCTCGTTCAGGCAAAAGAAGATGTGGCGCTGGTAGTACTGGGGGGTGGTGTCGCTCATGGCACGATTCTAGGAGTCGCCATCGCGGCGCGACACCCGCAATACCACATAGGCGAGTGCCCCATAGGGCCAGAGCCAGCCCAGCCACTGCCCCAGGCCGTAGAAGCGGATGAAGCGCCCCTGCTCCCAGGCCTGCAGCGTCTGTGCGAAGTAGGCGCTGGTGGGCGCCTGGTTGAGCAGGTTCAGGTGCAGCATCAGCGCCAGCAGCAGCAACGCCGCGCAGCCGCGCCGCGGCACGGCCGCCATCGCCAGGGCCGCCCCCAGGGCAACAAGCACGCCCATGCGGGCCGGCAGCGTGAGCCACTCCCAAGCGTGCGTGGGCCCATAGCTCAGCAGCGACGACAGCGCCGTCACGCCCACGCCCACGGCGGCCGTCGCCAGTGCGAAGGCCATGCGGCGCCCCGCATGGCGCATGACGCAGTAGCCCAGCAGGCAGGGGATCAGCAGCCCCAGCGCGACGGCCATGAGCTCGGCGCCCGGCGACAGGGGCTCCAGCGGCGCCTCGCGCACGGGCAGCCACTGCAGAAACGGCGTGTCCTGCAGCGCCTCAATGAGCGCGGCCTCCAGCCGCTCCCACATCTGCCCCAGGCCAAAGGGCAGCGCCGCCGGGAACAGCAGGGCCCAGGGCCACAGCGCCAGCAACACCAGCGCGCCGCGCGCATGCGGAACGAACCAGCGCTCGCGAAAGCGGCTCCAACGCGCAATGGCCCCGAAGCGCTCCAGCAGCGCGGCCGCCAACGCTCCCAGCAGCGCACCGGTCGCGTTGAGCGCGAAGTCCATGTTGGACGGCACCCGCCGCGGCAGGAAGATCTGCAGGTATTCCATGCCCAGCGACAGCAGCGCACCCGCCAGTGCCGCCAACGGCACGGCCGCGCGCGGCCAGCCAGAACGCAGGCCCGCCAAGGCCAGCAGGAACCCCAGCGGGGCATAGCCCGCGATGTTCATGTTGACGTCGAACCAGGTCCAGTACGGCGGCGGGATGCGCGCCGAGAAGAACACCCAGGGCGAGATTCCCTGCTCGCGCCACCCGTCGAACGGGAACAGGCTGGCGAAGACGATCAGCGCCGCGTAGATGAGCGCCAGAGGCCAGGCGGACGTCTTGTGCATGCCCTCTCAATCACCTCGTGCCGTGGCCGCTGCCGCCCGCCGCGCGCCGCCCCCATTGCGAGGAAACGAAGCCGGGCAACGCTGCAGCCGCTGCATCTCAGAACGGCTTGACGACCACCAACACCACGGCGACCAGCAGCAGCAGCACCGGCACCTCGTTGAACCAGCGGAACCAGCGGTGGCTGTGCTGGTCCGCGTTGGAAGCCAGCCTGCGCAGCAGTACGGCGCAGGCGTGGTGGTAGCCCACCACCAGCAGCACCACGGCCAGTTTGGCGTGCAGCCAGCCGTTGCCCGGCCCCTTGCCGATGCCGTAGCCCAGCCACAGCCACAGGCCCAGCGCGATGGCGGGGACCGACAGCAGCGTGGTGAAGCGCAGCAGCTTGCGCGCCATGAGCAGCAGGCGCTCCCGCTCGGCCACCGACCCGGGCGCCACCATGGCCAGGTTGACGAAGATGCGCGGCAGGTAAAACAGGCCAGCAAACCAGCTGGCGACGAAAACGATGTGAAAGGCTTTGACCCAGAGCATCGGCGCAGTGTACGTGGCGGTGCCGGTGCTGCATTACCCGGTCGGGACACGGAACCGCCATGAGGCAAAAAAATGCCCGGAAATCCGGGCGGAAAACCCCGCCGCGTCGCAGGCAGCGGGGCCCGCTCAGGGAGGTGAAGCGGGGGGCGGAGGGGCCGCCCAGGGCCAATCTAGCACCCACCGCCAGGGTACGCAAGATGGAGCGTCCGCTAGGGACGGTTCGGCGCCGTTGCCTAGCGCGCGGAGTCGTCCGCCGCCTCGCCCGCGCCGTCGCCCGCTTCTTCACCCAGCGTCTGTGTCAGCGCCACGCGCAAGGCGCTGGCCATCTGCTGCGCATCCGGCGCACGGGCACTGAGTTCGGCGCACGAAACGGTGCGTGCGCGCAGTGCAGCTTCGTCGCCCTGCTGGTCCAGCGCCTGGCACAGCAGCGCCCAGTCCGGGGGCGTGACCAGGGTGCCCGCCACCAGCAGCACGCCGGCGCGCTGGCGCCGCTGGGCCAGGCCGACCAGCTTGCGGCCGGCCACATCCACCACTTCCCACGGTGCAAGGCTGCCATAGCAGGCCCAGGGCACCACCGGCCCGCCGCGGGCGTTGGCAGCGGCAACCTGATCGGGCGGCAGCGCCCGCGCCGCCACACCCCACGGAGCCAGTGCCTGCGCATGCAATTGGCCCAGCCCCTGGTAGCTGTCGGGCAGGCGGCCCTGCACCCAGGGGTGCGATGGCGGCAGCACCACCGAACAACTCACCATCCACGGGCCGCACAGCACCGCACCACCGCCCGAGGGGCGCTGCAACAACTCCATGCCGGGCGCCAGGCGCGCGCGGGCCCCGTCCAGATAGGCGCGCTGCGAGCAGCCCAGCACCACGGCGGGCGTTTCGTAGGTCCACACGCGCCAATAGGGCCGCGTCACTGCGGTTTGCATGTACCGCTGGTTCCAGCGGTGCTCCTGTGCTGCGGTGGTGATGGCGCACTCCTGGCGAGATGGCAAGTGGCACAGGCTACCACCAGCGGCCACGGGCAGGCCCGGGCAAGGATGAGCGCAGGGGTGGAGCCCGGCATGGGAGTGAAGGACAATCGACGCCATGCATCTGTCCAGCCCCACCCCCTTTCCCGCCAATCGCCCGCGCCGCCTGCGCCGCGATGCATTCACCCGCAACCTGGTGCGTGAGACCGTGCTCACGCCGCACGACTTCATCTACCCGGTGTTCGTGCACGAAGGCTCCAACCTGCGCGTACCCGTGGCGTCCATGCCCGGCGTGGAGCGCCTGAGCCTGGACCTGCTGCTGCCCGTGGCTGAAGAGTGCGTGAAGCTTGGCATCCCGGTGCTCGCGCTGTTTCCGTCGATCGATGCGGCGCTCAAGACGCCCGATGGCAAGGAGGCGCTCAACCCCGACGGGCTGATCCCGCGCGTGGTGCGCAGGCTCAAGGCCGAATTCCCCGACCTCGGCGTGATGACCGACGTGGCGCTGGACCCCTACACCAGCCACGGCCAGGACGGCCTGCTGGACGACACCGGCTACATCCTGAACGACGAGACCGTGGAACTGCTGGTAGGCCAGGCCCTGACCCATGCCCAGGCCGGCGTGGACATGGTCGCGCCCAGCGACATGATGGACGGGCGCATCGGCGCCATCCGCGAGGCGCTGGAGGCCCACGGCCAGATCTACACCCGCATCATGGCCTACAGCGCCAAGTACGCCAGCGCCTTCTACGGCCCGTTCCGCGACGCGGTGGGCTCGGCCGCCAACCTGGGGCGCAGCAACAAGAACGTCTACCAGATGGACCCGGCCAACACCGACGAGGCCCTGCGCGAGGTGGCGCTGGACCTGGCCGAGGGCGCCGACATGGTCATGGTCAAGCCCGGCATGCCCTACCTGGACGTGGTGCGCCGCGTGAAGGACGAATTCAAGGTGCCCACCTTCGCCTACCAGGTCAGCGGCGAGTACGCCATGCTCAAGGCCGCCGCCGCCAACGGCTGGCTGGACCACGACAAGGTGATGATGGAGTCGCTGCTGGCCTTCAAGCGCGCGGGTGCCGACGGCGTGCTGACCTACTTCGCGCTGGACGCCGCGCGTTTGCTCGCAAAATAATAGCTGCTTGCGCTTGCCCCATAAGCGTTGGAGGCCGATTTGACCCTAACCCCGCAGGCGATCCGCATCTTCCACCTGCAGCCCGGCGCCCAAGCGCGGGAACTGCCCGAGCTGCCCACCCAGCCGCCCGCGCGGGGCTTTTACTGGATCGCCTGCACACGTGCGGCGTTCAGCACCGAACTGCCGCGCCTGCAGGGTGTGCTGCAGGCGCTCACGGGCCAGCAGCTGGTGGACCTGCACGTGTCCGACCTGCTCAACGCCCAGCTGCCCTCGCATTACGACTACACCTCGCAGTACGACATGCTGGTGGTGCGCCGCCTGAGCGCATCGCTCGCCCCCGCGGCCGCCCCGCTCATGCCGGCGGCGGCGCGCGGCGGCCCGCCCGTACTGCGGCGCATCGACACCAGCCCCGTGGGCTTCGCGGTGTTCGACCAGGTGCTGCTGTCGGTGCACCCGGCCGACTGCTCCGTGCGCGATGCCTACGCGGCGCGCCTGATCACCCCGCCGGCTCCGACGACGACGCCCCCGCCCGAGGCGCCCAACGGCAACGCGCCGCCCACCACGCCCGCCGAAGCCGTGGTGCGCGAACTGCGCACCGGCCCTGTGGCCGGCACGCGCCTGCCCGCCAGCCCGGCCGACCTGATGCTGCGCATGGTCAACCAGATCGTGGACAACTACCTGGACCTGCGCCGCGAGCTGTCGCGCCAGCTTGACCACTGGCAGGCCGAGCTGCTGCAGCCGCGCACGCGCTTTAACAACTGGCGCGCCCTGATGGACGCGCGCCTGACCCTGCACCAGCTCGACGAGATCTGCGAAGACCAGCGCGCCGCCGTGCAGGCCTGGTGCGCGGTGCTGGAGACCTGGGCCCCCTCGTCGGACACGCCGGCGGCCCTGCGCGAGCTGGACCTGCTCAAGGTGCGCAGCCGCGACGTGCTGGAGCACATCGAGCGCGTGGTGCACCACGTGCGCCGGCTGGAGCAAAGCACCGAGGCCACGGTGCAGATGCACTTCTCGGCGCAGAGCAACCGCACCAACGACATCATGCGCACGCTCACGGCGCTCACCGCCGTGTTCCTGCCGCTGAACCTGATCGCCGGCATCTTCGGCATGAACTTCGAGTTCATCCCCTTGGTGCACAAGCAAGACGGCTTCTGGTGGGCCATGGGCAGCATGACCGCCACGGCCGTCGGCCTCACGCTGTTCTTCTGGCGCAAGCGCTACCTGGCGCGCACCGGCCAGGGCTGACCCCTTCCTCGCACGCGCGGCTGCACGGCCACGCCGCCCCGGCTTCCAGCAGGGTTTTGTTTTACTGCTTTGACAATAATTGATCAGTCAACTATTGTCACGACATGAATTCACCTTCCATTCCGCCCCCCCTGTCGGCGGATGCCGCCTGCCCGCTGTCCGACCCGGAGCTGCCGGTGCCGTTCGAGATCGAGCGCAGCATCGGCTTTCAGATGCGGCGCATCACCACCCTGCTGGGGTATGAGGTGGAGCGCCGCATGGAGCCCCTGGGCCTGACCGACGCGCAGTGGAAACCCCTGCTGCGCCTGCTGCTGGACCCGCCCGGCACCGCCGCGGCCCTGGCGCGCATGTGCCACCTGGACGCGGGCGGCCTCACGCGCCTGCTGGACCGGCTGGAGGTCAAGGGCCTGTGCCAGCGCGAGCGATCGCAGGAAGACCGCCGCGTGGTGCATGTCGCGCTCACGCCGGAGGGCCAGGCCGTCGCCGCCCAGCTGCCTGCCCTCCTGGGCGAGGTGCAGGACCAGCTGCTGCAGGGCTTCTCCGCCGAGGAAGAGGCGCAGTTGCGCGACTTCCTGAAACGCATCTACGCCAACGTACGCCCTCCAGAAGGCGGGCCATAGGCGCCAGCGCCTGGGCCTTGCAGCCCGCCCCGTTTGCCCTTTGCCGAGAGACCACAACATGAAAAACCACCTCTCACCCTCCAGCGCCCCGGCGCTCACTCCTCCAACCGCGCCCCGCGGCAGTGCGCTGCTGTATGGCGCCACCCTGGCCGTCGCGCTGCTGGCCCTGCCTCTGCTGTCGGGCTGCGCCGACATGGCGGGTATCGACTCCCACGCCCGGATGCGCGACCCTGCCTCCCTGGGCCTGGCCACTGCGCCCTCATCCGGCGCAGATGCTGCTGTGCAGCCGCAGACTGCGGTCTCCGCCGACTGGTGGCGCAGCTTTGGCGATGCGCAGCTGGATGCGCTCATCACCCAGGCCTTGCAAGGCAACCCCGGGCTGCAGCAGGCCGCCGCCCGCATCGCGCGCGCCGAGGCCTTTGCCGACACCGCCCGCGCGGCCCAAAGCCCGCAGGTCAACGGCAGCCTGGACGCCACGCGCCAGCGCTACAGCGCCAACGGACCCTACCCCCCCGGCCAGGCCGGCGCCATTCGTAGCGTGGATACCGCCCGCCTGTCGGGCAGCTGGGAGCTGGACTTCTTCGGCAAACACCGTGCCGCCCTCGCCGCCGCACTGGGCGAGGCCCAGGCCGCGCGCGCCGACGCCGAGGCCGCGCGCCTGCTGCTCGCGAGCCGCGTGGCGCAGGGCTACTTCCAGCTGGCACGCTTGCAGGCCCAGCGCGCCGTGGCCGAGCGCACGCTGCAACAGCGCACCGAAATGCTGCAACTGGTGCAGCGGCGCGTGCAGGCCGGGCTGGACACCCAGCTGGAGCTGCGCCAAAGCGAAGGCGCCCTGCCCGAAGCGCGCCAGCAGATCGAGGCGCTGCGCGAGCAGGAAGCCCTGGCACGCAATGCGCTGGGCGCGCTGATTGCCGCCCCCCAGGCGGCCCAGACGCTGACCCCACAAGCGCTGGCAGCTATCCATTTTTCAGAAACCCCTGCCGCCGTGCCCGCCGACCTGCTGGGCCGCCGCCCCGACGTGGCGGCCGCGCGCTGGCGCGTGGAAGCCGCCACCCAGGACATGGGCGTGGCGCGGGCGCAGTTCTATCCCAACGTGAGCCTGACCGCCTTCGTGGGCCTGGCCAGCGTGGGGCTGGACCGTTTCATCGAGGCCGGCAGCCGTGAATGGGGCGTGGGCCCGGCGCTGCGACTGCCGATCTTCGATGCCGGCCGCCTGCGCGCCAACCTGCGCGGCAAGGCGGCCGACCGGGACGCCGCCGTCGAAAGCTACAACGCCGCCCTGCTGGAAGCGGTGCGCGACGCGGCCGACCAGCTGGCCAGCAGCAGCTCGATCGCACGGCAGATCGCGGAGCAGCGCCAGGCCGGCGAATCCGCACAGGCCGCCTATGGCATTGCGCGGCGCCGCTATGAGGCAGGCCTGGGCACCTACCTGCAAGTGCTGTCGGCCGAAAGCCAGGTGCTGGCCCAGCGCCGCCTGGCCGTGGACCTGGCCGCGCGGCGGCTGGACAACCAGGTGGGCGTGATGCGCGCCCTGGGCGGCGGCTATGCGGCCACGCCGCCGCCCACAGCGCAAGCCCCGCAAGCGGCCCCCACGGTGGCGGCCGCCCGCTGAATTCGCCCCCATTCCCCCTTTTTTGCCCTTGTCCACCATGACCGCAACTCCCTCCACCCCTTCCACCGCGTCGAAGGCTTCCCGCCGCAAGGCGCTGTTCACCCTGGCTGGCGTCGTCGTGCTCGCCGGCTGCGCCTGGGGCCTGTACGACTGGCTGGTCGCCAGCCACTATGAGCACACCGACAACGCCTACGTGCAGGGCAACGTCATCCAGATCACGCCGCAGACCGGCGGCACGGTGATGTCCATCCTGGCCGACGACACCGACTTCGTGCGGGCCGGCGCCGCGCTGGTGCAGTTGGACCCGGCCGACGCGCGCGTGGCGCTGCAGCAGGCCGAGGCCAACCTGGCGCAGGCCGTGCGGCAGACACGCACGCTGTACGCCAACAACAGCGCCCTGGCCGCGCAGGTGCGCCTGCGCGAGGCCGAGGCCGCACGCGCCCAGGCCGAGATCGCGCGCGCCGAGGACGACCTGCGCCGCCGCCAGGCCCTGACCGGCGAGGGCGCCGTCTCGCAGGAGGAACTGCGCCACGCGCAGAGCCAGCTGCAGACCGCGCGCACGCAGTTGGCCGCTGCGCAGGCGGGCGTGGCCGCCGCGCGCGAGCAGCTCGCCAGCAATCAGTCGCTCACCCAGGGCGTGGCCGTGGCGCAGCACCCCAGCGTGCAGGCCGCAGCCGCCAAGGTGCGCGAGGCCTACCTGGCCGATCGCCGCACCGCCCTGCCCGCACCCGTGGACGGCTACGTTGCGCGGCGCACGGTACAGCTGGGCCAGCGCGTGGCCGCGGGCACGCCGCTGATGACCATCGTGCCGCTGCGCGAGGTCTGGGTGGACGCCAATTTCAAGGAGAACCAGCTGCGCAACCTGCGCCTGGGCCAGCGCGCCACGCTCGTCGCCGACCTGTACGGCAAGAAAGTGGAATACACCGGCACCGTGGCCGGGCTGGGCGTGGGCACGGGCGCTGCCTTCGCGCTGCTGCCGGCGCAGAACGCCACCGGCAACTGGATCAAGGTGGTGCAGCGGGTGCCCGTGCGCATCGCGCTGGATGCCGGGCAGCTGGCCGAGCACCCGCTGCGCGTGGGCCTGTCGATGAACGTGAGCGTGGACACGCAGGACCGCAGCGGCCCGGCGCTGGCCGATGCGCCGCGCAAGGAAGCGGTGGCCAGCACGGCCGTGTACGACGCGCTGGACAAGGGCGCCGATGCCGACGTGGCGCGCATCATCCGCGCCAACCTGGGCACGCTCTGAGCCGACGCGCATGACCGCTCCCGCACACACACCGCCGCTGCCGCCGCCACCCCTCACGGGCAGCGCCCGGCTGTGGGGCACGCTGGCCCTGTCGGCGGCCACCTTCATGAACGTGCTGGACACGTCGATCGCTAACGTGTCCCTGCCCGCCATCGCGGGCGACCTGGGCGTGAGCCCCACCCAGGGCACCTGGGTGATCACCAGCTTTGCCGTGGCCAACGCCATCGCGGTGCCGCTCACGGGCTGGCTGTCGCAGCGCTTCGGGCAGGTGCGCCTGTTCGTGGCGAGCGTGGCGCTGTTCGTGATCGCGTCGCTGCTGTGCGGCCTGGCGCCGAACATGACGCTGCTGATCGCCGCGCGCGCGCTGCAGGGCTTCGTGGCCGGGCCGATGATCCCGTTGTCGCAGTCGCTGCTGCTGTCCAGCTACCCGCGCGCGCTGGCGGGGCTGGCCATGGCCATGTGGTCCATGACCACGCTGATCGCGCCGGTCATGGGGCCGCTGCTGGGCGGGTGGATCACCGACAACATGACCTGGCCGTGGATCTTCTACATCAACGTGCCCGTGGGCATTGCCGCCGTGGTGGTCACCTGGGGCATCTTCCACCAGCGCGAGACAGAGCGGCGCGCGCTGCCCATCGACTCCATCGGCCTCGCGCTGCTCGTGATCTGGGTGGGTGCCATGCAGGTCATGCTGGACATCGGCAAGGAGCACGACTGGTTCGAGTCGCCCTGGGTGGTGGCCTGCGGCCTGGTCGCGCTCGTGGGCCTGGTGGCGTTCGTGGTCTGGGAGCGTGGCGAGGACCACCCCGTGGTGGACCTGGCGCTGTTTCGCATCCGCAATTTCTGGGCCGGTGCGCTGGCCACCTCCGTGGGCTACGGCCTGTTCTTCGGCAACGTGGTGCTGCTGCCGCTGTGGCTGCAGCAGTACATGGGCTACACCGCCACGCAGGCCGGCGAGGTGATGGCGCCCGTGGGGCTGCTGGCCATGGTGCTGTCGCCCCTGGTGGGCAAGAACATCGCCAAGGTGGACCCGCGCCGCTTTGCCACGCTGGCCTTCCTGGTGTTTGCGCTGGTGCTGTGGATGCGGTCCAATTTCAACACCCAGGCAGACCTCGCCACCATCATGGTGCCCACCATCATCCAGGGCGTGGCGATGGCGTTCTTCTTCATCCCGCTGGTCACGATCACGCTGTCGGGCATTGCGCCCGACCGCATCCCGGCGGCCTCGGGGCTGTCGAATTTCATGCGCATCACGGCCGGCGCGGTGGGTACGTCCGTCACCACCACGCTGTGGGAGCGGCGCGCCAGCCTGCACCATGCCCAGCTGACCGAAGGCCTGCACCAGGGCCACCTGCCCTTCACGCAGGCGCTGCAGGGCCTGCAGGCCGGGGGTCTCACGCCCGAGCAGGCACTGGCCCAGGTGGAGCGGCTGGTGAACCAGCAGGCCTTCATGCTCGCGGCCAACGACATCTTCTATGCCTCGGCCCTGCTGTTCCTGCTGCTGATCCCGCTGGTGTGGCTGGCCCACCCCACGCGCGCTGCCAGCGGCAGCGCCGACGCCGCGGCCGGTGCGCATTGAGCGGCGATGTCGGTGCGAAAACGCTATCAATAATCTAGCTGCTAGCGCTTACCAGGTGTGCGCTAGCGGTGATTTTCTCTATTAATTTCAGCCGACGTGCCGTGCCAGGAAGGCGAGCGTGCGGTCGCGCGCGGTCATGGCGGCGGCCTCGTCGTAGCTGGCGCGCTGGTCACAGTTGAAGCCGTGGTCCGCCGCGTACACGTGCACCTGCGCCTCGGGGTGCGCGCGGGCAAAGGCCTGCACGCTGTCCAGCGGGATCCACTGGTCGCGCTCGCCAAAGTGCGCCAGCACCGGCACGCGCGGCTGGCGCGCCACCTCGGCGGGCGTGGTCATGCCGCCGCCGTAGTAGGGCACGGCCGCGGACAGCCCCTGCAGCATGCAGGCCGCGCGCCAGGTGAGCAGCCCGCCCCAGCAAAAGCCCACCACGCCGACCTTGCAGTCGCTGTGCCGCGCGGCATAGTCGATGGCGGCCTGGATGTCGGGCATCACGCCCGGCGCGGGCAACCCCTCCACGGCGGCCTTGAGTGCCCGGCCGGCCTTCATGTCGGCATCGCTGTAGCCCAGGTCCACGCCCTTTTGCACCCGCGCGAAGGTGGACGGCGCCACCGCCAGGTAGCCGCGCATGGCCAGCCGGTCGGTCACGGCGCGGATGTGGGCGTTGACGCCGAAGATCTCCTGCAGCACCACCACCGCGCCGCGCGGCGCGCCGTCGGTGCGCGCCACCCAGGCGGGGGCCGTGAATCCGTCGCTGGCGGTAAGGTCCACCCACTGTCCCATGTCGTGTCTCCTGAGGCGTTGAGCGAAGGGAATGCAGGCGCGTGGACGATACGCGTCAGCGCCGCAAACCTGTTCCAATGCGCCATTCTTGCAGGAGTCACCCGTACATGGACAAGATTGTTCTGATCACCGGCGGCAGCCGGGGCATCGGCGCTGCCGCCGCCGTACTGGCCGCGCAGCGCGGCTGGGCCGTGGCCATCAACTACCTGCGCCACGCCGAAGCCGCGAAAGGCGTGGTGCGCCAGATCGAGGCCGCGGGCGGGCGCGCCATCGCGGTGCAGGCCGATGTGGCGGTGGAGGCCGACGTAGTGACTCTGTTCCAAACCGTGGACCACCGCCTGGGGCGCCTCACGGCACTGGTGAACAACGCGGGCGTGGTGGACCGCCCTGCCCGCGTGGACGAAATGCACGGCGAGCGCCTGCGGCGCATGTTCAGCATCAACGTGCTGGGCGCCTTCTACTGCGTGCGCGAGGCGGTGCTGCGCATGAGCACGCGCCATGGCGGCGCCGGCGGCAGCATCGTCAACGTGTCCAGCATCGCGGCCCGGCTGGGTGCACCCCATCAGTACGTGGACTATGCGGCGTCCAAGGGCGCGCTGGACACGCTCACCATAGGCCTGGCGCACGAGGTGGGCGGCGAGGGCATCCGCGTGAATGCCGTGCGCCCCGGCCTGATCGACACCGATATCCACGCCAGCGGTGGCCTGCCCCACCGCGTGCGCGACCTGGCAGGCCAGGTGCCCATGGGGCGCGGCGGCACGCCCGAGGAAGTGGCCGAAGCCATCGTGTGGCTGATGTCGGACGCGGCCAGCTACACCTCGGCCACGCTCATGGACATTGCCGGGGGCCGCTGATGGACTTGAAGCCGCTCATCACGCTGCTGGCCATCGTGAATCCATTGGCCATCGTGCCGTTCTTCATCCACTACACCAGCGGTTTCAACGCCGCGCAGCGCCGGCGCACCGTCCAGGTGGCGGCGTTTAGCGCGTTTTGCGTGATCGCGGCCTGCGCGCTCGTCGGCCTGCAGATCCTGGACTTCTTCAACATCTCGCTGCAGAGCTTCCAGGTGGGCGGGGGCATGCTGCTGTTGATCAGCGCCATGAACATGCTCAATGCGCAGCCGGCCGAGGCCAAGCCGCACACCCACGAGCTGGAGCAGGGCGCCGAAAAGGCGGCCGCGGGCAGCAGCATCGCCGTGGTGCCGCTGACCATCCCGCTGCTCACGGGGCCGGCGGCCATGTCCACCGTGGTGATCTACGCCGACCGCGCGCAGAGCATCTGGCAGCACCTGGCGCTGGTGGGCTACGGCGTGGTGGTGGGCGCGGCCACGGCGCTGTGCTTTGCACTGGCCGAGCCCATCGAGCGCGTGCTCGGCAAGACGGGCATCAACGTGATGACGCGGCTCATGGGGCTGATCCTCGCGGCGCTGGCCGTGGAGGTGATGGCCGACGGGCTGAGCAAGCTGTTCCCGGTGCTGGCCGCGCGTTCATAGCGGTCAGGCCGTGGCCTCGATGCGGTTGCGCCCCGCGTGCTTGGCACGGTAAAGGCAGCGGTCCACCGTTTCCAGGAACCGCTTGGAGTCATCCTGCGTGCCGGGCAGGGCCGTGCCCATGCCCACGCTCACCGTGAGCTGCTGGCCCAGGGGCGAAGCCGCATGCACGATGCCGGCGTGGGCCACCTCCTGCATGCAGCGCTGCGCCACCGCGCGCGCGGATGGTGCGTCCGCCCCGGGCAGTAGCAGCACGAACTCCTCGCCCCCGTAGCGCGCCAGGCAGTCGCGCGGGCGGTGGGCGGCCTGCTGCAGCGCGCGGGCCACGCGCCGCAGGCACTCGTCGCCCTCCACGTGGCCGTACTGGTCGTTGTAGCTCTTGAAGAAATCCACATCGAACATCAGCAGCGACAGCGGCTCGCCGGTGCGCTGCGCCTCCTGCCATTCGCGCTCGTACACCGCGTCGAACTTGCGGCGGTTGTTCACGCCCGTGAGCCCGTCGCGGAATGACAGTTCCTGCAGCTCCTGCTGCAGTTGCAGCAGCTGGTGCTCGTTCTGCTTGCGCTCGGTGATGTCGAACATGAAGCCCACGAGCGACACCACATTGCCCTGCAAGTCGCGCACCACATGCACCACGTCGCGGATCCACACGTAATCCCCACCCGTGGTGAGCGCGCGGTAGTCCGCCTCGTGGTCCACGCCCGACTGGGACTGCGAAATGCAGAAGTTGACCACCCGGTCCCGGTCGTCGGGGTGCATGCGGTCGGCCCAATCCTGCACGGTGCGCCAGCTGGTGGGCTCCCAGCCCAGCAGGTCCTCGATCTGCGGGCCGATGTAGGCAAAGGTCGCCGTGGCCCAGTCGATCTTCCACGGAATGGCGCGCGTGGATTCGAGCAGGGTGCGATAGAGCGCGCTTTCGGGTGGTTCATGCGGCGTCATGGGGGCTCCGGCTGGCCGTGAAAACGCAGCAAGCTTAGCAGGGCGACGCGACAGCAACCGTGGCGGGCGCGGGACGCCACGCCGCGCCACTCCGGCACAACCTGTCGCCAAGCGCCACACGCACCCGGCGCGGCGCCGCACCGCCCCAGTTTTGCAGTTCTGCTGAGCTGGCCGATCGTTCAAGCCGCGGCGGCGGGCTGGGCGGATGTGTCATCACCCGAAGAGCAGGCCCCACCGCAGCCGTGGATCAGATCGTCGGGCAGCGCGCCCGGCGTCTGCACGCTGCCCGTGGCGGGATCGAAGCCCACGCGGCGCAGGTGCTGGGCGAGGGACGCGTCCATGGCGTCCGTATGCTGGGGAAACCATACGGCCAGCTCTGCAGCCATCTCGCGCAGGACATGCAGCTCGCCCTGGCGCGCGCGGTCGGTGCCCTCGCGCATGATCTTGAGCACCACCTGGTGCTGCGTGCTGTGGCAGTT
Source organism: Diaphorobacter sp. B2A2W2 (assembly GCF_056730635.1). NCBI lineage: Bacteria > Pseudomonadati > Pseudomonadota > Betaproteobacteria > Burkholderiales > Comamonadaceae > Diaphorobacter > Diaphorobacter sp. B2A2W2. Next base: position 19,646 of record NZ_JBWZOR010000012.1, read on the forward strand.
GCCCGCGGCAAAGCGGGTGGCCTGCATCCAGCGGTCCTCCTGGGCGAAGTGGGCGTCGGTGTGCGCCACCAGGTCTTCCCAGGCACCGATGAGCGCCACGTCATCGGCACTCTCCACGGCCTGCAGCAGTGCCACGAATTCCTGGTGCGTGTGGTCCATCTGCGGCAGATCCAGTGCGAGTTCCTCGGACCATTGCAATGCGGCCATGGGCGGTCTTTCCTTCCTGTGCGGCGTTATGAAGCGGCGCGAGCTTAAGAAAAACCGCCACCGGCGGTATTGACACATGTCATGTCGGCGCCGCTGGTGGGGGACAAAAAAAACCCCGCCAGAGGCGGGGCTGCACATGTTTGCCGGTTTATTGGCCGTGGGTGCGCTTGGCATCGGCCACGCACTTGTCCTTGGCGTCACCGCTCATGGTGTCGCAGCGCTCCTTGGCGGCCTTGTAGTTGGCTTCGCGCTGGGCCTCTGCGGCGTCCTTCTTGGCCTCTGCGACATCGGCGCGCTTCTCGGCGGTGGAGTCGGCGGGCTTGGCCTGCGCGCGCTGCACCTTGGCATTTTCCTTGGCGGCCACATGGGCGGCCTTGGCGTCCTTCACGCAAATGTCCTTGGCGTCGCCCTTCTGGTCGTCGCATTTTTCCTTGGCCACTTCATAGTCAGCGTCGGCACGGGCCTCGTTCACGTTGTAGGTGGCCTTGTCGCTGGGCTTGTACTGGGCTTCCAACTCGGCCTTGGCCACCTTCTCGCGGCCCTTGGCCTCCTTCATGCAGACGTCCTTGGCGTTGCCCTGCAGGGTGTCGCACTGCGCCTTGGCGGCCTTGTAGTCAGCGCCGATGCGGTCCTTGCCGGCGTTGTATTCCTCCTTGGTCATGGCCATGCCCGAAGTGGCCATCAGGGCAGCGGCCGCCAGGGCCAGCAGATTGCGTGCGTTTTTCATGGAATGTCCTCCAGATGAATGTGATGGAAATTGGATCCCGCAGGGCGCGCGAGTCGTGCCCCTGCGGCGCGTTGCGTCAGTCGTAGCGGAAGTCGGGGTTGCGCTGTTCCCAGCCCTTGAGCTGTTCCTCGGCTGCGTCCCGGGCCAGCCCGTGGCGCTCCTGCAGCTTGCCCAGCAGCTGGTCGCGCTTGCCGGCGATGACGTCCAGGTCGTCGTCGGTCAGCTTGCCCCATTGCTCCTTCACTTTGCCCTTGAACTGCTTCCAGTTGCCTTCAATGCGGTCTTCGTTCATACGTCACTCTCCTGTAGCGGTTGTTGAGGGATCGCCTGCCTGGCCCCTGTACGGCGCCGGGCATTGCGAGGCGATGAATGGACTCTAGGCAGGTGCCCGGCGGCAGCGCGTCGGTGCGCGCACGCAAGCCGCGTCAGCCCAGTGCGACAGCGGCATGTAGGCCTCCGCCCCGTCGCCGGTGCGCGGTGGGCAAAAAAAAAAGACATGCGCCGCATGTCTCTGGGGGTGGGAAGGGCGCAGGCGCTCAGCGGCCGGACTGCTCCACCCATGCGGCCAGCTCCTCGGCCACCTGGGCCGCCGCATCGGCCAGGGCCTTGGCGCCGCCGGCGGCATCGGGCGTGGCGGCATCGCGCCGCGCCACGAACACCCGCTGCGCGACCAGCGTCTCACCCGCAGTGCTCGCGTCGGCCAGCACGGCGCGCACACGCACCAGGCCGGCGCTCGCCTGGGCCGCGCCGAACACATGGCTGAACTCCTCCAGCTCCAGGCGCAGCACGCTGGGCATGCGGCCGCGCTCCAGCAACACGGCCATGCCGTCGTCGCCTGAGAGCACCGCGCGGCGCTGGCCCAGGCGCTCGCGCACCGCCTGGTGCAGCAGCACGGCGGGCGGCAGGCTCCAGCGCGCCTGGGTGTAGGGGCGCAGTTGCTGGGCGTTGGTATAGGCCAGCCGGTACAGCAGCGCGGTGCTGCCCTCGGGCAGGCCCGTGGCGGTCACCTCGGCCAGCGCGATCGGGGGCAGCGGCGCGCTGGCCGCGGGGCCCGGCGCCTGCAAGGGGCCGGGGCCGAAGTCGTACACATCGGCGCGCACCGGCGGCTCGGGGAGGATGGAGCAGCCCGCCATCAGCGCCATAAATGTGAAGCCAAAAATGGCTTTAGCGCTTATCTGGCGAGCGCCAACAGCTATCTTTTTAATAGTCATCATAGGGTCCTTGCAATGCGTCAGGGCTGCGCTGCGGGAGCGGTGAAACCAGGCTCGCCGGGCCCCGCGGCCGAGCGGCCTGGTCCATAGATGAGCGACTGCGGGTTGTCGTTGATACCCGAGGCCGTGCGGCCCAGGCGGCGCGCGGCGCGCGCGGTCTCGTCGGCCGCATGGTTGATGCGCGGCAGCGTGACGCGGCCGAAGCGGTCGGCCGCGCCGGCCAGCGACTTGGCGCCCGCGGCGATCTCGTCGAGCGCGCCGCCCTCGGCCTGCAGCGTGCGGATGGCCTGGCTGACGTCGTTGGCGGCCGTGGCCGCGCTGCTGCCCGCCTGGCGCAGCGCCTGCAGGGTCTGCTGCGTGTCCTGCACCAGCGGCGGCACGCCCGCCAGCGCAGGGTCCAGCCGGGTGGTCACGGTGTTGTCCAGGCGGCGCGCGAGCTGGTCGATGCTGCCCGCCGCGTCGCCCAACTGCTTCAGTGCTGTGGAAAAGCGCTGCTGGTTCTCGTCGCCCAGCAGGGTGTTGATGCGCTGCGTGGCCTCCTGCACCTGGCCCAGGATGGCCGGGCCCTGCTCGGCCAGTTGGCTGAACGAGGAGCTGTGCAGCGGCAGGCGCGGCAGGCCGCTGGCGCCCGGCGGCGGCGCGGGCAGCGGCGCCTCCGCGTCGTCCAGCTGCACATGGGCCAGGCCCGTCACGCCCTGGTAGCCCAGTGTGGCGAAGGTGGTGGGGCTGATGGGCGCGTCCGCATTCACGGCGATACGGATCAGCACGTTGCCCGAGACCTGCGGGTCAAAACCGATGTGCGTGACCTTGCCTACGGCCACGCCCTTGTAGCGCACGGCTGCCTGGGGCTGCAGGCCGCTCACGCTGTCCTTGCTGGACAGCTCGTAGAGCTGGTAATCGGTCTGGTCGCGCGTGAGCCACATGCCGAGGCCGGCCAGCAGCGCCGCCACGGCGATCACGAAAATGCCTGCGGCCAGGGCATGGGACTTGTTTTCCATCAGGCTTCCTTGGACGAAGAGGCGGCGGGCGGCTGGGCCATGGCACGGCGGCCGCGTTCTCCGAGAAAAAAGTGGTGAATGAAGGGATGGTCGAAGCGCGCGACCTCCTGCGGCGTGCCGGTGACGATGACGCGCCGGTCGGCCAGCACGGCCACGCGCGTGGACAGGGCGTACAGGGTATCCAGATCGTGCGTGACCATGATCACCGTGAGGCCCAGCGCCGCATGCAGCTCGCGCAGCAGCGCGCAGAACTCGTCGGAACTGCTCGGGTCCAGCCCCGCCGTGGGCTCGTCCAGCAGCAGCAGCGGCGGGTCCATGATGAGCGCGCGCGCCAGGGCCACGCGCTTGATCATGCCGCCCGAGAGGTCCGCCGGCATGCGCGTGGCGTGCTCGGGCTTGAGCCCCGCCAGGCGCAGCTTGACCATGGCCGCGTCGTTGACCAGCGCGGGCGGCAGCGTGCCGAGCTCGCGCAGCGCGAAAGCAATGTTGTCCAGCACGTTGAAGGCCGAGAACAGCGCCCCGTGCTGGAACAGCATGCCCACGCGGCTGCTGGCGCGCTCGCCGCCGACCAGCTCAGCCGCCGAGCGGCCCAGCACCTCCACACTGCCGCGCGTGGGCCGCGTGAGCCCCAGGATGTGGCGCAGCAACACCGTCTTGCCGGTGCCCGAGCCCCCAACGAGCGAGAGGATCTCGCCGCGCTGCACGGTGAGCTGCAGGTCGTCGTGCACCGTGAAGGCTTCGTCACCCCGGCCGAACACCGTGGCCAGGCCGCGGATGTCCACCACCGGCGGCTCAACCACGGCCCTGGTGTCGGCGTCTGCGGCGGGGCGGGTGGCATCCATGGCTAGAAACCCACGTTCTTGAAGGCGACGGCGAACAGCGCGTCCACGATGATCACCATGGTGATGGCGCTCACCACCGAGGCCGTGGTGCCTTCGCCCAGGCTCTGGGTGTTGGGCTTGACGCGCAGCCCCCAGTGGCAGCCGATGAGCGCGATGAACACGCCGAAAACCACCGACTTGGACATCGCCAGCCACAGGTTGGACACATTCACGGCGGCAGGCAGGGCCTGCGCAAAGTAGGCCGACGAGATGCCCATGGTCAGGTCCGCAGCCAGCATGCCGCCCGCCAGCGCCGCCAGCGTGGTCCACAGGGCCACCAGGGGCATGGCCAGCGCCAGCGCCAGCGCACGCGGCATCACCAGGCGAAAACCGTGCGGTATGCCCATGACGCGCATAGCATCCAGTTCCTCAGTGACGCGCATCACGCCGATCTGCGCGGTGATGGCCGAGCCCGATCGCCCCGCCACGAGGATGGCGCCCAGCATGGGCCCCAGCTCGCGGATCAGCGAGATGCCCAGGATGTTCACGATAAACGCTTCGGCGCCGAACTGCCGCAACTGCAGCGACATGAGATAGGCCAGCACCACGCCGATCAGGAAGCCCACCAGCGCCGTGATGGGCAGCGCCGTGGCGCCCATGCGGTACAGGTGGCCCGAGATGTCGCGCCATGGCCCGCGCCGCGGGTTGCGCAGCAGGCGCAGCACGTCCAGCACCAGCTGGCCCACCAATATCACCAGATGGCGCACATGGTCCAGCGCGTGCAGCACCAGCACACCCAGGCGGTCCACCTGGTCGCCCAGGCGCCAAGGCGCGGGGGACTCGCAGGGGGTGGTGTACTGCGCCACGCGCTCCAGCATCTCACGCTGGTTCTCGGTCAGTTCCAGCTGCTCGGGCCAGGCGCGGCCCCAGTGGTTCCACAGGATCTGCGCGCCCACGTGGTCCAGACGCTGCACGCCTTGCAGGCTCCAGGCAACGCCGGGACCGCAGTCCTTGAGCTGCGCCGCCACCCGCCGCCAGGCCCGGCGGTCGGCAAAGGCCGCGGCCACCCACTCGCCCTGCGGCTGGGCAAGGGGCCTGGCAGCGTGGTCCTGCACGACCGATGGAGGGTGGGTGACGGGCATGGTGGTCGGGAAAGAGGCCGGGCGACCGGCTGGCGCCGGCGCCACTGGCGGCGCCCGCAGTTTTGCATATTCCGGCGGCCGCGCCGCGCACGGGCTGACGCGGCGCATCATTCCACAGATTGGCGCGTGGCAAAAGCGAGGCCCGCCGGCGCTTGAAAAAACATCAAAAACCGGCCGTGACGCACCCGCAGCGCGCGCTGCCACTATCAAAAAACGTAGCGCAGCGGGGTTTCCCTCTCGACACCCGAGTGCCGAATCGCACAATCGATTGCTGCACTGCGGCAGCCCCGGCGCTGGCGCGTTGCGCTCCTTCCCTGACGTGCGATCGGCATCCATGAGCGACACCACTTTCGACTACATCATCATCGGCGGCGGCACCGCCGGCGCCCTGCTGGCCAACCGGCTCAGCGCAGACCCCAAGAACCGTGTGCTGCTCGTGGAGGCCGGCCGCAGGGACGACTACCACTGGATCCACATTCCCGTGGGCTACCTGTATTGCATCGGCAACCCGCGCACCGACTGGCTCTATCACACCGAGGCCGACACCGGCCTGAACGGCCGCAGCCTGCGCTACCCGCGCGGCAAGGTGCTGGGCGGCTGCAGCAGCATCAACGGCATGATCTACATGCGTGGCCAGGCGCGCGACTACGACCAGTGGGCCCAGATCACGGGCGACGACGCCTGGCGCTGGGACAACGTGCTGCCGGCCTTTCGCCGCCACGAGGACCACTGGCGCCTGGACCAGCCCGAGGGCGTGAACGAGAACTTCAAGCGCCTGCACGGCAGCAAGTCCACGGGCAGCTCGGGCGAATGGCGCGTGGAAAAGCAACGCCTGCGCTGGGACATCCTCGACGCCTTCGCCCAGGCCGCGCAGCAGGCCGGCATTCCCGCCACCGACGACTTCAACCGCGGCACCAACGAGGGCGTGGGCTATTTCGAGGTCAACCAGAAGAACGGCTGGCGCTGGAACACGGCCAAGGCCTTCCTGCGCCCCACCTGCTATGGGCGGCCCAATTTCGAGATGTGGACCTCGGCCCAGGTGACGCGCCTGGTACTGGACCGTCAGCCGGACGGCAGCCTGCGCTGCACTGGCGTGCAGGTGTGGACTGGCGAGGAAATGGTCACGGCCCACGCGCAGCAGGAGGTGATCCTGAGCGCCGGCGCGGTGAACTCGCCACAGATTCTGCAGCTGTCGGGCATCGGCCCCGGCGCGTTGCTGCAGCGGCACGGTATCGACATACAGGCCGACCTGCCCGGCGTGGGCGCCAACCTGCAGGACCACCTGCAGATCCGCGCCGTGTACAAGGTGCAGGGCGTGCCCACACTGAACATGCTGGCGGGCAACCTGCTGGGCAAGGCCAGGATCGGACTGGAATACGCCTTCAAGCGCAGCGGTCCGATGAGCATGGCACCGTCGCAACTGGGCGCCTTCACACGCAGCCAGCCGGACCTGCCGCACCCCAACCTTGAGTACCACGTGCAGCCCCTGTCGCTGGAGGCCTTCGGCGAGCCGCTGCACCGTTTCCCGGCCTTCACGGCCAGCGTGTGCAACCTGAACCCCACCAGCCGCGGAACCATCCAGATCAAGAGCCCGGACTTCCGCACCGCGCCCGCCATCGCTCCCAACTACCTGTCCACGCCCGAGGACCGCCAGGTGGCCGCCGACAGCCTGCGCGTCACGCGCCGCATCGTGGCCCAGCCCGCGCTGGCTCCCTACCAGCCCGAGGAATACAAGCCCGGCCCGCAGTACCAGAGCGACGAAGACCTCGCCCGGCTGGCGGGCGATATCGCCACCACCATCTTCCATCCCGTGGGCACCACACGCATGGGCCGGCTGGACGATCCGCAGGCCGTGCTGGATGCGCGCCTGCGCGTGCGCGACGGCCGCGGCGGCGTGGTGGCTGGCCTGCGCGTGGTGGACGCGGGCGCCATGCCCACCATCACCAGCGGCAATACCAATGCACCCACGCTGATGATGGCCGAGATGGCCGCCCAATGGATTCGCAGCGAGGCGCGTGCCCCAGTTTGAACCAGTGGCAGCAGGTGCGGGAAACCACCAATGCACCACCGGGGTGCGTTTTATTACAGTCCATGCACTCGAAGCGCGCCTCGGCACGCCAACCGAGGGGACCGAGGAGACAACAGCCCTAACACAAGAACATCAACCATCAAATCAGGCATCCGCAACGAGATGCCCCTTCACAAGGCACCCGCAACCCGGGTGCCTTTTTATTTGTCGAGACTTTCAGCAAAAGTGGCCCCAGCGCCCGCAGGGTGGGCGCAAACAGCTACTGATTCCGTAGCGGCAGCGGTGCGACAATCGCGCCCATGGAATGGATCATCGTCTCGCTGGCCTCGCTGCTGGCCGGCTTCGTGGACGCAATCGTCGGCGGGGGCGGCCTGATCCTGCTGCCCGCCCTGTTCGCCACGTTTCCCACCGCGCCGCCGGCCACGCTGATGGGCACCAACAAGAGTGCCGCCATCTGGGGCACGGGCATCGCCACCTGGCAGTACAGCCGCCGCGTGCAGATGCGCTGGCGTGCCATGCTGCCGGCGGCGCTGGCGGGATTCGTCGGCGCGTTCGCCGGCGCCTGGGTGGTGACGCTGATCTCCGCCGATTTCCTGCGCAAGCTGCTGCCGCTGGTGCTGGTGGCGCTGCTGATCTACACCCTGGCGCGCAAGGACTTGGGGCGCCACCACGCGCCGCGCCTGGCTGCGGGGCGTGAAACCCTGGCGGCCTGCGCCATCGGCGTGACCATCGGTTTCTACGACGGCTTCTTCGGCCCCGGCACGGGCAGTTTCTTCGTGTTTCTCTTCGTGCGCGTGCTGGGCTACGATTTCCTGAACGCGTCGGTGTCCGCCAAGCTGCTGAACCTGGCCACCAACGTGGCCGCGCTGATCCTGTTCACGGCCAAGGGCCATGTCTGGTGGCACTTTGCGCTGCCGCTGGCCGTGGCCAACGTGGTAGGCAGCCTGCTCGGCGCCCACCTGGCGCTGAAGCACGGCGCGGGCTTCGTGCGCGGCATCTTCATCCTGGTGGTGGGCATGCTGATCCTGAAGACCGGCTACGACGCGTTCCTGCGCTGACCCGATCCACCCGCATTCACTGGCAAGGAGAGACCCGATGACGACCCTGACCCTGATCGGCGCCCCCACCGACGTGGGCGCCAGCGTGCTGGGCGCCAGCATGGGCCCCGACGCGCTGCGCATCGCGGGCATCGCGCGGGCCATGCAGGCACGCGGCTTCGACGTGCGCGACCAGGGCAACCTGGCCGGCCCCGGCAACCCGCAGGCCGAGCCCGCCAGCGGCTTTCGCCACCTGGCCGAGGTCGCGGCCTGGAACCGGGCGGTGTACGAAGCCACGCACGCTGCGCTGCAGGCGGGCCAGTTGCCGCTGCTCATGGGCGGCGACCACTGCCTGGCCATCGGCTCCATCAGCGCCGTGGCGCAGCACTGCCGCGCGCGCGGGCGGCGGCTGAAGGTGCTGTGGTTCGACGCGCACGCGGACGCCAACACCCCCGAGTCCTCCCCCAGCGGCAACCTGCACGGCATGCCTGTGGCGTGCCTGCTGGGCCACGGCCCGGCGCAGCTCACGCGCCTGGCCGGCCCCGATGCGCCGCCGGCGCTGCAGTCCGGGCAGATCACGCTGATCGGCGTGCGCAGCGTGGACGCCACCGAGAAGCGCTTCGTCAACGACCATGGCATCGAGGTGTACGACATGCGCACCATCGACGAGCTGGGCATGCGCGCGGTGATGCAGGCCGCGCTGGCCGACGTGGACCAGGACACGCACCTGCACGTGAGCTTCGACATGGATTGCCTGGACCCGTCGGTGGCCCCGGGCGTGGGCACCGGCGTGCGCGGCGGCCCGACCTACCGCGAAACCCAGCTGTGCATGGAGATGCTGGCCGACTGCGGTGCGCTCGGCTCGGCGGACCTGGTGGAGCTGAACCCCGCGCTGGACGTGCGCAACCAGACGGCCGAGCTGGCCGTGGACCTGCTGGAGAGCCTGTTCGGCAAGTCCACGCTGATGCGCCCGCAATGACCCTGGCCCCCGGGTTTGCGTCAATGCGGCGCACCAGGGGCCGCTCTCTATAATGTGACCGCCTCGTGACGCCGCCCTTACCCGGGCTTCTTGCGCAGGCGTTGGTTTCCGGCTTGTGATCCGCAATGCCGGATTTTTTGTACCTGAAGCAAGCAGGAACTCCCTATGAAGATGTTCAAGACCCTGGCCACTGCTGTGGCGCTGTGCGCCGCCGTTGTCGTGCAGGCGCGTCCCCTGGAAGAAATCCAGAAGAGCGGCACCATCATCCTCGGCTCCGAGGGGCAGTACGCGCCGTTCAACTTCTTCAAGGGCAAGCAGCTCACGGGCTACGAGATCGAAGTGGCCGAGGCCGTGGTCAAGAAGATGGGCCTGAAGTACGAGTGGAAGACCGTCGGCTTCGACGCGCTGCTGACCGGCCTGGCCCAGGACCGCTGGGACCTGGTGATCGCCTCGCACGCCATCACCGACGAGCGCTCCAAGGCCGTGACCTTCACGCTGCCGCACTACTGCTCGGGCGGCATCATCGTGTCGATGAAGCCCGAGGTGGCCAAGGCCGCCGACCTGAACGGCAAGGTGGTGGCCGTGCAGACCGGCACGACCTACCTGGACGCCGTGAAGAAGGTGCCCGGCGTGAAGGACGTGAAGAACTTCCCCACCGACGAAGCCGCGCGCAACGCCCTGGCTTCCAAGCGCGTGGACGCCTGGGTGACCGACCGCTTCGTGGCCAAGGAAATGCTGGCCAAGGCGCCCAAGGCGGGCTTCCGCACGGGCGACATGCTGTTCGTGGAGCAGGTGGCCTCCGCCGTCTCCAAGGGCAACCAGGGCCTGGCCGACGCCTGGAACAAGGCGCTGAAGGAAGCGATCGCCGACGGCACTGTGGGCAAGATCTCCCAGAAGTACTTCCAAGAAGACGTCACCTGCAAGTAACCGACTGCGCCGGGCCTGCGGGTCCGGCCCGCTTTGCCCATGCTTCTCGCTCTCTGGCCCGCACACTGGAGCCGCACCCAGCGCAGCAATGCAACGCTGGTGGCGGCTTTGGTGTTGATGGCGCTGGTCCTCGCCCTGCTCGGCCAGTTCCTCTCCTTCTTTCCTGAGCCCATCGGCTCCAACGCGGAGCTCTTCTCCGAAGGCGCGCTCACCACGCTGTACCTGACGCTGGTCAGCGGCACCGTGGGCCTGCTGCTGGGCACCGCCGCGGCGCTGGCGCGCACCTCGCGCCTGGCCTGGCTGCGCTGGGTGGCCAGCTTCTACATCTGGGCGATCCGCGGCACGCCGCTGCTGGTGCAGATCCTGTTCGTGTACTTCGCGCTGCCCGTGCTGGTGCCGGGCCTGAACCTGCCCGACTTCGCCGCCGCCGTGGTGGCGCTGGGTCTGAACGTGGGCGCCTACAACGCCGAGGCCATCCGCGCCGGCCTGCTGGCCGTGCCGCGCGGGCAGACCGAAGCCGCGCGCGCACTCGGCCTGTCGCGCACGCACGTGTTCTTCGACGTCGTGTTCCCCCAGGCCTTCAAGATCGCGCTGCCACCGCTGGTGAGCAACTTCGTAGCGCTGCTCAAGGACTCGTCGCTCGCCTACGCCATCGGCGTGGTGGAGCTGACCAACGTGGGCAACCGCATCCAGTCCGCCACTTTCCAGCCCGTGGCCACGCTGACCACGGTGGCCATCACCTACCTGATCCTGACCACGCTGGTGACGCAGGTCACGCATGCCATCGAGTACCGCTTTGACGTCGAAGGGCGTGTGAAATGAGCCACGCCGCTTCCGCCAATCCCTATATCGTGTGCAAGGACGTGCGCAAGGCCTTCGGCAGCCACGAGGTGCTCAAGGGCGTGTCCACCGTGTTCCGCACGGGCGAGGTCACCGTGATCATCGGCGCCTCGGGCTCGGGCAAGTCCACGCTGCTGCGCGCCATCAACCGCCTGGAGCCGCACGACAGCGGCAGCATCACCATCGACGGCGTGGAGGTCACCGACGACCCGCGCACGCTGCAGCTGCAGCGCAGCGAGGTGGGCATGGTGTTCCAGCAGTTCAACCTGTTCGGCCACATGACGGTGCTGGACAACGTGACGCTGGCGCCGCGTCGCATCCGCCACACGTCGCGCCGCGAGGCCAACGACAAGGCCATGGCCCTGCTCAAGCGCGTGGGCATGCAGGACCATGCGCACAAGTACCCCTGGCAGTTGTCGGGCGGCCAGCAGCAGCGCGTGGCGATTGCGCGCGCGCTGGCCATGGCACCGAAGGTGATGCTGTTCGACGAGCCCACCAGTGCCCTTGATCCCGAGATGGTGCAGGAGGTGCTGGACGTGATGCGCGAGCTGGCGCGCGGCGGCATGACGATGATCGTGGTCACGCACGAGATGGGCTTTGCGCGCGAGGTGGCCGACCGCGTGATGTTCTTCGACCAGGGCTGCATTGCCCACGATGCGCCGCCGGCCGAGTTCTTCTCCAACCCGGCCAACGACCGCATCCGCTCCTTCATCGGGCGCATGAGCCACTGACCCGCCGGGCGGCACGGTGCGGCCGCTTATGAAACCATAGCTGCCAGCGCTTGATGTACTTGGGTTTCGATATGAAAACATATCGAAATCCTTTTGAAACAAGCGCCATCAGCTCTCATTTTTGAAGAAGCCATGCGTTCCGAACGCCAGGGCCTGCTGGCCCTCCTGCTGGTGGTCGCCGTCTGGGGCACCACCTTCCCCGCGATGAAGATGATGTCCGCGCACCTGGATGCGCTGCAGATCATCTGGGCCCGCTTCGCGATTGCGCTGCTGGTGCTGGCGCCGCTGTGGCGCGGTCTGCGGCGCACGGAACTGCGCTGGGGTCTGCTGCTGGGCGCCCTGCTGTTCCTCGCGTTCTGGCTGCAAATCGAGGGGCTGGCGCGCACCAGCAGCAACCGCAATGCGTTCGTCACCGGGCTGAACGTGCTGGTGGTGCCGCTGTTGGCCATGGCCGTGCTGGGCCGGCGCTATGGCGCCGCGCTGTGGGCGGCCTGCGCCATGGCGTTGGCCGGCATGGTGCTGATGTTCCACGAGAACGAGCCCTGGAACCTGGGCGACACGCTGACGCTCGCCAGCACGCTGTTCTATGCCATCTACATCCTCACGCTGGAGGAATGCGCGCGCCGCACCGCGGCCCAGCCGCTGCGCGCCACACGCATGGCGGCGGTGCAGGCGCTGGTGATGTTCGCCGCGGCCAGCGTGCTGCTGCTCGCGCGCCATGGCGAGGTCGCCACTTCGCTGCAGGCCCTGGCGGACCTGCCGGCGCACGCGCTGACGGCACTGGCCTACCTGGGCGTGGTGGCCAGCGTGCTGGTGGTGACGCTGCAGGCCTGGGGCCAGCAGCGCGTGGATGCCATGCGCAGCGCCATCGTCTTCGGGCTGGAGCCGGTGTTTGCCGCCGCCACGGCCTGGGTGCTGATCGGCGAGCGCCTGGGCGCGGCCGGCCTGGCGGGCGCGGCGCTGATCGTGGCCGCCCTGGTGGTGAGCCAGTTGCCGCCGCCGCGCGCACTGGCGCGTCCTTCCGCATCCTGACCGGGCGGAAGAGCCCTCAAGGCATCGCGAGCGGCACATCCGCCACGTTGCGCGGCGTGCCCATGGGAGCACCGGCCTGCCCCTTGGAGACGGCCGCCAGGTCTTGCTCGCTCGGGTACTGGCCCAGCAGCCAGTAGTCGAACACGCGGCGCACGATGGGCGCCGCCGCCGCCGCGCCAAAGCCCGCGTTCTCCACGATCACGGCCACGGCGATGCGGGGCTCCTCCACGGGCGCGAACGCGGCAAACAGGGAGTGGTCGCGCTGGTGCTCCTCCAGCAGCTTGGCGTTGTACCGCACGTTCTGCCCCAGGCTCACCGCCTGCGCCGTACCGGTTTTGCCCGCCGAGGTGTAGGGCGCGCCCGCGAACACGCGCCGCCCCGTGCCCGCCTGGTTCACGGCCATCAGCGCGTTGTTCACGATCGCCACATGCTTGGGGTTGTAGCCCAGGCGCTCGCCGGGGGGCTGCTGCACCTCGGTCACCTGCCCGCCCACCTGGTCTTTCACGGCCTTGATCAGGTGCGGACGGTGGCGGGTGCCGCCGTTGGCCAGCGTGGCCTCGGCCACGGCCAGCTGCAGCATGGTGAAGTTGTTGTAGCCCTGGCCGATGCCCAGCGACACTGTCTCGCCCGAGTACCAGCGCTTGGCCTCCGGGCGCTTGTAGGTGTTGCGCTTCCACTCGGTGCTGGGCAGCACGCCGCGCACTTCGCCCCCGAGGTCGATGCCGGTGATCTGCCCGAAGCCCAGCGGCTTCATGAAGTCGTGGATGGCGTCCACACCCATCTCCACGGCCAGCGAATAGAAGTAGGTGTTGCTCGAATACTGGATGGCGCGGTGCATGTCCACGCCGCCCAGGCCGCCTTCGTGGCTGCGGAAGGTGCGCCCGCCATAGTTGTAATAGCCCGGGTCGTTGAACACCTGCCCCGCCGTGCGCTTGCCCAGCTCCAGCGCGGCCAGCGCCATGAAGGGCTTGTAGGTGGAGCCGGGAGGGTAGGTGCCGCGCAGCGCGCGGTTGAGCAGCGGCTTGTTGATGGACTCGTTGAGCGCCTGCCAGTTTTCCTGGTCGATGCCCTCGACGAACAGGTTGGGGTCGAACGTGGGTTTGGACACCAGCGCCAGCACCTCGCCGTTGCGCGGGTCCAGCGCTACCAGAGCGCCGCGGCGCTCGCCGAACATATCTTCGATCAGCTTTTGCAGCTTGATGTCCAGCGACAGCATCACCGTGTTGCCCGGCGTCGCCGGGTGGCTGTTCAGGCGCCGCACGGCATGCCCGCCGGCCGAGGTCTCCATGCGCTCGAACCCCGTCTGGCCGTGGAGCGTGGATTCGAAGCTCTGCTCCACCCCCAGCTTGCCGATGTAGTCCGTGCCGCGGTAGTTGGCCGCATCGTCCGAGTCCTCGATGCGCTCCTTTTCGCGCTGGTTGATGCGGCCGATGTAGCCGATGGCGTGGCTCGCCACCTCGCCCAGCGGGTAGTTGCGAAACAGCCGCGCCTTGATGTCCACGCCGGGGAAGCGGTAGCGCTGCGCCGCAAAGCGCGCCACCTCTTCGTCCGACAGCCGTGTGCGAATGGGCAGGGAGTCGAAGCTGCGCGACTCCTCGCGCAGACGCTTGAAGCGGCGCCGGTCGCGCGGCTGGATGTCCACGACCTCGGCCAGGGCGTCGATCGTCGCCTCCAGGTCCATGGTCCGCGAGGGCGTGATCTCCAGCGTGTATGCCGAGTAGTTGGTGGCCAGCACCACGCCGTTGCGGTCCAGGATGAGGCCGCGGTTGGGCACGATGGGCACGACCGCCGTGCGGTTGCTCTCGGCCTGGTCCGCGAGGTCCTCGTGGCGCACCACCTGCAGCACCACCAGGCGAGCGACGATCAGCAGGAATGCCAGCAGCACCACCACGCCCACGACGAACACGCGCAGGCGAAAGTGCCAGACATCGGCCTCGGCATTGCGCAGTTCGGTCATCCGCGGCGGCCCTTCACCCCTGCGCGCTCACAGCGGCCGGTTTTCATCGCGGTCGGGCGGTCGGCGCTGGGGCGCCAGCAGCACCCAGCTGGCCAGCGGCCAGAGGGCGGCCTCCAGCAGCGGTGCCACCAAGCCTTCGAAACCAGGCAGGATGCCCCCGCCGATGGCTACGCGCAGCAGCAGTTCAAGCGCATGGGCCGCAAAGAACAACGGCAGCAGTTGCAGCGCCTGCAGCAGCGGGCCGAACCACAGCAGCCGGCGGTGCGTGTATTGCGCGCCGAACATCAGCAGGCAGTACACCAGTGCATGCTGGCCCAGCAGGGCAGACTGGTACACATCCAGGCACAGCCCCATGAGAAAAGCCACCCCCAGCCCCACGCGCTGCGGCTGGTGCATGCCCCAGAACACGAGCAGCACCATGACCCAGTCGGGCGTCCAGACCACGCGGCCCAGTGGCAGCATGTTCAGCGCCAGCGCGGCCACCAGGCTGGCAGCGATGAAGACCGGGTTCACGGGCAGCAGCAGCTGCTGGCCCTTGGGCATGATCATTTGCGGCCTCCGCGCTTGGGCGCCGCCGGCTCGGGCTCGGGGCGCGGTGGCAGGTCGGCCACCACCGGCTTGAGCACCATCACATGGCGCGCTCCGTACATCTGCGCCACGGGAGCGCAGTAGATGCGCGCAAAGGCGGAGTCGGCGCGCCGCTCCACGCGCAGCACGCGCGCAACCGGCAGGCCCGCGGGGTACAGGCCGTCCACGCCGCTGGTGGTGAGCAGGTCGCCTTCCTGCACATCCGCATTGCCCGGCGTGAAGCGCAGCTCCATGCCTCCGCCATGCCCGGCCACCGGGTCGCCGTAGGCCACGCTGCGTGCACCGGTGCGCAGGTTGAGCACAGGAATGGCCTGGTCGCGGTCGATGAGCAGCGTGACTTCGCTGAGCATGGGGAACACGCGTGTGACCTGCCCTAGCACCCCCGAGGCATCCATCACCGGCGAGCCCGGCTCCACGCCTGCCAGCTGCCCACGGTCCACCATCACACGCCGCGTATACGGGTCTGCCGTGTCATAAATCACTTGCGCGGCCGTGGCCTCGGTGGTCAGGCGCTCGCGCAGTGCCAGCAACTGGCGCAGCTCGGCGTTCTCGCGCAGCAGCTGCTCGGCCTCGCCGGCGCGCACCGACATTTGCGCCATGGTGCGCTGCGCGTCGTCCATGCCCTGCTGCGCGGCCTGCAGCGACTGGAAGTATCCGGCCCCCTTGTCCGCGAACTCCACCGGCTGCAGCATCAGCCATTGCAGCGGGTACAGCGCCGTGGAGACGGCCTTGCGCAGCGGCTCGGTCAGGTGAAAGCGTGCGTCCGCCACCATCAAAAACAGCGCCAGGGCGCTGTAGAGGGTGAGGCGGGAGAGCGGCGATGGCCCCTGCTTGAACAGCGTCGGCGCCGAACGGTCCAGGGTTCCCAGTGGCATGCGGACAGCTCGTCAGGCGCGGTTCGGGCTCAGTCGCTGGTGAAGATGCTGCCCTGGCGGTCCATGCGCTCCAGCGCGATGCCGCAGCCGCGCACCACGCAGGTCAGGGGCTCCTCGGCCACCAATACGGGCAGGCCGGTTTCCTCGGCCAGCAAACGGTCCAGGTCGCGCAGCAACGCGCCGCCGCCGGTGAGCATCATGCCGCGCTCGGCAATGTCGGCGCCCAGCTCCGGCGGGGTCTGCTCCAGCGCGTTCTTGACGGCGGAGACGATCTGGTTGAGCGGCTCGGTCAGGGCCTCCAGCACCTCGTTGGACGAGATGGTGAAGCTGCGCGGCACGCCCTCGGAGAGGTTGCGGCCCTTGACCTCCATCTCCTTGACCTCGGAGCCAGGGAAGGCAGAGCCGATGTTCTTCTTGATGGCCTCGGCCGTCGGCTCGCCGATCAGCATGCCGTAGTTGCGGCGGATGTAATTGATGATGGATTCGTCGAACTTGTCGCCACCCACGCGCACGCTGCCCTTGTAGACCATGCCGCCCAGCGAGATCACGCCGACCTCGGTGGTGCCGCCGCCGATGTCCACCACCATGGAGCCAGAGGCCTCGGATACCGGCAGGCCCGCGCCGATGCCGGCGGCCATGGGCTCTTCGATCAGGTACACGGCGGTGGCGCCGGCCGCTTCGGCCGCGTCCTTGATGGCCCGGCGCTCCACCTGGGTGGAGCCGCAGGGCACGCAGATGATGATGCGCGGGCTGGGCGTGAGCACCGAGCGGGGATGCACCATCTTGATGAACTGCTTGATCATCTGCTCGGTGATCACGAAATCGGCAATCACGCCGTCCTTCATCGGGCGGATGGCCTCGATGTTGCCAGGCACTTTGCCCAGCATGGCCTTGGCCTCGTGGCCCACGGCCTGGATCACTTTCTTGCCGTGCGGGCCGCCCTCGTGGCGGATGGCGACGACGGAGGGCTCATCGAGCACGATGCCCTTGTCGCGGGCGAAGATCAGGGTGTTGGCTGTGCCAAGGTCAATGGCCAGGTCGGTGGAGAAGTACCGACGGAAAGCTCCGAACATGCAAGGGTCCTCTCAGGCACGGCATGCACGTCGGCCTGCCGTCGCCGGATATTACGGGGTGTTTGTTGGCTTTTTTCGCACAATGACCGGCAATATGGAGGTCTAGCGGCAAAGCCGGGATAATAACGCATCCCCTGTGAATAACTCCCCCTGGCGGAGCCCGGAAAGCCGCTTTACATCTGGTTTCCGCCCGTCCCTCTTCCCTATGGCACTGACACCCCAGGATATCGGCCGCATCGCCAATCTGGCCCGGCTCGAACTGAGCCCCGGCGAAAGTGAGCGCATGCTCACACAACTCAACGGTTTTTTCGGCATCGTCGAGAAGATGCAGGCTGTGGATACCCATGGCATCGCCCCCCTGTCGCACCCGGTGGCGGTGGTGCGGGATGTGCAGCTGCGCCTGCGCGAGGACGTGGCCAGCGAGCCCGACCAGCGCGAGGCCAACCAGCGCAGCGCGCCGGCCGTCGAGCGCGGCCTGTTCCTGGTGCCCAAGGTCATTGAGTGAGGACGACAGCATGAGCAACACCCCCTCCTCCGAACTCCACGACCTGGGCATCGCACAGCTGACCAGCGCACTGCGCAGCAAACAGGTCTCGGCCGTCGAGGCCGCGCAGCATTTCCTGGCCCGCGCACGCCAGCACCAGAACCTGGGCGCCTACGTCGCCATGAACGAGGACGCCACCCTGGCGCAGGCCCGCGCGCAGGACGCGGCCCTCGCCGCCGGCACGGCTGCCCCGCTGGCCGGCGTGCCGATCGCGCACAAGGACATCTTCGTCACCCGCGACTTCCCCAGCACCGCCGGCTCGAAGATGCTGGCCGGTTACCAGTCGCCGTTCGACGCCACTGTGGTCACTCGTCTGGCCGATGCCGGCTGCGTGACGCTGGGCAAGCTCAACTGCGACGAGTTCGCCATGGGCTCGGCCAACGAAAACTCCGCCGTGGCGCCCGTGGGCTGCGACGCCCCCGCACCGGTGCGCAACCCCTGGGACACCAGCCGCATCCCCGGCGGCTCCTCGGGCGGCAGCGCCGTGGCCGTGGCCGCGCGCCTGGCGCCGGCCGTCACCGGCACGGACACCGGCGGCTCCATCCGCCAGCCGGCATCGTTTTGCGGCGTCACCGGCATCAAGCCCACCTACGGCCGCGCCAGCCGCTACGGCATGATCGCCTTCGCCTCCAGCCTGGACCAGGCTGGCCCGATGGCCCGCTCGGCCGAGGACTGCGCGCTGCTGCTGTCGGCCATGTGCGGCCCCGACCCCGACCGCGACTCCACCAGCCTGGACGTGCCAGCCGAGGATTTCAGCGCCAAGCTGAATGACTCCATCGACGGCCTGCGCATCGGCATCCCGGCCGAGTTCTTCGGCGACGGCCTGGCGGGCGACGTGCGCGCCGCCGTCGATGCGGCGCTCAAGGAGTACGAGAAGCTGGGCGCAAAGCTGGTGCCCATCAGCCTGCCGCGCACGGAGCTGTCGATCCCCGTGTACTACATCATTGCGCCGGCCGAGGCGTCGTCCAACCTCTCGCGCTTTGACGGCGTGAAGTTCGGCCACCGCGCCAAGGACTACGCCGACCTCGTGGACATGTACAAGAAGACCCGCGCCGAAGGCTTCGGCGACGAGGTCAAGCGCCGCATCATGATCGGCACCTACGTGCTCTCGCACGGCTACTACGACGCCTACTACCTGCAGGCGCAGAAGATCCGCCGCATGATCGCGGACGACTTCCAGAATGCCTTCAAGGATTGCGACCTGATCGCCGGCCCCGTGGCGCCCAGCGTGGCCTGGAAGCTCGGCGAGCACGGCAACGACCCGCTGGCCGACTACCTGGCCGACATCTTCACCCTGCCCGCGTCTCTGGCCGGCCTGCCCGGCATGAGCGTGCCCGCCGGCTTTGGCGCGGGCGGCATGCCCGTGGGCCTGCAGCTCATCGGCAACTACTTCCAGGAGGGCCGCCTGCTGAACGCCGCGCACCGCCTGCAGCAGGCGACCGACTTCCACCTCCGTGCGCCGGAGGGCATCTGACCATGACCGCGAAACTCATCCAGGGCTACGAAGTCGTCATCGGCTTCGAGACCCACACCCAGCTCGCCACCCGCAGCAAGATCTTCAGCCGCGCCAGCACCGCCTTTGGCGCCGAGCCCAACACCCAGGCCTGCGCCGTGGACCTGGCGCTGCCCGGCACGCTGCCGGTGATGAACCGCGAGGCCGTCGCCTGCGCTATCAAATTGGGACTAGCCCTTGGCTCCCACATTGCGCCAGAGAGCATTTTTGCGCGCAAGAACTACTTCTACCCGGACCTACCCAAGGGCTACCAGATCAGCCAGTTCGAGATCCCGGTGGTGCAAGGCGGCGAAGTCTCCTTCTATCTGGGCGATGAGAAGAAGACCGTGCGCCTGGTGCGCGCCCACCTGGAGGAAGACGCGGGCAAGTCGCTGCACGAGGACTCCTCATTGGGTGGAGGGGGCCAGTCGGGCATCGACCTGAACCGCGCCGGCACGCCGCTGCTGGAGATCGTGACCGAGCCCGACATCCGCAGCAGCGAAGAAGCCGTGGCCTACGCCAAGGAACTGCACAAGATCGTGACCTGGATCGGCATCTGCGACGGCAACATGCAGGAAGGCAGCTTCCGCTGCGACGCCAACGTCTCGGTGCGCAAGCCCGGCCAGCCCCTGGGCACGCGCCGTGAGATCAAGAACCTCAACAGCTTCAAGAGCATGCAGCAGGCGATCGACTACGAGATCCGCTGGCAGATCGAGGAGATCGAGGATGGCCGCTCGATCCAGCAGGCCACCGTGCTGTTCGACCCCGACACGGGCGAGACGCGCGCCATGCGCACCAAGGAAGACGCGGCCGACTACCGCTACTTTCCCGACCCCGACCTGCCGCCGCTGCGCATCGCCGCGCCGTGGATCGATGACATCAGGGCCCAGATGCCCGAGCTGCCGCGCGCGATGGCCGCGCGTTTCGTGCAGCAGTACGGCCTGCCCGAGTACGACGCCACCACGCTCACGCAGAGCCAGGCCATGGCGGCCTATTTCGAGGACGCCGCCAAGGGCTGCGGCCAGCCCAAGCTCGCCTCCAACTGGGTGATGGGCGAGATCTCGCGCCGCCTGAATGCCGAGGAGATCGGTGTGGAGCAGGCCAAGGTGAACAGCGCCCAACTGGCGGCGCTCATCGGCCGCATCAACGACGGCACCATCAGCAACAACGCTGCTCGCCAGGTATTCGAAGCCTTGTGGAGCGGCGAAGGCCATGACGTGGACGCCGTGATCGAGGCCAAGGGCCTCAAGCAGATGAACGATACGGGCGCGCTGGAGAAGATCATCGACGAAGTGATCGCCGCCAACGCCGCCAACGTGGAACAGTACAAGGCCGGCAAGGACAAGGCCTTCAACGCCCTCGTAGGCCAGGTGATGAAGGCCAGCAAGGGCAAGGCGAACCCCCAGCAGGTCAACGACTTGCTGAAGGCCAAATTGGCCTGAAACGCTGGCCAGTCAGGCGCTGGCAGCTATCAAAAAAGAAGGCTCCCGTTGGAGCCTTTTTTGTGTGCCGTCTCAGCGCGAGGCGCCGGGCGATACGAGCGTGGACTGCGGCGGCACCAGTTGCGACGCCGCCGCGCGCTGGGCCGCCCATAACTGGCGCAGCTGGGCCAGTTCGGCGTCGAAGCGCTGGTGGATGCGGCGCTTTTCCTGGTCCTGCGCGGTCAAAAAGCGCTGCTGCTCGGCCACGGCCTCATCGTTCTCGGCGATCTGGCGCTGCAGCTTCATCGGCGCCTTGAGCGGGTCGCGGCGGTAGAACTCCATCTCGCCGTCAATGCGCTTGCGCTCGACCTGCAGTTCCTGGATGCGCTTGCGCGCCACGGCCATGACCTCGTCCACCTGCACGAGGGCGGCCTCGCGCTCAACCTGGTGGGCCGCCTCGTCGGGGTAGCGCGCCATCAGCACGCGCTCGCGGCGGCGCTCTTCGGCAATGCGCGCGCGCTCCTGCGCCTCCTTGCGGCGCTGCACTTCCAACGCGGCACGCTCGTGTTCGGTCAGCGTGGGGCCGATGCGGCGCCGCTCGGCACCGGTGTGGTCCAGGATGCGCTGCTCACGGTCCACGCAGTCGGCGATGGGACGGTCGGCGGTGATGCGCCTGCCGGTTTTGTCGATACAGGTGTACACCTCTTGCGGCGGCTTCGGTTGCGCCCAGGCGACCGGGGACAACAGGCCCAGCGCTGCGGCGGTTGCTCCTGCCATGAACCAGCCCGCGTGTCGTGTGCCTGCTTTCAAAACCCCTGCCCTCCTGGCTGCTGCCGTTGTTTTCAGTCGTTCACGCCGTAGCGCTGGCGATAGGCCAGCACCCGCTCGTGGTGCTCGCGCATCTGCGTATCGCCGCCACCCGCCGATAGGTATTGCAATAAGTCTGCCAGCTTGGCGATAGCACAAACCTGCATGCCCAGTTCACGGCGCACGTACTGCACGGCGCTGTGGTCCACGTCCTGTCCATTCTCGGTGGCCTTCTCCTGGCGGTCGAGGGCGATCGCAATGGCATGCGGCGTGGCACCCGCGGCGCGGATCAGCGCGATGGACTCGCGCGCGGCGGTGCCGGCGCTCATCACGTCGTCGATGATGAGCACCTTGCCCTGCAGCGGCGCGCCCACCAGCGTGCCGCCCTCGCCATGGTCCTTGGCCTCTTTGCGGTTGTAGGCAAAGGGGACGTTCTTGCCCAGGCGCGCCAGTTCCACCGCCACCGTGGCGGCCAGCGGAATGCCTTTGTAGGCGGGGCCGAAGACCATGTCGAACTCGACGCCGCTGGCCAGCAGGGCTTGTGCATAGAATTGCGCCAGCCGTCCGAGCTTGGCGCCGTCGTCGAACAGACCGGCGTTGAAGAAATACGGGCTCATGCGGCCTGCCTTGGTCTTGAATTCACCAAAGCGCAGCACCCCTGAATCCACAGCAAACCGCACGAAATCCTGCGCCAGGCGGGCTTGGCTCGCCCCTTGTTCCACCGTCTGCGCGCTGTCTGTCACCATGGATGCATCCTTGTTCAAATTAACCAGTCTCAACCTCAACGGCATCCGCTCGGCCACGTCCAAAGGGGTCGAGGCATGGATTGCCCAAAGCCGGCCGGATTGTATTTGCGTACAGGAAATCAAGGCCCAGTCTGCGGACATGCAGGGGCGTTTCGAGGAGCTGGCCGGCCTGAAGGGCTACTTTCATTTTGCGGTGAAGAAGGGCTACTCCGGCGTGGGCATCTATGCGCGCCACGAGCCCAGCGACGTGGTCATCGGCTACGGCTCCAGCGAGTTCGACACCGAGGGGCGCTACGTGGAACTGCGCTTTGACACGCCCGCGCGGCGCCTGTCCATCATCAGCGCCTACTTCCCCAGCGGCTCCTCGGGCGAGGAGCGCCAGTTGGCCAAGTTCCGCTTCCTGGAGGAATTCCATCCGCACCTCATGCGGCTGAAGGCCGAGCGGGAGTTCATCCTGTGCGGCGACATCAACATTGCCCACCAGCAGATCGACCTGAAGAACTGGCGCAGCAACCAGAAGAACAGCGGCTTTTTACCCGAGGAGCGCGCCTGGATGACAAAGTTGTTGCACATCTCTGACCCCGCGGGCGGGCTGGTGGACGTTTACCGTCAGTTACAGCCGGAGACCACGGACGCTTGCTACACGTGGTGGAGCAACCGTGGCCAGGCCTATGCCAACAACGTGGGGTGGCGCCTGGACTACCACCTGGCGACGCCCGCCATCGCGGCGCTCGCGCGTACCGAGGAAATCTACAAGGCGCAGAAGTTCAGCGACCACGCGCCCATCACCGTCGGGTACGAGCTGTCGCTCTGAATTCAGGAGCTATTCGCGCCGGGTGTTCGGCGTTTTCCACGCGCTTTCGCATGGAAAAGCTTACATATCCAGCGCGAACAGCTTCTATTTCCATAGCGACCTGCTTACTGGCGCCCGGCCATGTAACGCTGCGCCGCCTCCCAGCCCAGTTCGGCCAGCGGTCCGGCCTTGGCGCCCGTCTCCACCGCATCGGCGGCCGCGGCATTGCCGTCCTGCGCCCGCTGGGCGATGCCGTGCAGGATGGCCGCCATGCGGAACAGGTTGTAGGCCAGGTAGAAGTCCCAGTGCTCCGCCGCCTGGCGTCCGGTGGCCTGCTCGTACCAGCCCACGTACTCGCTTTCCTGAGGGATGCCCAGCGCCGTGAGATCGAGCCCGCCGATGCCGCGCCACAGGGTGGGCGGGATGCGCCAGGCCATGCACTGGTAGGCCAGGTCGGCCAGCGGGTGGCCCAGCGTGGACAGTTCCCAGTCCAGCACGCCGATCACGCGCGGCTCGCTGGGGTGGAACACGAGGTTGTCCAAGCGGTAGTCGCCATGCACCAGCGTGGTCTCGTCGTCCTGCGGCAGGTGCTGGGGCAACCAGTCCATGAGCCGCTCCATCGCCGGCGTGACGGGCACCGTGGCCTCGCGGCACTGGCGCGACCAGCGCGCGACCTGGCGGCCCACGTAGTTGCCAGGTTTGCCGTAGTCGGCCAGGCCCACGGCGGCGTAATCCACGGCGTGCAGTGCGGCGATCACGCGGTTCATCTCGCGGTAGATGGCGGTGCGCTCGGCCGGTTCCACGCCGGGCAGCGACTGGTCCATGAGCACTCGGCCCTGCAGAAACTCCATCACGTAGAACGGCGTGCCCAGCAGCGCCGCATCGTCGCAATAGGCCAGCATGCGCGGCACGGGCACGGCCGTGTCCTGCAGCGCGCGCATCACGCGGTACTCGCGGTCGATGGCGTGGGCCGATGCGATCAGCGCCCCCGGGGGCTTCTTGCGCAGCACGTAATTGCGGCCTTCCGCCGTGGTGATGCGAAAGGTGGGGTTGGACTGCCCGCCCGCCAGTACCGTGGCCGCGAGCGGCCCCGTGCCCGCCAGGCCCTGCGCGCGCAGGTAGTCGCCCAGCGCGTCCAGCGGCAAAGAAGTGGATGCCCCGCTCATAGCGAACTCACCAGGTGCGCGCCGTCGACCGCCACCGTGGCGCCCGACATGGCGGCGCCGGCGTCGGACGCCAGCAACAGCAGCGGCCCGTCCAGGTCCGTCAGCGCGCCAAAGCGCCGGCTGGGGATGCGGCTGCGCAGCTTGTCGCCCGCCTCGCTGGTGAGGAAGTCGCGGTTCAGGTCGGTCACCACGTAGCCGGGCAGCAGCGCGTTCACGCGGATGCGGTGGCGCGCCAGCTCCAGCGCCATGGCCTTGGTGGCCTGGACCACGCCGGCCTTGGAGATTGCATACGGCGCCACGCCGCCCGCCACGCGCTCGCCCAGGATGGAAGCCACATTGACGATCGCGCCGCCCTTGCCCGCGGCCACCATGCGGCGCGCCGCCTCGGTGGCGACAAGCCAGCAGCCCTTGAGGTTGGTGTCCAGCACCTGGTCGAAGTCTTCTTCGGTCTGCTCCAGCAGCGGGCGCGTCACCGTGACGCCCGCGTTGTTGATGACCACATCGGGCACGCCCCAGGCGCCCACGGCGTCCAGGCACGCGCGCACGCTGGCGGCGTCCGTCACGTCCAGCGTGAACGCCCGCGCCTCGCCGCCCGCGGCGGCGATGTCATCCACCACGCCCTGCAGCTTGTCGGCCCGGCGCGCGGCGACGGCTACGCAAGCGCCTACCGAAGCCAGCAGCCGCGCGAAATGCTGGCCCAGGCCACTCGATGCGCCGGTGACCAGCACCACGCGGCCGTCCAGGCGAAAGGGCGTCAATGTATCGCTCATGCCACCTCCTTGGCTGCGGCGGCCTTCTCGGCCATGTGCACGAGCTTGCGCGCCATGCTCCAGCGGTGCACCTCGCTCGGGCCGTCGTAGATGCGAAAGGCCCGCATGTCGGTGAAGATGCGCATCACCGGCGTCTCGCCCGTCACGCCCTGCCCGCCCAGGATCTGCACGCTGCGGTCCACCACGCGCCACTCGGCCTCGGAACACACCACCTTGGCGCGGCTCGATTCGAAGTTGCACTTCTCGCCTTGGTCCAGCATCCATGCGGTGTGCCAGATGTGCAGGCGCGCGGTGTGCAGGTCCATGTCGTTGTCGGCCAGCATGTAGCCCACGCCCTCGTGCTCGGCCAGCGGCTTGCCGAAGGCGTGGCGCTTGCGCGCGTATTCCAGCGCCGTATCGTGCGCGCGGCGCGCCTGGCCCAGCCAGCGCATGCAGTGCGTAAGGCGCGCGGGCGCCAGGCGCACCTGGGCGTAGCGAAAGCCCTTGCCCACCTCGCCCAGCACATCGGCTGCGGGCACGCGCAGGTTGTCGAAACGCAGCACACCGTGCCCGCCGGTGAAGCAGGCATCCATGGCGTCCATGTTGCGCTCCAGCACGATGCCGGGCTTGTCCATGTCGGTCAGGAACATGGTGGCCGAACCATCCTCCATGCGCGCCATGACGATGGCGTAGTGCGCGCCTTCTGCGCCGGTGATGAACCACTTGCGGCCGTTGATCACGTAGTCGTCGCCATCCCGCACGGCCGTGGTGTCCAGCATGGACGGGTCCGCCCCCGCGCCGGGCGCGGGCTCGGTCATGGCGAAGCACGAGCGCCAGTCGCCGGCCACCTGGCCGCGCAGCCAGCGCTCCTTCTGCGCGGGCGTGGCCACCTCTTCCATCAGGTGGATGTTGCCCTCGTCCGGCGCGTGAATGTTGAGTGCCGTGGGGCCCAGCCAGGAGTAGCCGGCCTCCTCGAACACCACGGCCTTTTCCACATGCGTGAGGCCCATGCCACCCATGGCGCGCGACGCATGGGGCGTGAGCAGCCCTGCCGCCTTGCCGCGCGCCACCAGCTCGTCACGCAACGCCTCGCTCGGGCCGTGGTGGGACTGGCGCTCGTCGTTTTCCAGGGGGATTACCTGTTCGGCGATGAATTGCCGCACCTTGTCGCGCAATGCGCGCAGTTCAGGGGAGAGAGAAAAGTCCATGCGGGCCTCGTAGAAGGTCAACCAGAACACCTGGCATATTGCAGATGATATTGTTGAACAATTTTGAAAACAATACCCCAGCCGTTGTGCTAACGTTGGCGCGCAATCTCTCGCCCGCTCATGACCTCCATCGCCCAGCCCTTACCCGATTCGCCCGATACCGGGGCCGACACCCCGCAGAGCGCCGCCGACGCGGTGTTCCACGGCATCGTGCAGGGGCTGGCGCAGCAGCGCTTCGTGCCCGGCCAGCGGCTGGTGGAGGTGGACCTGGCCGCGCAGTTCGGCGTGAGCCGCAACTCGGTGCGCGAGGCGCTTCAGCGCCTGGCCGCCCAGGGACTGGTGGACCTGTTTCGCAACAAAGGGGCTGCCATACGCACTCTCTCGCCCCAGGAAACGCTGGAGGTGCTGGACGTGGCCGAGCGCATGACCGGCCTGCTCGCGCGCAGCGCGGCGCGCGGCATCGCCCACGGTGCACCCACAGCGCCCATCCAGGCAGCCCTGGCGCAGCTGCATGAGGCCGACCGCAGCCAGGACGCCGACGCCTTCGCCAGCGCGCGCCGCGGCATGTACCGCGCGCTGCTGGCCGCCAGCGGCAGCCGCGAACTGCGCCGCCTGCTGCCCTCCATCCACATGCCGATCGTGTACGCACAGCACCGCCCCGCCACGCTGCAGCAGGTGCGCATGCGCGACTACCAGGCGATGTGCGACGCCGTCCTGGCGGGCGACGCCGCCGCGGCCGACGCAGCCGGCATGCAACACGTGCGCAACGTGCGCGAGGCCATTGCGCGCCGCCTGGGCGCGGTGGGACTGGCCGCCGACTGAGGCGGCCACATCCCGCTCCCCCCATCAAGCGGGCCGGTGGCAGGCAGCGGCAGCCCGCGCGCGTCCATGTGCGCGCGGCAAGTCATGCAGATGAACGAGGTACGTTGCGCGGCGGCGATACTGCGTTTTATCCCTTGCAACCGTGCCGGAAGCGATACCGGGTTAAGCCATAGGCAAGCGCTGAAGGCACTGAGCGGCCGGCCGCCTACGGCGATGGGTTGGCCGCCGTCAGCCAGAAGATCGCCACGAAGGCCAGAGATGCCGGCACCCCAGCACCGCTCAGGCTATAGACAGCCCGCGGAATGCGCACGGTGTGCCCCTGCGCTGCATCGCCTCCAGGGCCAGGTCGCGCATACGCACTTGCAGCCGGCAGCTGTCGGCGGTCTTCCTACACCGCCGTCGGGCTGCAGGACCCACACTGGGTTATCCCACCCCAGGAGTTGCCCATGCCGTCAGTCCCGCACAACCCACAAGCCCACCACCGGTCGCACCGCCAGAGTGTCCTGCGCGAGGCGTGGGTGGCTGGCAGCTGCGCCAGCGTGCTGTCTGCGCTGGCGCTGGGATGGGCCGGGTACCGGGAGTTGCGCAGCGCCGCCGCACCGCTCAACGCCGTCAGCCACTGGCGCTGGGGCCGGCGCGCCCTGTTCCAGCGGGGCATCAGCGGCCGTCACACGCTGGTGGGGTTTTTCATCCACCACTGCGCATCGGTGTGGTGGGCGGGACTGCATGCCGCAGTCCGGGGGCGCTCGCCTCGCGCGCAGCAGCCGGCTGTGGTGGTGGCCGGCGCGGCGGCGACCAGCGCCATCGCCTGCGTGGTGGACTTTCAGTACACGCCCGAGCGGCTGACGCCAGGTTTCGAGCATCACCTTTCGCGGCGCGCCCTTGCCGGCGTGTACGCCATGTTCGCCCTGGGCCTGGCGGCGGGCGCGTTGGCGGTGCGCCGCTCCGCCGCCAGGGCGGCCGCGGGCCTCCAAGATCGCTCACACGGCCTTTGACAAGGCGATCCTACGCAGACGTAGGCCCCGGACCACGGCAGCGTCCCATTGCGGGTCAGAAAGTGATTCCACACGCAGCAATTCTTGTTCGTGCACTTTCTCAACCCAACAGGAGCGTTCACATGGCCAACACCAATCCACAGGACAACAATCGCGATAGCAACAACCGCGACACCCAGCAAAACCAGTCTTCGGGCCGCGGCTTCGCGTCGATGGACAAGGACCGTCAGCGCGAGATCGCTGCCGAAGGCGGCCGCGCCTCGCATGCGTCGGGCAATGCCCACGAGTTCAATTCGCAAGAGGCACGCGAAGCAGGCTCCAAGAGCCATGGCGGACAGGGCTCGAACGCCTCGTCGGGCGGCTCCAGGAATGCCGGCGATTCCGACAACTCTCCATCGGGCGGCACCCGTGGCGGCACCAGCGAGCAACACGCACGCGCAGGCAGCCAGAGCCACAAGAACGACAACCGCTAAGGCGATGCCGCACTGGTCGGCGCGATGGCACGCGCCCTGAGGGGCTGCAAGGCGCAACCGCCGCGATGGCTGTCGCCATTACGAGGACTTGCAGCACCGCAGGCCGCCCCAACAGGGATGCGCGCCACGCGCGGGACTTCATCGGTGCTTTAAGCACCCGCGCGTTCCCAACCACAAGCAAGTGTGCCCCGCTTTGTGCGGGGCACTTTTTGTGACCCCAGCGGCGTGCCGCGACAATGGACGGATGCTTCACTACCGCACCCTCCCCGTCACTGCGTTCCAGCAAAACAGCTCCATCGTCTGGTGCGATGAAACGATGGACGCCGCGGTCATCGACCCCGGGGGCGACCTGGATGCCCTGGTGGCAGAAGTGCAGCACCTGGGCCTGCAACTGAAGGCCATCTGGCTTACGCACGCGCACATCGACCACGCCGGTGGTACGGGCGAGCTGGCCGAGCGGCTGTCCCTGCCCATCATCGGACCGCATACGGGCGACCAGTACTGGATCGATGCGTTGCCGCAGCAAAGCGCCATGTTCGGCTTTCCGCCCGCGCGGCAGTTCACACCCACGCGCTGGCTGCAGGACGGCGACACGGTCACCATCGGCCGCGAAACATTGCACGTGCGCCACTGTCCCGGCCACACGCCCGGCCACGTGGTGTTCCATGCACCGCAGATCGACCGCGCCTTCGTGGGCGACGTGTTGTTCGCGGGCAGCATCGGCCGCACGGACTTTCCTGGCGGCAACCACCAGCAACTGATCGACAGCATCACCCAGCGCCTGTGGCCAATGGGCGACCAGACGGTGTTTATCCCTGGGCACGGGCCGGAGAGCACCTTCGGGCGCGAGCGCCGCAGCAATCCTTATGTGGGCAATACGTGATTTTGCTATTTATTTTGTAGCTTATAGCGCTTTCCCCATAAGCGTTACAAGCACTTTTGACTCATAGCTAGCCTGCGCCTTGGTGTCGAGCGGCCCGCTAGACCTACGGACCTCCACCAGCGGCGCCAAGCAGGCGCTGGTGTCGTGATGGCGCCCGTTGGCTACACCCGCGAACGGGCCAGCTTAGGAGGGTGGCCAAAGCGCCGCCGGTACGCGGTGGCGAAGTTGGCCGCACTGGTGTAGCCCGCCACCCCCGCCGCCTGCCCCACGGTGAGACCCTCATGCTCCAGCGCATGGCGTGCGCGCTGCAGGCGGCAATCGCGCAGATGGTCGAACACGGTGGTGCCGTAGACGGCGCGGAACTGTCGCTGCAGCGTGTTGGCGTTCACGCCCGCGTGGCGCGCAATCTCGTCGAGCGACAGGCCGTCGGCCTGGCCCGAGCCCAGGAATGCATGCAGTTCGCGCAGGCGCTGGTGTTCGCGCGGACGCAGCGCGGCCGGTGCAGGCGCAGGCGGTGCAGTGGGGTGCTGGTGGAGCGTGCCTAGCGCCTCGCCCGCCAGTTCCAGCGCGCGGCTCTCCAGGTAGATGCTCTGCAGCAGCGGCTCCAGTTGCGGCGGATGCACGATCTGCTCGGCGATCGCCACGGCGCGCGGGGACACCTGCCAGGGCCGCGTCTCGAGATGCCGGTGCATGAAGTCGTCCAGCACGCCTGGAAACGCGCCGCATTGCGCCAGCCAGTTGTGCCCCAGGCCCAGATTGACCCGGCGCGAATACACGCCCCGTCGCGTGCGGCGCGTGAGCTGCTCCTGCTCGGCCACCGCTACCAGCACGGCGCTGGCCCCGCCGCGTGCGCTGGCCAGCGCCACGCGTTGGGCGCCATAGGAGACATCCACCGCGCCTTCGAGCAGCAGCACGATGCGCAGACCCGCTTCGATCTCGGCCTGCACGGTGAGATCCCCCGCCTCCGGCGCATCCTCCCAGTGCAGCAGCAGGCCTGGCCGCAACTCGCGCAGGCGCGCCAGGTGATCGCGCAGCGCAGGCTCGGCGGGCGGATTGCCGGGCGTCACAACGCAGCAAGGGGAGGCGCTGGCGGACGGTGAGCATGGGAAATGGCCGTGCATGGCGAACTGCGAGCCTCGAAGGAAAAAGACGACGGTAAAGCGCACCGAACCCCAGGGCAAGCAAACATCTTTGTTGGCGCGGCAAACAAAGGCAACGGCGGCATGTGGGATGCTAGCAGTCTCAATTCGCCAATGCAAATCATTCTCAATAAAATTAGCGATTCGCAACCCGCAGCACTGCTGATCGCTGCCTTGGATCTCCGCAACATGCCTTCCCCTTTCCGCTGCCTGCGCTGGATGCTCACCAGCGCATTGATCTCGCTGTGCGCTCTCTTCGCGGCCCATGCCCAGAGCACCTTGACGGTGACCGACCTTGCGGGCCGCACGGTGCGCATACCCGCCAAGGTCGAGCGCATTCTGCTCGGCGAAGGGCGCCTGCTGCCCGCACTGGCCGTATTCGACAAGGACAACCCCCTGCGCCGGCTGGTCGGCATGATGGGGGAGTTCGAGAAGCTTGACGAGGCCGGCTACGCGCAATGGAAGCGCCGCTTCCCGCAGATCGACCAGGTACCCCGCGTGGGCCGCACGAGCAGCGGCAGTTTCAGCGACGAGCAAGCCATCGCACTGCGGCCGCAGGTGGCGATCTTGGGGCTCGCGGGCGGCCACGGCCCCAGCGAGCGCGACCGCGAGACCCTGGCGCGCCTGGAAGCCGCGGG
Organism: Diaphorobacter sp. B2A2W2; assembly: GCF_056730635.1. Taxonomy (NCBI): domain Bacteria; kingdom Pseudomonadati; phylum Pseudomonadota; class Betaproteobacteria; order Burkholderiales; family Comamonadaceae; genus Diaphorobacter; species Diaphorobacter sp. B2A2W2. The sequence continues at coordinate 50,696 of NZ_JBWZOR010000012.1, forward strand.
TATCGCGGTGGTGTTCATCGACCTGCGTCACGAGCCCCTTGCCAACACACCACGCAGCATGCTGCTGCTGGGCGAAGTGCTGGGCAACAAGCGCGAGGCCGAAGCGTTCGTGCAATTCTGGCGCACACAGCTCGCGGTGGTCACCGACCGCCTCGCCCAGGCACGTCCCACTGCCCCCACGGTGTTCCTGGAAAACCGCGTGGGCCTGTCCGAAGGCTGCTGCGACACCATGGTGGGCCTGGTCGGCAAACTGCTGGACGCGGCCGGCGCACACAACGTAGCCCGCGGACTGGTGCCGGGAGAATTCGGCACGTTGAACCCCGAGTTCCTGATCGCGCGACAGCCGCGCGTGTACATCGGCACGGGCATCGGCACGCTGGCCGCGGCCCGGCAAACGCCGCTGCGCGTCGTACTCGGCGCCGACGCCACGCTCGAGGCAGCGCGTGCCTCGCTCGCGCGCGCAGTGCAGCGCCGCGGCATCGCGCAGTTGCAGGCCGTCCGGGAAGGCCGCGCTTACGCCATGTGGCACCACTTCTACAACTCGCCGTTCAACGTGGTGGCCGTGCAGGTGTTCGCCCAGTGGCTGCACCCCACGCTGTTCGCCGACCTCGACCCGCGTGCCACGCTGCAGACGATGTACGCGCGTTTCCAGCCGATTGCACTGGAAGGCGTCTACTGGACGGCGCTCACGCCATGAGCCTTGCCGCGCAGCTCCCAGAAACGCACGCCACAGCCCCGGGCGCAAGTGCTTCCGTCTCGCTCACCTACACCCGCCGCACCCTGCTGGGCCTGGGCGCCCTGTCGGCCCTGCCCGGCTGCGCACGGCTGACGCTGGAGCAGGCGCCCCCCGTCGCGCTGCCGGGCACGCGCTGCATCGACGTCGCCTCCGGCGGCCACACGCACCGCATCATGCTGGCGGCGCCGCCCGCGGCTCCGCCCCCGCAGGGCTGGCCCGTGCTCTACGTGCTGGATGGCGACCTGGTGTTCGCGCTTGCCGCGCAACTCATGCGCAATCGCTTCGCGCGCGGCCCCGGCACCCCGGCGCAGGGCGCCGTGGTGGTGGGCCTGGGTTATGCCGGCGACCGGGTGCTGGACCTGGACGCGCGCACCTACGACTACACGCCATCCGCACCCGGCCCTGCCACGGACGGGCGCGGCCGCCGCGAGGGCGGAGCCGACACCTTCCTCGATTTCATCCACGCCACGGTGCGTCCGCAGGTGGAGCGGGCCGTGCGCACTGACATGGCGCGGCAGACCCTCTTCGGCCATTCCTATGGTGGCCTGTGCGTGTTGCACGCGCTGTTCACACGGCCCGGTGGCTTTCAGAACTACGTGGCCGCAAGCCCGTCCGTGTGGTGGCGCGACGGCTTCATCCTGCAGGAACAGGCAGGCTTTCGCGCCGCACGCCGCGGCGATGCGGCCCCTGTGCGCCTGCTCGTCACCCTGGGCGAGCGCGAGGCACAACGGCCCGCCGACCCCGCCCGCGCCGCCATCGCACGCGAGCGGCGCAGCGCCGAGCACCTGCACACGCTGCTCGACGGCCTGCGCGGCACGCCGGGACTGGACTGGCGCTTCCTGTCTTTTCCCGGCGCCGGCCATGGGGACAGCATGGCGCCCGCCGTGCAGCAGGCGCTGGCGCTCGCCATCGGAGACGGCGCATGACCGCGCTGGCCGCGCGCTATCGCCGCTTTGCCGCGCTGCGCCTGTGGCTGCTGGCAGCCATGGCCGTGGTGCTCTGCCTCACGCTCGCGCTCGATCTCGCCACCGGCCCTTCCGGCCTGCCGTTCACCGACGTAGCGGCCGGGCTGCTGCAACCCGGCAGCCTGTCCCTGGAGCAGCGCGTAATCCTCTGGGAGGTGCGCCTGCCCTACGCGGTGATGGCATTGCTAGTGGGCGCGTCCCTGGGCCTGGCGGGCGCTGAGATGCAGACCGCACTCAACAACCCGCTGGCCAGCCCCTTCACGCTGGGCCTGTCGGCAGCAGCGGCCGTCGGCGCATCCATCGCCGTCGTGGGCGGCTTCACACTCATGGCCTTCGGCGAGAACCTGGCCGTCCCGCTCTCAGCCTTCGTCTGCGCGGCGGCGGCCACGCTGCTGATCCAGTTGCTTGCGTGGCGCTACGGCGCCACGGTGGACACGGTGGTGCTGTTCGGCATCGCGCTGCTGTTCAGCTTCGAGGCGCTGCTGTGGCTCATGCAGTTCATCGCCGACAGCAATGCGCTGCAGCAGATCGTTTTCTGGACCATGGGCAGTCTCGCGCGCGCCACCTGGAACAAGATCGCCCTCGTGGCCGCCGTGCTGTTGCTGTGCGCGGTCTGGTCCGCCAGGAATGCCTGGCCGCTCACCGCGCTGCGCGCTGGCGAGGACCAGGCCCGCAGCTTCGGCATCGCGGTCGAGCGGCTGCGCCTCATCACGTTGTTGCGCGTGAGCCTGCTCGCAGCCACGGCGCTCTCGTTCGTGGGAACAATTGGCTTCGTGGGCCTGGTGGGGCCGCACATCGCGCGGTTGCTGCTGGGCGAGGACCACCGCTACTACCTGCCGGGGGCTGCACTTGCGGGCGCGCTCATGCTCTCGGGCGCCTCCATCCTCAGCAAGGTGCTGGTGCCCGGCGTGGTCCTGCCCATCGGCATCATCACCGCGCTGGTGGGCGTGCCCATGTTCCTGGCCCTGGTGCTGGGCCGCCGGAGGGGCGCATGAGCGTGGGGCTGGAGCTGCGCCGCCTGAGCGTGGGCTACCCGCGCCGGCCCGTATTCGAAGAGCTGGACCTGGAATGCGTCGCCCCAGGCGCGCTCGTGGCGCTCGTCGGCCCGAACGCCGTGGGCAAGTCCACGCTGCTCAAGGCCATTGCCGGGCTGCGGCCGGCACGCGGACAGGTGCTGCTGGACGGCACCGACCTCGCCACCCTGCCGCCGCGCGCACGCCTGCGCCGCGTGGGCTACCTGCCCCAGGCACTGCCCCAGGCCACCTCGCTCGTGGCCTACGAGGCCATGCTGAGCGCGCTGCGCGCGAGCCGCCCCGAACTGGGCCGCGAACCAGCCGAGGCCGCCATCGCCGGCGTGTTCGCCGCGCTGGAACTCGATGCGCTGGCCCTGCGCCCCCTGGCCGAACTCTCCGGCGGGCAGCGTCAGATGGTCGGTCTGGCCCAGGTGCTGGTGCGTGCGCCGCGCCTGATGCTGCTGGACGAGCCCACCAGCGCGCTCGACCTGCGTTGGCAACTAAGGGTGCTGCACGCCGTGCGCGCCCTGGTTGCCGAAGGGCGAACGCTCGCCGTGATCGCAGTGCACGATCTGAACCTGGCCTTGCGTTTTTGCGACCACATCGTGGTGCTGGGCCAGGGCCACCCGCACAACCGCCTCCTCGCCGCCGGCCGCCCGGCCGAGGTCCTCACGCCCCCGCTGCTGCAAGCCGCCTATGGCGTGCGCGCGCGCGTGGAACGCTGCAGCCTGGGCCACCCCCTGGTGCTGGCCGACGAAGCGATCTCCCCCACACACGACGTCCCATGATCCACGCCCTCGGCCATGTGCGCACCCCCGAGGCTAGCCGCTGGCTGCAGCGCCTGTGCCACCACTTCAGTCGAAAGATCGCCGTGCGCTATGACGAGCACGAGGGCCACGCCGAGTTCCCCTGGGGCCTGTGCGACATGCACGCCGACGACACCGCGCTGCACTTCGCATGCCGTGCGCAGGACGCGCAGCAGTTGGCGCGCGTGCGCTTCGCCATCGACGAGCACGTGAAGTTGTTCTCGCGCAAGCACCCGCTGGCGGTGCAGTGGCACGCATGCACACCTGCAGCCGAAGGCACGCCGTAGCGCCCCTCCACCAGACATCGTTTTTTTGTGCTTGAGGATAGAACCATGCAGAACCCTTCGATCCGCCAACCGCGGCTCCATTCCATCGCGCTGGCGCTGCTGGCAACCGGGGCCGGCTCGGCGGCCCTGGCCCAGACGGCAGCGCCCGCCGCAGGTGAGGCCGCCGCCCTGCCGCAAGTCACCGTGCGCAGCAAATACGAGCGCGAGGACCTGCCCGTGCGTGCGCCCGGCCACAAGGCCGCCTCGGGCGCGCGCCTGGGCATCCTGGGGGCCACCTCCATCATGGAGGCGCCCGTGCACGTCAACGCCTACACCCGCGAACTCGCCGAGGACTGGTCGGCCCTCACGCTGCAGGACGTGCTGGAGAACGACGCGGCCGTGGTCTTCACCACCAACAAGAACCACATGCTGCAGAACTTCAACCTGCGCGGCCTGGACATGAACGCGATGGACATCGCCACCAATGGCCTGTACGGCATCGCGCCGTCCAACTCGGTGCCGATCGAAATGTTCGAGCGCGTGGAGGTGCTGCGCGGGCCGAACGTGCTGCTCTCCGGCATGCCGCCCCTGTCCAGCGTGGCAGGCACCGTGAACATGGTGACCAAGCGTGCGCTGGCCCAACCCATTGCGGACCTGACGCTGACTTATGGCACGCACTCCTACTTCCAGGCCCACGCCGACGTGGGCAAACGCTTCGGTGATGAAAAGCGCCTGGGCGTGCGCTTCAATGGTGTTTACGGCGATGGCGAGATGGGCGCCAAGGACGAGAGCCAGACCCGCCGCGTCGGCGCGCTGGGACTGGACTACCTGGGCGACCGCTCCCGCTTCTCGCTGGACCTGTACAACAGCGTCAACAAGATCGACAACGGCAGCCCCGGCATCTTCAACTTCCTGGGCAATGCGTCCATCCGCGGCGTCGGCTACCTGCTGGAGGCACCCTCGGGTGACACCAACATGTTCCGTGGCACCCATGGCAAGTACGACAACAGCGGCGCGCTGGCCCGCGCGGAGTTCGACTTCACACAGGACTGGCAGGGTTACTTCGCGCTGGGCGGCTCCGAAGCCGAGGGCAAGGGCTTGCTGTTCGGCACCCGCGCCTTCGTCACCGGCGCGGACGGCACCACCCGCGGCGCGATCTACCACGTGCACACCCAGTCCGAGCGCCGCACGGCCGAGGCCGGGGTGATCGGCAAGTTCGAGACGGGCGCTGTCCGCCACCGCTTGCAGTTGTCTGCCAATCTCCTCAAGCACAAGGAAGGGAGCGTGAACACGGCCTGCAACTACTGCTACACCACGAACATGTACGAGCCGGTGGTCCCCAACTTCCCGGCGGCGCCGGTGTGGAAGGGCTACACCACCGAGACCGAGTTCCGCTCGCTGGCCGTGGCCGACACCCTCGCCTTCGCCGGCGAGAAGCTGCTGCTGACCGTGGGCGGGCGCCACCAGACGGTGAAGACGCCGCTGGTGAACGGCGTGGCCAGCGACTACAGCAAGAGCCGCTTCTCGCCCATGGTGGCCGCCGTCGTGCGCCCCTGGGGTGACGATATTGCCCTGTTCGGCAACTACACCGAGGGGCTGGAGCCCGGCCAGACCGTGGGCGTGGGCTATGCCAACGCGGGCGAATCGCTCGCCCCCCGCGTCACCAAGCAGGCGGAGCTCGGCGTGAAGCTGCAAACGGGTGCGCTGACGCACACCTTTAGCGCCTACCAGATCAAGCGCCCCTCGTTCACCGGCGTTGCCCCCGCCGCCCTGGTGGAGGACGGCGAGCAGCGCCTGCGCGGTCTGGAGTGGAGCCTGTACGGCATGCTGGCCGAGAACCTGTCGCTGCTGGGCGGTATCACGCGCATCGAGTCCGAGCAGCGCAACACCGGCCGGGAAACCTTTGGCGTGCCGGAATGGCGGCTGCGCATCGGCGCCGACTGGCAGACCCCTGTGCAGGGCCTGAAGGTGGGGGGCCGCGTGATCCACACCGGCTCACAATGGGCCGACTCCGGCAACCGCATCCGCGTACCGTCGTGGAACCGCCTGGACCTGAACGCCAGCTACGCCGCCACTTTCGGCGCCACCCCCGTGCGCTTCAACGCCAGCGTGGAGAACGTGACCGACAAGAACTACTGGATCGGCACGTTCGGCGATGGCTTCGTGATGCCTGGCGCACCACGCACCTTCAAGGTGTCCGCAACGGTCTCGTTCTGACGAGGCTCAGCGCGCCCCGCCGGCCGCATGCATGCGGCCGGGACCGCTGCCCAATGCCCGACGCACGCCATGCCCGTCTTCACCCTCCTCGGCCTGGCCACCAGCACGCTGGCCTGCCTGTGCCTCTACGCGGCCTCGCCCCACCAGCGCCTGTGGGCGGCGCCCTGGCCTCGCCGCCCCGCACGCATCGCGGCCGCGGCGCTGCTGCTGCTCGCCTGGCTGGCGCTGGTGCAGGACCTGCACCGCCTGGCCGCCGCCTTCGTCCTGGGCACCACGCTGATGCTGGCGCTCGCCGTACTGCCCTATGCAGGAGCACTGATCCATGCCCGCCGCACGCCATGACCCCATCCGGCCCGACTGGGTCTCCAAAACCCTGGCCGGCTTGGTGCTGGGCCTTTGCCTGGCCCTTATCGCCTCAGCCCTGCTGATGACGCAACTGCGCGGCATGCCGCTTGCGTTGGGCGGGCAGCTCGCCATGTGGCTGGTGCCCCCGGTGTGGCTGGGCGTGCTGTCCGGCGTGTATTTCTTCAGAAGCGGCCGGCACGCCTGGGCCTGGCTGCTGGGCGCCAATGCCGTGGGCCTGGGCCTGTGGTGGCTGCTGTGGCAAGGGGGCGCGGCATGAGGGCCGACCACGTTCGCATCTACAAGTCCGTTCATACCTGGACGGGCATCCTGAGCGGCCTGGCGCTGTTCATCGCGTTCTACGCCGGGGCGCTCACGGTGTTCAAGGAGCCCTTGCGCCAATGGTCCACGCCGCCCGCGGCCGGCATGCAGCCCGTGCCGATGGACGAGGCACAGCCGCTCATCGCGCAAACCCTGGCCACCGTGCCCCCCTCCGTGCGCGCCACGGTGCTCTCGCTGCGGGGCGATGGCGCTATTCCGCGCCTGGAATGGCAGGTACGCGCGCCCGGCGCCGACGACCACGACGAGGGCGCCGCCCGCCACTACTCCGCCACGCTGGGCGCGGACGGCAGCTTGCAGGTGCGCGAACAACCACCATCACGGCTGGTGGAGTTCATCGACGTGCTGCACCGCGTCGTCGGACTGCCCGTGGATTCGGACCCGAACCGCTGGGTCATGGGGGCGGTCTCGGCGCTGTACTTCGTGGCGCTGGTCTCCGGCGTCGTGGTGCTGCTGCCCTCGCTGGCCAAGGATTTCTTCGCACTGCGCGTGGGCAAGAACACCAAGCGCATGTGGCTGGACGCGCACAACGTGGTGGGCATCGTCAGCCTGCCGTTTCACATGGTCATGGCACTGAGCGCCGTGGTGTTCGCCTACCATGACCAGATCTATGCCCTGCAGGACAGGCTGCTGCACCAGGGCCAGTGGTCGCAGTCCTCCGCCAGGCCCCCGGCACCGCCCGGCGCCGCGTCCGCGCGCGACCCCGCCGACATGCTCCTGCCATCGCAGCTCGTGCGTATCGCCAGGCAAGCGGCGCCGGGCTTCGAGCCCACCGCCCTGCACTACGCGCAAGTGACGGGCCCGCGGCCCCTGGTGCGTGTGTGGGGCAAACACCCCCAGGACATCGCGCCGCGCGCCATGGGCGGGTTTGCCGCGATCGATCCGTACAGCGGCAAGCTCCTGTCGGCCGACTACCTCCCAGGCGCGCAGAGTACGCCCAACCTGCTCATCAGCAGCTTCTTCGCGCTGCACATGGCCTCGTTCGGTGGCACGGCCGTGCTGTGGCTGTACTTCCTGCTGGGGCTGGCGGGCGCATGGCTGTTCTACAGCGGCAATCTGCTGTGGGTCGAGACACGGCGCAAGGCGCAACGCAAGGGCATGGGCGCAAGCGGCGCCCCACCCGTGCAGCGGCGCGACACGGCCCTGATGGCCGCCGCGACGGTGGGCGTGTGCATTGGCTGCGTGGCCGGCCTGTCGCTGACCTTGGCCGCAGCCAAGTGGCTGCCTGGGCGCGTGCAGGACATGGCCGCCTGGCACGTGGGCGTCTACTACGCGGTGTTTTTCGCCAGCGTGGCCTGGGCCTTCATTCGTGGCGCGGCGCGCGCGGCCGCGCCGCTGCTGTGGCTGGCAGTGGCCTGCACGCTGGCCATCCCCGCCTCCAGCCTGCTGGGCTGGTTGGCACCCAGCGCCGGCGCCTGGGTGGACGGCGCGCTGCTGGGCGTGGACATCACCGCGCTCGCGGGGGCGCTGGCACTGGCGTGGATGGCGCGCGCCACGGCACGGCGCGTGCGCAGCGGCCCCCTGGACAGCGTCTGGTCGGCCCCTGCGGTGTCGCAAGAGTCCGATAAAAATTCGGCTCCAGCGCTTACTCTGTGAGCGCAAGCAGCTATTCTTTAAATAGCACCTCAGAAACCTGCACCGCGTGGGCTACCTGCCGCAGGCGCTGCCCCAGGCGACCTGACCAGCGCCAGAGGATCGACCTGGCACGGGTGCTAGTGCGCGCGCGTGGAGCGCCGCTCCCAGGGCCGCCAACGTGCTGGCCGCCGAGGCATCCTCCCGCGCCCCATGATCCATGCCCAAAAACCAGGTCGCCACGCCCGGGGCCTGCACCGATGAGAACCTGGCGCGCGCTTCGCCATCGACGAGCGCGCGAAGCTGTGCTCGCACATGAACCCGCTGGCGGTGCCATGGAAGGCATGCGCAAGATTCGGCGTCATCGCTTGTCCATCAAGCCCCAAAAGCTATATTTCACATAGCAAATTGATATGCCGTGTCAGCCGCGGCGGCGCGCCCCCTTGCGGCCCAGGCCGGCCAGCGCCGCGGCTGCCAACGCCGTCAACGCCACCCCGACGGGCGACAGTCCAGGGACAGGCACGGGACTGGAGCCGATCACGGCCACCGGCGTGATTGCAGCGGAAACCGACGACACGGGGCCGCTCCCGTTGGGGTGCTGCGCCTGCACCGTGAAGGTGTATGGCGTGCCGTTCGCCAACCCGGTGACCGTGCAACGAGTGGCAGGCGCGGCGACGCTGCAGCCTGCGCCGCCGGGACTGGCGGTGACGGTGTAGCCATCCGGCGGGTTGCCGCCGGTGTTGGCCGGCGGCGCCCAGGTCACCGTCACCTGCGCACTGCCGGCTGTGCCGACGGGCGTGCCTGGCGGGTCCGTCAAACGCACCAGCGTCGCGTTCGAGGGGATGCCGTCCACCACGATGCGCGCCAGGTACAACGCCGCGGGAAGGGTTCCCAAGGGCGGCGACGTGAAAGTGGTGCCCGTGTGGCTCGCCGCGGGCCACCACATGAGCGCGCTGTTGTCCGCGCGCTGCAACTGCAGTATCGGCGTGCTCGCCCCCCCGCCGCCCGTGAAGCCCATCCCCGTGAGGCTGAGCGCGGCGCCCGCGCGCTGCAGGAGCGGCAAAGCGTTGACGACCGGCTGAGGACCCGCGGGGAGCTCCGGCGTATACCGTTCAACCTCCGCGTAAAACGTAAGGCTGGGGTTGGAGGAGAACCCGCCGGCGACCAGGACATCGCCATCGGGCAAGAGGTGGGCCGTACCGTTCTCCCGCCCGATGTGCATTACGCTATCGGCCGCCCAAGATCCGGTTGCGGGGTCATACAGTTCTGCGACCGGTTGGGTGTTTCTCGCGCCATCGGCCCCGCCCGCGATCAGTACCCGGCCCGTGGGGAGCAGGGTGGCCTGTGCCATTGGCGATCCCACCATCCCATTGCGCGGAAAGTTCAGCGCTCCCGTGGCCGTCCAGGTATTGGACACCGGGTCGTAGAGTTCCGCGTGGGTCGTCACACCTGTGGCGGTGAAGCCACCCGCAAGTAGCGCCCGCCCATCGGGCAGGGGCGTCAGGCTGGCGTAGTGGCGAGGCAGGAGCGGGGGCGCTACCAGGGACCAGGTGCCGGTAGCGGGGTCATAGATTTCCGCCCCGGGGACCTCACCACCAATATCGAAACCCGAAACCACCAGCACGCGGCCACTGCCCAGCAGCACCGCCGCGTGTGCCCGGCGGGCCTGCGCCATGCTGCCGGTCACCGTCCAGCTGCGGGTCTGCGGGTCGAACAGCTCGGCCGAGGCCTGGGAGCCGCCTGCACTCCCCCCGCCCGCCACCAGCACCTTGCCGTCGGGCAGCAGTGTCATGGAGGGCAGCGCGCGTACCACCGACTGGGCTCCCCCGTCGAGCCAGGTGTTCGCCACAGGGTCGTAGAGGCGCGCCTGCAAAGAGCCATCGGTGCGCACCAGGACCTGGCCGGTGCCCAGGGTCACCGCCTCCGCCACATTGCCCGTGATGCCACTGGCGCCGATAGACGACCACGCACCGCCTGCATAGCGTTCCGAACCAGTAATGAAGCCCAGCCTGTTGACACCACCCAAGACAGCGACAGAGCCATCGTCGAGCAGCACGCCCGCATGCTGCCCTCTCGCCGAGCCCATGGAGGTGTCGAAATTCCAGACTCCGGCAGCACTCGCCGACGTGTGTCCTAGCAAGATGGCGAGGGCCAGACCCACGGGCCTGGCAAGGCGTTGGAGAGGCGTGACCGGGGCAATCGCGTATGTCAGGGGCATGTGGTCGTCCGCGTAGCTCTGATAAAAAGAGCGAAGACTACACAGCCAACATGGTTTTGTCTGCTTTTTTCTGCGGATACCGTCCGCACATTCCGCGTCGCAAGGCCGCCGCCTCCGTGGGGGAGGCGCCACTCTAACGCGCTCGGGCGGCTAGCGCGAGCGCGCCTGCTGGTACAGGCCCTGCACCTTGGGCACGTTCTGCTCCAGCTCGCGGATGCGGTCGGGCCCCGACGGGTGGGTGGACAGGAACGCGATGCCACCGTTGCCCGTCGCCTCGCCCATCTTGCGCCACAGGCTCACGGCGGCCTGGGGGTTGTAGCCCGCGCGGGCGGCCAGCTCCAGGCCGACCAGGTCCGCGTCGGTCTCGTCGGAGCGGCTGAATTTGAGCGTGAGCAGCTGCGTCCCCAGGTTGGCGGCTGCATTGCCCAGGTCGCCCAGGCCCAGCAGCTGCGCGCCCAGCGACAGGCCGATGCTGGTGGCTTGGCTCTTGGCCACGCGCGAGCGCGCATGCTCGCGCAGCGCGTGGGCCATCTCATGGCCCATGACCATGGCGATCTCGTCGTCGGTCAACTTGAGCTGGTCCAGGATGCCCGTGTAGAACGCGATCTTGCCGCCGGGCATGCAGAAGGCGTTGATCTGCTTGCTGCCGATCAGGTTGACCTCCCAGCGCCACTGCGCGGCGCGGCTGTTCCACTGCGCGGCGTACGGAATGATCTGCCGCGCGATCGCGCGCAGCTTGAGCAGCTGGGGGTGGTTGTCCGGCGCCAGTGCGCGCTTGGCCTTGGCCTGCGCCAGCAACTGGCTGTACTGCTGGACAGCGGAGTCTTCCAGCGTCTCGGCCGGCACCAGCCGGCGCATGCCCGAGGCCGACCCCACCTCCACCTGCGCCGCGACCGGCAGCACGAGCGTGCCAGCCGCCGCCAGCACGAAGGCGCGGCGCGCCTGCCAGGTGCCGCCCCGCGCGGCACAGCAACGGCAGCCCGCATCCACGGGCAACGGGGGCACAGAGACGGTGGGGCTGTTCATGGGCAGCAGTCTAGCGGCGCGCGTCACCGCCTGCATGTAGGCGGGCAGGCACTGCGCCACGATGGCAGCCGGAACATGCGCGGGTCAATCGTCGTTGTCTTCCCATTCGCGGCGCCAGCGCTTGTATGCCTTCTTCTGTTCCTTGTGATGGCGCTTGCGCCACTTCTTCCATTCGTCGTGGTCATCGTCGTCGTCGCGCCAGTGGGGCGCGTACACGGGCTGCGGCACGACCATCACGGGGCGCGGCGCATAGACGGGGCGGGGCACGACGTAGGCGGGCGGCGGCGCCACATACACCGGGGCCGGCTCGGCATAGATGGGGCCTGGAAGGCCGATGCCCACGCTCACGTTCACTTCGGCTTGGGCACAGGCGGCCGCCAGGCCCAGGAGGGCCGCGACCGCGCGCTGGCGATGGTTCATGGGTTGTCCTTTGCGCACCGGCCGACGCGGATGCGCCGGCCCTGGCCTTTCAGGCAACGGCAGCCTGCCCGGCCGGGTTGACCGCCGGCTGTAACCAAACGCCAGCAAGTGCAAGCTCAGGCAGCGGCGGCGCCCGCAGCAGGCCGGGTTGTGCGCAGTTCCGCCCAGATCACCAGCAACAGGCCCGCCAACACCGCCGCCAGCCCGCCATAGGCCATGGCGGAAGGTGACTCGCCCACCACCGCCACGGCCAACGCAAAGGCGGTCACCGGCTCGGCCAGCGCCAGCGTCACGCCGGTGGCGCCGCTGATGTGGCGCAGCGCCGTGCTGAACAGCAGGTAGGCCACGCCCGTGGCCACCAGGCCCAGGTACAGCACGATGCCCAGCGCCCCCGGCGCCACCGTGGGCGCGCCGCCCAGCAGCAACGCCACGGGCAGCGACAGCAGGCCCGCCGTGCCGAACACGGCCAGGTTCACGACGGCCGCGCCGGCCTGCGCCACCAGGCGCTTGTTGGTCAGCGCATACATGGCGTACGCCAGCCCCGCCAGCAGGCACAGGGCGATGCCGGTCCAGGGGGCGCGCACCGTGCTGCCGCCGTCCAGCGCCATGGCCGCGCCGCCCGCCACGCCCAGCAGCGTGCCCAGCCACCATACGGGGGCCGGCAGCCGCCGCTGCGCCACGGTCTGCAGCAGGCCCGCCCAGATCGGGCCGCTACCGATGGCCAGGGCCGTGCCCAGGGCCACGCCGGCGGACTTCACGCCCGCGAAGAAGCTCAGGTTGTACGTGGCCACGCAGGCGCCCGCCAGCAGCACCGGTCCCCAGCGCAGGCCGCCGCCGCGGCGCACGCGCCAGGCGGGCCAGGCCAGCAGGGCGAAGAAGGCGCTGGCGATCACCAGGCGCAAAGCGCCCACCCAGTAGGGCGACAGCCCCGCGGGCGCCAGGCTTTGCGCCGTGCCGGTGGTGCCCCAGAGCATGGCGGCCAGCAGCACCATGGCAATGCTGCGAATCGATGCAGTGTTCATGCCTGCGATGGTGCCCGCACGCCGCAGGGCAACTATCGAGCAACGCGCGTGGTGCCGCGCGCTTTACTTCATTATTGATAGCTGCTTGCGCTGATCCATCAAGCGCTGGAGGCTGTTTTGGCTTGTATTCGCAGCGCCCGCGCCCCCAGGCCCCGCTCGCGCCGCAGCGCATAGGCCAGGGCGCTGGCGCTGGCGTAGCCGCAGCGCAGGGCCGTGGCCTCCAGCGACTGGCCGCGTGCCAGGGTGCGCTCGGCCAGGTCCAGCCGCCGCGCGCGCAGCCACTGCTGGGGCGTGTCGCCCGTCAGTTCCAGCAGCCGCGCGTGAAAGCGCGCCGCGCTCAGGTGGAACAGCCGCGCCATGCGGGCGGTGGGCCAGTCCTCGTGCAGGGCCGCGTCCACGGCGGCACACAGGGCGGCCAGGTCCAGCCCGCGGCGCGCCAGCACGCGCGGGGCCTGCAGCAGCAGCGCCAGGCGCGCGGCCGCGCCACCGGGCTCGGGCACGGTGCGCGCCGCCGCGGGCACGGCGAAGCGGCGCACGCGGTCCACGGCGGCCTGCGCCGGCACGTCGATCACCAGGATGCGCGTGTCCGGGCGGGCCAGGTAGCCATGCTCGGTGCCCGCAGGCACCACCATGCCGCAGGCGGTGTCCACGAAGGCGGCGCGGCCGGCCACCTCCAGCTCCATGCGCCCGTGCAGCGCATACAGCACCTGCGCATGAGCGTGCGCATGGGCCTGGTGCTCGCCACCATAGTGGCGCACCGAAGCGACGGGGTGCAGCAACGCGGATGCGGAACGGGCCATGCTCAAATACTAGGGCAATGCCGCTCTGGCTTTTTCACGACCGCGCCTCTTTTCCGCATCCATGCCGCCTGACGCCCCCGCATCCGCCGCCGCCCGCCGCTCCTGGCGCCAGGCCTGGCTCGTCTACCTGGAGCCCGCGAGCCTGCGCATGCTGGCCCTGGGCTTTTCAGCCGGGCTGCCGCTGCTGCTGGTACTGGGCACGCTGAGCTTTCGGCTGCGCGAGGCGGGCATCGACCGCACGACCATCGGCTACCTCTCGTGGGTAGGGCTGGCCTATGCGTTCAAGTGGGTCTGGTCGCCGCTGGTGGACCGCCTGCCGCTGCCGCTGCTCACGCGCTGGCTGGGGCGGCGGCGCAGCTGGCTGCTGCTGGCGCAAGGTGTGGTGGCCGCGGGCCTCGTCGGTATGGCGCTGGCCGACCCGCGCCAGGGGCTGGACGCCATGGTGTGGTGCGCACTGCTGGTGGCCATTGGCTCGGCCACGCAGGACATTGCGCTGGATGCGTTCCGCATCGAGTCTGCCGACACCGACCACCAGGCCGCGCTGGCCGCCACTTACCAGACGGGCTACCGCCTGGCCATGATCTGGGCCGGCGCGGGCGTGCTGTGGGTGGCTGCACGCGCGGAGGACGCCAGCCTGAGCGGCTACCAGGCCGGCGCCTGGACCACGGCCTACCTCGTCATGGCCGCATCCATGCTGGTGGGCGTGATGACGGTGCTGCTGTCGCCCGAGCCCACGCCGCGCCCACTGCCGCCCGCGCGCAACCTGGGCGAGTGGCTGCATGGCGCGGTGGTGGCGCCGTTTGCCGACTTCATTCGGCGCTACCGTTGGCAGGCGGCGCTGATCCTCGCGCTGATCGCCGTGTACCGCATCAGCGACGTGGTCATGGGCATCATGGCCAACCCGTTCTACGTGGACATGGGCTACACCAAGGACGAGGTGGCCGCCGTGACCAAGGTCTTCGGCGTGGTGATGACGCTGGCCGGCGCCTTCGTGGGCGGCGTGCTGTCCATGCGCCTGGGCGTGATGCGCGTGCTGATGCTGGGCGCGGTGCTCTCGGCGCTGTCCAACCTGCTGTTCGCCTGGCTGGGACAGCGCGGGCACGACCTCACGGGCCTGGTGCTGGTGGTCTCGGCCGACAACCTCGCGGGCGGCATCGCCTCGGCCGCGTTCATCGCCTACCTGTCCAGCCTGACCAACGTGCAGTATTCGGCCACGCAGTACGCGCTGTTCAGCTCCATGATGCTGTTGCTGCCCAAATGGCTCGCGGGCTTCTCGGGCCAGTTCGTGGACGCGCAGGGCTACAGCGCGTTCTTCACAGGCACGGCCCTGCTGGGCCTGCCGGTGCTGCTGCTGGTGGCGCTGGCATCCAAAGCCCAATCAGCCTCCAGCGCTTGATGGACAAGCGCGGGCAGCTATCAAAACGGTACCTACAACGGTTTACCTAACTTTACCCGGCCGACAACCCTGCGAGATGCCGCGCGGGGAACATGGCAGTCCAGAAAGGCCCACCCACCCATGAGTTCGCAACTGCTGATGATCGAAGACGACCACCGCCTGGCGCAGATGGTGGGCGAGTACCTCGGCCAGTCCGGATTGCAGGTCACGCACATGGCCGACGGCGCCAGCGGCCTGGCGCGGCTGCAGGCGCCCGAGGGCGGACAGCTGCCCGACCTGGTGATCCTGGACCTGATGCTGCCCGACATCGACGGCCTGGAGGTGTGCCGGCGCATCCGCGCGCTGCCGGGCGCCGCTGCCCAGGTGCCGGTGCTGATGCTCACGGCCAAGGGCGACCCCATGGACCGCGTGATCGGACTGGAGATCGGCGCCGACGACTACCTGCCCAAGCCCTTCGAGCCGCGCGAGCTGCTGGCGCGCATCCGCGCCATCCTGCGCCGGCGCGAGAGCGGCGCGCAGCCGGCCACGCAAGTGCTGCGCTTCGGCTCGCTGGAGATCGACCGCGACGCACGCACCGTCAGCGTGCACGGCCAGCCGGCGGAGCTGACCTCCTACCAGTTCGACCTGCTGGTGACCATGGCCGAGCGCGCGGGCCGCGTGCTCACGCGCGACCAGATCATGGAGGCCGTGCGCGGGCGCGAGCTGGAGGCGTTCGACCGCTCCATCGACGTGCACATGGGCCGCATCCGCGCGGCCATCGAGGCCGACCCCAAGAACCCGCGCCGCATCCTCACCGTGCGCGGCGTGGGCTATGTCTTCGCCAAGCAGCAGGACTGACCTGCCCCGTTTGAAAAGCCCCGCACGCATGTCCCTCATCAGCCCCTTCTCCCGCCGCCTGTACCTGCGCATCTGGCTGGCCGTGGTCGGGGGCGTGCTGGTGTTCGCCTTCGCCGTGGGCATGGCCTGGCGCTGGGCGGCCGAGCAGAACCAGCAGCAGCCGCCCTCGCGCGAGATCCGCATCACGGACGCCGCGGGCCGCACGCTGGTGGATGGCGTGGGCCTGCGCCAGCGGCGCGACCCCAGCGAAGGCGTGCTCTACCGCATCGAGAGCGCCACAGGCGAGGTGTTCGAGATGCACCTGTCTCCGCGCCCGCCCCGCCCGCGCCCCGACGAGCGCGGTCCCGCCGCGTGGTTCCGCCCGCCCTTCGGCTTTCTGTGGATGCTCGCGCTGGTGGGCATTGCCGTGACCGTGGGGGTGTTCCCCATCATCCGGCGGCTGCTGCAGCGGCTGGAGCAGCTGCAGCGCAGCGTACAGCGCTTCGGCGAGGGCGACTTGTCGGTGCGCGTGGCCGAGCAGGGCCATGACGAGGTGGCGGCGCTGGCGCGCCAGTTCAACGCCGCCGCCGCGCGCATCGAGACGCTGGTGCAGTCGCACAAATCGCTGCTGGCGAATGCCTCGCACGAGTTGCGCTCGCCGCTCACGCGCATCCGCATGGGGCTGGAGCTGATGCAGGGCGGCACGCCCTCCCCTGCATTCCGCGCCGAGATTGAACGCAACATCGCCGAACTGGACCAGTTGGTGGACGAGATCCTGCTGGCCAGCCGCCTGGATTCCGGCGCCGCCGATGTGGGCACGGTCGAGCCCGTGGACTTGGTGGGCCTGGCCGTGGAGGAATGCGTGCGCGTGGACGCCGAACTGCACGTGGGGTCCGGCGATGGTGCAGACGCCATGACGGCCCCCGTCGAAGTGCCGGGCGTGTCCAAGCTGCTGCGCCGCGCCGTGCGCAACCTGCTGGAGAACGCGCGGCGCTACAGCCAGGGCGAGATCACCCTCACCCTCACGCGCGAAGGGCACGACGCCGTGCTGCGCGTGTGCGACCACGGCCCGGGCGTGCCGCCCGCGCAGCGCGAACGCATCTTCGAGCCCTTCTACCGCCTGCCGGGCGCCAGCGAACGCTCGGGCGGTGTGGGCCTGGGCCTGGCGCTGGTGCGCTCCATCGCGGCGCGCCATGGCGGCAGCGTGGTGTGCGAGGACCGGCCCGATGGCGCGGCAGGCGCCTGCTTCACGCTGCGCCTGCCGGTCACACGCTGAGCGTCGGCGCACACGCCCTTGCCTCAGCAGGCACATTCGCCCATGTTGTAGGGTGGCGCTTTTCCCGTTCCGCAAGGCCTGCCCATGACCGCCGCCGCGTCCTTCTTTGCACCTGCGCCGCCGCTGCAGGTGGCGCACTGGTTCAACACCCCCGAGCCGCTCACGCTGGACAGCCTGCGCGGGCGTGTGGTGGTGCTGCACGCTTTTCAGATGCTGTGCCCTGGTTGCGTGGAGCACGGCATCCCGCAGGCGCGGCGCGTGCATGAGGCGTTTGCGTCGGATCAACTCGTCGTGATCGGACTGCACACGGTGTTCGAGCACCACGCCGTGCAGGGCACGACAGAGGCGCTGCAGGCCTTCATCCACGAATACCGGCTGCGCTTTCCCATCGGCCTGGACCAGCCCGATGCGCCGCGCAGCATTCCACGGACCATGCAGAGCCTGTCGCTCAGCGGAACGCCCAGCCTGGTGGTGCTGGACCCGCAAGGCCGCGTGCGCCTGCACCACTTCGGCCATCTGGACGATCTGCGGCTGGGCGCGCTGCTGGGCCGGCTGCTGGCGGAACCCACGCCAGCCGCCCCGGCGACCGTGCCCGCCACGGGCTGCGACGATGGCGGCTGCCCACTGCCCGATCAGCCCCGCCCATGAACACGACCCCCTTGCCTTCCGAACCCATCACCCTGGGCACGCTGCGCACCGTGCTCACCGGCCGCGCGCAACCCTACACCCGCCCCGGCAGCCGCAGCGCCATTGCCAAGCAGGCACGCAGCGGCCCCGTCGCAGTAGGCGCGGAGGGACTGGACGGTGACGAGCAGGGCGACCTGCGCGTGCACGGCGGCCCCGACAAGGCCGTGCACTGCTATGCATGGCCGCAGTACACGCCCTGGCGCGAGGAGCTGGCGGGCCACGCCGCGGCGCAGGCGCTGCTCGCGCAGCCCGGTGCCTTTGGCGAGAACTTCAGCCTGGACGGCGTGCAGGAGGCCCAGGTGTGCATTGCGGACCAGTGGCACATCGGCAGCGCCGTTTTCGAGGTCAGCCAGGGCCGCCAGCCCTGCTGGAAGCTGAACGACCGCTTCCAGGTGCCCGACATGGCGCTGCGCGTGCAACGCAGCCTGCGGGCGGGTTGGTATCTGCGTGTTCTGCAACCCGGGACGGTGCAGGCGGGCGACACCGTCTGGCTGCTCGCGCGGCCGCAGCCTGCGTGGCCCATCGCACGGCTGCTGGAGGTGATCGACCGGCGCGACTGCACACCCGCCACGCTGCGCGAGATCCTCGCTCTGCCGCTGCCGCCGTCATGGCAGCGGCTGTTCCAGCGGCGCCTGGACAGCGGACAGAGCGAGGCCTGGGACGCGCGCCTGCAAGGGCAGCACTGACGGCCTGTCAGGCGCGCTGCGGCCAGCGCCAGGCCGACCAGCCGTACATCGCCGCGCCGGCCACCAGAGCCCCCGCCGCCAGCGCCAGCCCGCGGGCAAAGCCCTGGCCGGCATCGGCGTGCGCGAGCAGCCACGCCACCAGCGGCGGACCCGCGATCTGGCCCAGGCCGTAGACGGCCGTGACCAGGCTCGCAAAGCTGTCGGCAGACTGCGGCCACAGGCGCCGCGCCTCCTGCAGGCCGTAGAAGGTGATGGCCGTGAACGGCAGGCCCACCAGCGCGCTGCTGAGTGCAAAGCCCGCCGGCGTGGGCCAGAGCAGCCCCAGCACGATGCCCAGCGCCTGCAGCGCATACGCCGCCAGCAGCAGCCAGCGCCGGTCCCAGGCGCTGGGCGCGCGCGTGCTGAGCGCCGCGCCTACGGCCACCCCCGCGCCGAACATCGGCCAGAACAGGTCGGGCCAAGGCGAGCCAGGCGGTAACGCGGCACGCGCGATCACGGGCAGGAAGGTGGCGGTCACGATGTAGCCCAGCCCCGCCAGGCCGTACGCTACGGCGTGCACGCCGCGCGCCACCAGGGTGCCGGCGTTTCCCCCCTGCGCGGCCGCACGGGGCTGGGCACCGGGGTCGGCCTTGACCGCGCGGCCGCGCACCACGGGCCACACGCCCACGCACAGCAGCACCGAGAGCACCCCGAACACCACCCAGCCCGAGGCCGCACGCCACTGCGCCGCCACCATCGCGCTGGCGGCCAGCCCCGTGAGCACGATGCCCACGCCCGGCCCGCAGAAGATCAGCCCGCCCATGGCCGGGCGGCCCAGCACCGCCAGGCGCACCATGCACCAGGCCGCCACGTTCAGCAGCACGAAGGCGCTGGCGGCCCCGGCCGCAAAGCGCAGCGCCGGCCACGCGGCGGCCACGGGCAGCGCCATCGCCAGCGTGAGCAGCACCGTGGCCACCAGCCCGGCACGCGCCAGCCGCGCCGGATGCCAGCGCGCATAGAAGCCCGGTGCCACCCAGGGCAGTGCCATGCAGGCCAGCGCCCCCAGCAGGTAACCCACGTAATTGGCCGTGGCCAGCCAGCTGCCCTCGGTGAGGGTCAGCACCCCGTCGTGCAGCATCATGGGCAGCAGCGGGGTGAACGCGAACCGTCCCACGCCCATGGCCACCGCCAGCGCCAGCATGCCGGCCAGGGCCACGGCATGGGGCCGCTCGCTCCAGTGCAGGGCGGGCCCGCGGGGCGCGGGCACATCAATCGACGGGGTGGCTTGTGGTTCCATGGCGCGGTCTCCGGCGGTATGATCGCCATCAATCTTTTTTTAAGATGATTTTTTGACAAATCATCTCACAAACATATCCATGGACCTGGTCGCACTGGAGATTTTTCGCACGGTGGCCCATGAGGGCAGCGTGACGCGGGCGGCCGAGCGGCTGGGCCGCGCCCAGTCCAACGTGACCACGCGCGTGCAGCAGCTGGAGGAGCAACTGGGCGCCGCCCTGTTCCTGCGCGAGGGGCGGCGCATGGTGCTAACGCCCGCAGGCGCCACGCTGCAAGGTTATGCCGAGCGCCTGCTGGCGCTGGCCGAGGAGGCGCGGCAGGCCCTGCACCCGGGCTCCCCCGCCGGCCACCTGCGCATCGGCGCCATGGAAAGCACGGCCGCCGCGCGCCTGCCCGCGCCCCTGGCGCAACTGCATGCGCGCTGGCCCGCGCTGGTGCTGGAGTTGCGCACCGCCCCGTCGCGCCAACTCGTGGAGCAGGTGCTGGCCCACGAACTCGACTGCGCCCTGGTGGCCTGGCCGCCGCCGGGCCTGGACGAGGAGGCCCCGGTGCAGCGCACGCCCGTCTGGACGGAATCGCTGCTGCTGGCCCTGCCGGCCAGCCACCCGCCCGTCGAAACACCTGCCGACCTGCGCGTGCACACCCTGGCCGCGTTTGCGCACGGCTGCACCTACCGCCGCATCGGCGAAGACTGGATGCGCCAGGCCACGGGCCAGGCGCCGCAGGTGCTGGAGCTCGCGTCCTACCCGGCCATCCTGGCCTGCGTGGCCGGGGGCCGTTGCGCCGGCGTGGTGCCTGAGGCGGTGGTCGATCTGCTGCACACACCGCCAGCGCTGCGCTGGGTGCCGCTGGGCCCCTGCGACACGGTGCTGGTGCACCGCACGGGCTACGCCACGCCCGCGCTGGCAGCGCTGCAAGCAGCGCTGCACGGCGCCCAGGACACCCCCTCTGTCCTCGCCCCCGATTCTTCTTAGCGGAGCTGACCCCATGAATGCCTTGCTGCAACGCCTGCAGATCGACCTGCCCCTCTTCCAGGGGCCCATGACGGGTTCGGACACGCCCCAGTTGGCCGCCGCCGTCTCCCAGGCCGGCGGCCTGGGCTTTCTGGGCTGCGGCATGCGGTCGCCTCAGGCCATGCGCGAGGCCGCTGCCGCCGTGCGTGCGGCCACCGCCAAGCCCTTCGGCATGAACCTGTTCGTGCTGGAGCAGCCCACGCCCGATGCGGCCACGGTGCAGGCGGCCATCGACCGACTGGCGCCGCTGTACGCCGACCTGGGCCTGCCCCCGCCAGAGGCGCCGGCGCGCTGGTGCGAGGACTTCCACGCCCAGTTCGAGGCGCTGCTGGAGGCCCGCCCCGCCGTGGCCAGCTTCACCTTCGGCATCCTGAGCGCCGCGCAGGTGCGCCGCCTCCAAGACGAGGCTGGCTGCTACGTGATCGGCACCGCCACCACGCTGGCCGAGGCGCAGGCATGGGCCGCCGTGGGTGCGGACGCGGTCGTCGCCAGCGGCATGGAGGCCGGCGGCCACCGCGGCACCTTCCTGGGCGACTTCGAGGCCAGCATGGTCGGCACCCTGGCGCTGGTGCCGCAGTGCGTGGATGCGCTCTCCATCCCGGTGATTGCCGCCGGCGGCATCATGGACGGGCGCGGCATTGCGGCTGCCCAGGCGCTGGGCGCGCAGGGGGTGCAGTTGGGTACGGCCTTCCTCGCCTGCCCCGAGTCCGCCATCGGCCCTGCGCAGCGCGCCGCCATGGCCGACGCACAGGCCACGCACACGCGCGTCACGCGCATCTACTCCGGCCGACCCGCCCGCGGCATCGTCAACACGCTGATGCAGCAACTGGCACCGCACGAGGCCGCCGTGCCCGCCTACCCGGTGCAGAACGCGCTGACCGGCCCGCTGCGCAAGGCCGCCGCCAGCCGGGGACGCGCGGACTACCTGTCCCTGTGGGCCGGCCAGGGCGTTGCCGCCGCGCGCGCGCTGCCGGCACAGCAGCTGGTGGCGCTGCTGGCGCAGGAATGGCAGGCCGCACTGCAGCGCCTGAAGGTTTAAGTCTTTTGGGGCTCTAGCGCTTTACCATCAAGCGCCAGCAGCTATTTAATATATAGCAAAGCAGAGAATTATCGGAGGGCGGCGCGATCCCCATCCAGCCACTGCCCCGCCACGCTGTCCGGCAGGTACAGGCCCTGCGTCAGGTAGTCGTCCAGCCGCCGGCGGTCGGGCGAACGCAGTTTGATCAGCGGCGGCAGCGGCCCGCGCGCATGCATGAACAGCAGCCGCAGCTTGAGCGCGGCGCGGCGCCAGCGGCCTTGCACGTGCAGGAAGTACGGCCCCGACTCCGCCGGGGACAGGCTCAGTCGGTAGCTGCCGCCGCGCAGCAGGATCACCTGCAGCGCCAGGTGCATGGTCAAGTAGGCGGGCATGTCGATGCGCTGCAGCGCCTGCGTGTACAGGCCCTGGGCCTGCAGGTGGGCGATGTACTGCTCGCCGGTGCGGGCGATGACCTCCTGCGTGAATTCACGCTGCAGATCCTCGATGAAGGGGCTGCCGGGCGGCGCGGCCATGAACCAGTTCTCCACCACCGGCCGGTCCGGGACACTGGTGTACTGCTGCAGGTAGTAGCCCACGAAGTCGGCACCCGTGCGCGCCTGCTCCTGCAAAACCCAGTCCAGCGGCTGGGTGAGGATGGTGCTCGCGTCCAGCCAGATGCCGCCGTGGCGGCGCAGCAGCTCCAGGCGGATCCAGTCGGCACGCTTGGCCGCCGATGCGCCGTCGAGTGCAGCAGGGATGGCCGGCAGGTACTGCAGCACGCCACGCTCGTCCAGGATGCGGATCTCGAAATGCGGATGCAGGCGCCGCCAGTGGTCGAAGCAGCGCTGCACCAGCAGCGGCGGTGTGCCGCCCTGCCAGTAGCTCCAGAGAATGCGGGGAATGGCCGTGCGCGCGGCCGGCGCTGCGGCTGCGGTGCCCGTGGCGTGCAGCGTGAACACGGGTGCCGGGGCGGGCTCCAGGTCGCGCGGGCGCAGGCGGTACCAGCGCTTCAGCCAGCCCGCCAGCCACAGTTCGCCCCGGTGCTTCCAGTGGGTGGAGGATGGCGCATGCGACATGGGTCAGCCTTTTGCTTCGACCGCCACGACACCCCAGGCACGGCGCAGCCGCAGAGCGCGTAGCCACCAGCCGCGCCGCACGTAGGCGCTCAGCAAGGCCTGCGCCGACAACGGCGATGCCGCAGCGAAGTCGTCACGCAATCGCTGCGCTGCGACTCGGCGTTCGGCCACGGGCAGATCGGCCCGCTCCAGGAAGCGCGCCGCGCCGGCAAGGTTGCGCGCACTCTGGTGGGCCAGGGCGAAATGCAGCGCCGCGCTGGCAGGCAAGGCCCCTTCGGCCTCGGCCGTGCGCAGCGCCTGGGCAAACGCGCCCAATGCCCGTGACTGATCGAGCGCCTTAGGCAAGGTCATCGTCGCCAGGATGCTGCTGCCGCGCTGGCGGTAGGCCACCCAGGGCTGGGGCATGTAGCAATAGCTGCGCGCGCGCAGCAGGGCCAGCGGCATGGCGGCCATGTCCTCGAAGTAGCGGCCCGCGGGAAAGCGCAGGTCTGCGCCCCACAGCGCGCGCCGTGTGACCTTGGACCAGGCATGCAACTGCCCGGTCATCAACACGCCCGTCAGCAGCGCAGCGCCGTCGCGCTGAAGCCCCCCCGCCGGGCCGGCAAAGGTGGCGCGATGGCCCTCGCCGCGCAGCCGGTGCTTGAGTTGCGTACGCTCGCGCCACACCATGAAGTCGCACAGCACCGCATCCGGGGCATGGCGCTGCACGGTGGCCTGCAAACCGGCCAGCGCGCCGGGCAGCAGCTTGTCGTCGGAGTCCAGAAACCAGAGGTATTCACCGCGGGCGGCGTCGATCATGGTGTTGCGCGCGGCGCTCAGGCCCTGGTTGACCGCGTGGCGCATCAGGGTCAGCCGGCCGGACCAGCGCTGCGCCAATTGCTGCATCAGTGCACGCGAACCATCGGTGGAACAGTCGTCGAGCACCAGCACCTCCACGCCCGCCTCCCCCTCCCCGGCAAGCGGCAGTTGCGCCACCTGCTCCACCACGGAGGCGAGACACGCTTCCAGATAGTCCTGCACGTTGTAGACCGGCACCAGGATGCTGAGCCAGGGCGCAGCCGGCGCGCGCACGGCGCCGCTCACTGAGCAACCTCCAGCCCCCGCAGCAGCAGGTCCTCGTACCGCTTCGTCATGGTCTGCAGGCTGTACAGGTGCCGGGCGTCTTCCTGCGCGGCCTGGGCCATGCGCTGCGCCTCGTCATCGCGCATGAGCAGCCGCTCCAGTGCCTCGGCCAGCGATGCGGGATCGGCATGCGCGGCCAGCAGGCCATTGCGGCCGTCATCGATGATTTCCTGCACGCCCACCACACGGCTGCCCACCACCGCACAGCCTGCGGCCATGCCCTCGATCAGCGACAGCGGCATGCCCTCGTAGTGCGTGGCCAGCACGCAGATGCGGTGGCCCATGAGCAGTCCCGGCACATCGCCGCAATGGCCCAGGAATTCCACCTGCCCGTCCAACCCCAGGGCCGTGCACAGCTTGCGCGCAGCCCGCTGCGCCGCCGCCTTGCCGCCGCCGGCCAGTTTGACGGGCGGCGTGAGGCCGCGATCGCGCAGCAGCGCGACGGCGCGCAGCAGCGTGGCATGGTCCTTCTGGCGCGCAAAGCGCGCGGCCATGACGATGCCCGGCACACGGTCGGCCCAAGCGGGATGGCGCGCCAGCTCATACGACCCCAGCGCGATGCCATTGGGAATGGCCACGGTCTTGGCGGCGGGAAAGCCACGCGCGAGCAGGCTCTGGCGCACGCCTTCGGAGACGCCCACGATGAGGTCGGTGCGCTCAGCCAGCCACAGGGCTTGGCGCAGCCGCCAGGCGGTGTAGCGCTCGCGGGAGTTGTGCTCTACATGCACCAGGTGGGGCACGCCAGCGATCAATCCGGCATAGCGGCCCCATAAATGCTCGCTGAACCCATGGGCCACCAGCACATCGGGTTGGAAACGCCGGCAGAGCGCGACCAGCTGCCAGATGGTGGCCACGTGCGCCCAGCCGGCCACGGTTTCCACAGTTAGCCCCTGGTCCCGCAGGGCCTGCACGCGTTCGTTGCGCGTGTGCCGCTTGCGGCGCAGCACCAGCAAGGCCTCGCAGCGGCCCGAAGCCGCGTGCGCTCGTACCAGATCCACGGCCACCTGCGTGGCGCCGGAAAACCCGCCCGTCACGAAATGCAGCACCCGCGGCCGGCGCACGGCCGGGGTGCCGGCCGCGCCGGGAAGGCCAGGGGCAGACGCCGCAGACACCATGGCGTGGCCTTATGCCGCAGCCGCAGCGGATCCCTTGCCCGCGTACAGCGCGTCCATGCCGCGCACCGCCGACCAGGTGGTCATCACCATGAACAGGTAGAACATGATCCCGCTGTTGTGTGCAAAGAAGACCTGCGTCATTCCGAATCCCGCGTACAGCAACGGAATGCACACGCCCGCCATGCGCAGCGCCAGCACCTGCGCACGCACCTCGGCCGCTTGCCCCGCGTAGGCGGCCATGCGCGCGCGGGTGGGCCAGAACATGCCCAGCGGCACCGCATAGAACAGCAGCAGCAACAGCACGCCCACAAGGCCCGCCTTGATGAACATATCCAGGGGTTCGTTGTGGGTGTAGATGTACTCAAGGATGGAGGGCTCGTACTGCCCCGCCGCCACCCGCTTTTCCTTTTCGGCCAGATAGCCGCGCATGCCCCAGCCGAGGAGAGGCTTCTCCAGCCCCACCTCCCAGGCAAAGCGCCAGTGCTCCAGCCGCTGACCCACGGAGGTGTCAGCCGCGCGTTCGGTGCCGTAGATCAGCACTTCCTGCTCCATGATGTCCCAGCGCTCTGCCAGCACCGCATGATTGGCTGCGCCCAGCACCAGCAGCGCAATGGCAGCACCCGCCAGGGTGCGCCACAGTTCGCGGCAGAAAAAGCGCCACAGCAGATACAGACCCCACGGCGCCGCCAGCAACAGCGCCAGCCAGCCGCCACGCGACTGTGAGAGAACAGAAGCGTTGAATGCCAACAGCACGGCGATACATGCCAGTGCTACATCCCGACGGTTGAGATGCTCGCGCAACGCAATGGTCTGCACGGCCAGCATGGTGCCCAGCAAGAGTGCCAGATTGCCCCACTGAATGGCATTGGTCCTGCCTGTCGGGAAGCCCGAGGCACGCGGAGCCCCTTCCACGCACACCTGCCACAGCGCGACGGCGCCGGCGCCCGCACAACCTGCCACCAACCCCCAGAACTGGGCGCGCGGCCGAGGCCCTACAGGGCTCACAAACAACAGGCAGGCAATACCCAGAGCGAATTTGGACGGCCGGTCCCATCCTCCCAGTCCCTCCAGGGGATTGGCCAATACCAACCAGAGGATGCCCATGCCGAGCATGATGGCCGCAAAGCTCCAGGTCCAGCGATCCTGCGGCAGGCGAGGCCAGCGGTGCGCAGAGCACAACGCACCAACCAGCAGCAGCACGGCGCCATAGGAGTAGCCTGACTGCACCGTCAACGCCAGCGCAGGCAGCAGGAACAAGGCCGCCGTGGCGACCCGGCGAGGCCAGGGGCCTGGGCCCAGAAGGTTTTCAAGGGTCATGAACAGTACGCAGCCCAGAGCCTGCGGATCAGCCCTGCAGTGATCAACGCACCACCGCCAACGCGACGGGGGTGCCAACACAGGCGTGGCGCGAACGCCGCATCAATGCCCGGCGTGGACAACCTCGCCCGCCTTCAGGCGGTACACGGTGCCGCAGTAGGGGCACTTGGCCTCGCCCGTGTGGGCCACGTCCAGGTAGACCTTGGGGTGGCTGTTCCAGAGCTTCATGTCGGCCTTGGGGCTCGGGCAATACACGCCGCCCTGGAGGTTGAGATCCTTGGCCAGCAGTTCAACGATGGCTTGTGACATGGGTTCAGACCTTGGTGAGCCAGTGGGCGTACTTGGGATTGCGGCCGTTCACGATGTCGAAGAAGGCCGATTGGATCTTCTCGGTCAGCGGGCCGCGGCTGCCGCTGCCGATCTGCACGCGGTCCAGTTCGCGGATCGGGGTGATCTCGGCGGCCGTGCCGCTGAAGAAGGCCTCGTCGGCGATGTACACCTCGTCGCGCGTGATGCGCTTTTGCACCAGCTCCAGCCCCAGGTCCTTGCAGATGTGGAACACGGTGTTGCGCGTGATGCCGTTGAGCGCGCCGGCCGACAGGTCGGGGGTGTACACCACGCCGTCCTTGATGATGAACACGTTCTCGCCCGAGCCTTCGGACACGAAGCCAGCGCTGTCCAGCAGCAGGGCTTCGTCGTAGCCATCGTCGGTGGCCTCCATGTTGGCCAGGATGGAGTTGGTGTAGTTGCTCGACGCCTTGGCCTGCGTCATGGTGATGTTGACGTGGTGGCGCGTGAAGCTGCTGGTCTTCACGCGGATGCCGCGTTGCATGCCTTCCTCGCCCAGGTACGCGCCCCAGGCCCAGGCGGCGACGATCAGGTGAATCTTGTTGCCCTTGGGCGAGACGCCCAGTTTTTCCGAGCCGATCCACGTCAGGGGACGCAGGTAGCAGGATTCGAGCTGGTTTTCGCGCACCACGGCCTTCTGTGCCTCATTCACCTCGTCCTTGGTGAAGGGGATCGTCATGCGCAGGATCTTGGCGCTGTTGAACAGGCGGTTGGTGTGCTCTTCCAGGCGGAAGATGGCCGTGCCCTGCTCCGTCTTGTAGGCGCGCACGCCTTCGAAGGCGCCGCAGCCGTAGTGCAGCGAATGGGTCAGCACGTGGATCTTGGCGTCGCGCCAATCCACCATCTGGCCATCCATCCAGATCTTGCCGTCACGGTCGGCCATGGAGGGAACAACGGGGCTCATGGAGATCCTTTTCGAGAGAACTGCGTGGGTCGCAAAGCA
Organism: Diaphorobacter sp. B2A2W2; assembly: GCF_056730635.1. NCBI lineage: Bacteria > Pseudomonadati > Pseudomonadota > Betaproteobacteria > Burkholderiales > Comamonadaceae > Diaphorobacter > Diaphorobacter sp. B2A2W2. Next base: position 78,526 of record NZ_JBWZOR010000012.1, read on the forward strand.
CGCAATTCTACGATTGGCCCGCCGGGTTGGCGGCGGCAGGCGGGCCGGCGTCCTCCTGCGGGGCGGGTCGCACCAGTTCCCAGCGCACCAGGCGGCCGTTGACGAACTCGCAGGTCACGTGCGACTGCGTGCCGTCGGTCCAGCGGTAGAGCTCGGGCTGCTGGCCGTCCGCCGACAGCTGCTGGCCCAGCGCGCGCGTCATGGCGACCACGTGCAGCAGGTTCACACCGGCTTTCAGCTTGGCATTGAGCATTACCGCGCTGCCCACGTAGCCGATCGGGTGGTTACGCGCCTTCTGCATCACGTTCATGAGCCGCGTGTAATGCAGCAGCCCCCACATGACCAGCCCTCCGCTCACGGTGAGGATGCCCTGCGGGCCATAGGCGCGGTAGGCGGCGATGACCAGGACGACGATGCCCGCTGGGATCAATATCTTGCGCAGATTCATGGCCGCATTGTCCTACGCAGCACCACCAGCGCCGCTGTGGAAGCTGCGTAGCCCCTGCGACACGACGCGTCAGTCCAGCCCGCGCACGGCAGTCATGGCCTCGTCCACGCGCTCCACTGCGTGGATCTCCAGCCCGGCGATCGGCTTCTTGGGCGCATTGGCTTTGGGCACCACGGCCACCGTGAAGCCCAGCTTGGCGGCTTCCTTCAGGCGCTCCTGGCCACGCGGTGCGGGGCGCACCTCGCCAGCCAGGCCCACCTCGCCAAACGCGATGAAGCCCTTGGGCAACGCCTTGCCGCGCAGGCTGCTGGTGATGGCCAGCATCACGGCCAGGTCGGCCGCGGGTTCGCTGATGCGCACGCCCCCTACGGCATTGACGAATACGTCCTGGTCGGCGCAGGCCACGCCCGCGTGGCGGTGCAGCACGGCCAGCAGCATGGCCAGGCGGTCGCGCTCCAGGCCCACCGACAGGCGCCGCGGGCTGGGCCCACCGCCGTCCACCAGCGCCTGGATCTCCACCAGCATGGGCCGCGTGCCCTCCAGCGTGACCAGCACGCAGCTGCCGGGCACCGGCTCGCTGTGCTGGCTCAAAAAAATGGCACTGGGGTTCGCCACGCCCTTGAGGCCCTTCTCGGTCATGGCGAACACGCCGATCTCGTTCACGGCGCCAAAGCGGTTCTTGATGGCGCGCACCAGACGGAAGCTGCTGTGCGTGTCGCCCTCGAAGTACAGCACCGTGTCCACCATGTGCTCCAGCACGCGCGGGCCGGCCAGCGCACCCTCCTTGGTCACGTGGCCCACCAGGATGACGGCGATGCCCGTGGCCTTGGCCATGCGCGTGAGGTGGGCTGCGCACTCGCGCACCTGGGCCACCGAGCCCGGGGCGCTGGTGAGCTGGTCAGAATAGACGGTCTGGATGGAATCGATGACGCACACCGCGGGCTGCGTGGCCTCCACGGTGGCGAGGATTTTTTCGAGTTGGATCTCGGCCAACACGTTCACCTGGCTCGCATCCAGCCCCAGCCGGCGCGAACGCAACGCCACCTGCGCGCCGCTCTCCTCGCCCGTCACGTACAGCGTGGGCAGGCCCGCGCGCTGCAGCGCGTCCATCGCCTGCAAGAGCAGCGTGGACTTGCCGATGCCCGGGTCGCCGCCGATGAGCACCACCCCGCCCTCGACCACGCCACCGCCCAGCACGCGGTCCAGTTCCTCGATGCCGCTCGCCGTGCGCGCCACCTCGGTCGCCTCGATGGCGGCCAGCGGCATCACCGCCTGCGCCTGGGCCAGGCCCGCGTACTGGCCGGCCCCGCTCAGGCGGTTCTTGCCCGGTCCGGCGTCGGGCACGGATTCGATCAGGGTGTTCCACGCACCGCAGGAGGGGCATTTGCCCAGCCAGCGCGGACTGGTGCCACCGCATTCGGTGCAGGAGAAGATGGTTTTTTCTTTGGCCATGGTGGCAGGACGCAACGTAGGCCGGCGGTGGGCCGGCGCGGGGGATCTGTCCTATCCTAACGGGCAGTGCCGCCCCGCCGGGCGAACACCGACTCAGGAAGGACCCGCCATGCCCCTGCCGACACTTCGCCCCCTGGCCGCGCCGCTGCTGACCGCCTGCGCACTGGCGCTGGCCGCGTGCGACAAGAAGCCCGCCGATCCGCCGCACCTGCCCTCGGTACCCGCCGTGCCCAAGCCCTCGGCGCCCGCCGCGCCCCTGCCCGGCGCGCAGCCGGCCAGCGTGGGCTCCTGAGTTTCCTGGCGCATCAAAAAAAGGAGCTGCCAGCGCTTGCCACAAGCCACATTCAGGTACTTATTGCATCGAAATGGACTGGAACTGAGCGCAAGCCGCTCCTCTTTTTATAGATACGATCATCCATCCTCGATCACGCCCGCCGTCCATGACCTCTCTCACCCTCTACTTCACCCCCGGTACCTGCGCACAGGCCGTGCGCATCGCGCTGGAGGAAGCGCAAGCGCCCTATACCCTGGTCCGCGTGGACTTCGCCAGCCAGCAGCAGCGCTCGCCCGAGTACCTCGCGGTCAATCCCAAGGGCCGCGTGCCCGCGCTGGTGACCGAGCACGGAACGCTCACCGAGACCCCCGCCCTGCTGGCCTACGTGGCGCAGCGCTTCGCGGATGCGCGCCTGGCGCCCGCTGACCCCTTCGGCTTCGCGCGCCTGCAGGAATTCCACAGCTACCTGGCCTCCACCGTGCACATCGCCCACGCCCACCGCCCGCGCGCCAGCCGCTGGGCCGACGAGCCCGAGGCCCAGGCCGCCATGCAGCGCAAGGTGCCCGCCAACATGACGGAGTGCTTCACGCTGATCGAGCGCCATTACCTGGGCGACGGCCCGTGGGTGCTGGGCGAGCAGTACTCGGTGGCCGACGGCTACCTCTTCACCGTTGCGGGCTGGCTCAAGAGCGACGGCGTGGACATCGCGCAGTTTCCCAAGGTGCACGCGCACTCCCAGCGCATGGCGCAGCGCCCCGCGGTGCAGCGCGCCCTGGCCTGACGCCCAGGCGGGGCATACCCGCCCCCCAAAAAAAGCCGGCGCCCCTTGCGAGGCCCCGGCCTGTAAAGGCCCGCAAGCGGGCCGGCTTTCATCCGTGACGGCGCATCAGTCGAAGGGCTGGGGGCGCTTGGTCGCATCGCTGGAGGGCGGCAGGATCGGCAGGGCGATCTGCGGCTGATCGCCCGTGAGCGTCTTGAGGAAGGCCACGATGTCGGCGTTCTCCTGCGCGGTGAACTTCTTGCCCAACTGGATGCGGCCCATGGTGTCCACGGCCTCGGCCAGCGTGTCGGCAGCGCCGTCGTGGAAGTAGGGGTAGGTCAGTTCCACGTTGCGCAGCGTGGGCACCTTGAAGTTGAAGCGCTCGGCGTCGTTGCCCGTGACGGCGGAGCGGCCCTCGGCCGGGTTGTCCGTCTTGTATGCCTCGACCAGGCCCATCTTCTGGAAGGAGTTGCCGCCCAGGTTGGGGCCGTTGTGGCAGGCCACGCAGCCGCTGGTCTTGAAGAGCTGGTAGCCGCGCAGTTCCTGCGCCGTGATGGCCTTCTTGTCGCCCTTGAGCCATTGGTCGAAGCGCGCGTTGGGAGTCACCAGCGTTTCCTCGAACGCGGCGATGGCGGCCGTCACCTCGTCGATGGTGAGCTTGTCATGCCCGAAGACCCGTTTGAACTCCGCCACGTACTGGGGAATGGAGCGCAGCATGTCTACCGCGAGGTCATGCGAGAAGGCCATCTCGCCCGGGTTGGCGATAGGACCGCCCGCCTGCTCTTTCAGGTCCTTCGCGCGGCCGTCCCAGAACTGGGCCAGGTTGAGGCTGGAGTTCAACACCGTGGGCGAGTTGATCGGGCCTTTCTGCCATTTGTCGCCGATGGAGGTCTTGAGGTTGTCCGAGCCGCCCATGCTCAGGTTGTGGCACGAGTTGCACGAGATGAAGCCCGAGCGCGACAGGCGCGGATCGAACCACAGCTTCTTGCCCAGCGTGACCTGGGCGGGGTTGGTCACCTTGTGGGGCGCGATGGGCTGCACGGGCTCCTGTGCGCCGGCGCTGCCCATGGACAGCAGGGCCGCAGCCGAGACGATGCCCAGGAAGAACCGCGCGGCGGGACGGGAGGAGGGGGACTGGCTTTGCATAGGGGACTCCACTTCTTGTTCAGCGAACGTTCAAAGCGCTGCACGCCCGAGCACCCGGGGCGCCCTGCGGGCCGCACAGCAGGTGTTCGCTGTGAGAGTCATTCTTCGGGAAGACCCTGGGTAATGGCTTGATGCAAAACAAAGCCAAAAACATTTTCAGCAAAATGGTCTTTCAGCAGCCCAGCGCCATCACCAAGGCATGCCGCGTGGGCCGCAGGGCCCCGCCAGAGGCAAGGTCAACGGCCCCGCAGCAGTTGCACCGCGTGTGGCAGCGAGCGCGCCTGCGGCAGCCAATGGTCCAGCGCCGCGCCCAGGGCCACCGCGCACAGCAGGGCGCCAAGCAAGGGCTTGCCCGTCAGGCGCCAGGCCGCGCCAAGCCAGCCCGCGCGCTCCGCGCCCATCAGCGCCCGTGCCGAGGCCACGGAGAACGCCAGTTCGACGGCCACGGCCAGCAGCACCTCGCTGCCAAAGTACAGCCACGCCAGCGCACCCGCACCCCCCAGCAGCGCCACGCCCACAACGAAGATCGCCACCACCGGCACGACCACCACGGCGGCTTCGTCGGCGCTTCCCGCGGCCTCCAGCACGCCCGAGGCCGCGTCGCCCAGATCACCGCCCCATCCGGTGCCGCCAGCGCCATCTGCGGCCGGCGCGTCCCACTGCCCAGTCGCGCCCGCCCCGCCAAAGTCGCCGCCACCGCCGTGCAAGGGTGGCGTGGTGCCCTGCGGCCCCGGGCCGGCGGGCCAGCCCGCATCGGGTAGCAGGTCCAGCCCGTCGGGCGCATCGCCCGCATCGCTGCGCCGGCGCAGCAGCCATGCGGCCCACAGGCGCAGCACCAACAGATAGACCCCATATCCCACGCCCAGCGTGACCAGGTAGCGCAGCGCCAGCGACGGCACGCCCAGCGCCATCTGCGCATGGGACACCGCCCACATCACACCCAGGATCAGACTGCCGATGCACCAGCCGTGCAGCCGCAGGGCATGGCGCTGGCGCAGGCCCTCCTGCAGCCGCTGCGGCAGGCGCATGCCGCGCCACGAGGCGCCCGTGCGGCCGCGCACCCGGACCATGGAGGGAATCAGTCCTGCACCACCACGGGCACGCGCGGTGCCAGCGCGCACATCAGCTCGTAGCCGATGGTGCCGCCCGCTTGCGCTACCTCATCGATGGGCAGCACGGCGCCGTTGGCGGCGCGGCCCCAGAGCGTGACCTCGGCCCCCAGCCCCGCGCCGGGCACGGGCGTGAGGTCCACGGCCAGCATGTCCATGCTCACGCGCCCGATGGTGCGCGTGCGCACCCCGTTCACCAGCACGGGCGTGCCGGTATCGCAGTGGCGTGGATAGCCGTCGGCATAGCCGCAGGCCACGACACCGATGCCCAGCGGCCCCTGCGCCGTGAAGCGCGAGCCGTAGCCCACGGTGTCGCCCGCCTGCAGCTGCTGCACGCCGATGATGCGCGAAGCCAGCGTCATGGTGGGCTGCAGGTCCCAGTCGGCCGCGCGGCGCTCGGGATGGTCGGGTGCGCTGCCGTACAGCACGATGCCCGCGCGCACCCAGTCCAGCCGCACCTGCGCATCACCGCCGTGGCGCAGCAGCGCGGCGCTGTTGGCGATGCAGCGCTCGCCCGGCAGGTCCTGCGTGGCGGCCTGGAACGCCTGCACCTGGTGCGCGATGCCGCGCGGGCCGTCGGCGTCGCTGAAGTGGGTCATGCACGAGATCTCGTCCACCTGGGGCAGCGCGTTCAGGCGCGCCCAGGCGCTGCGGTAGCGCTCGGGTGTGAAGCCCAGGCGGTTCATGCCGGAATTCATCTTGAGGAACACGCGGTGCGGCACCTGCGTCTTGTGCGCGGCCAGCCAGTCGATCTGCGCATCGCAGTGCACGGCATGCCACAGGCCCAGGCGCGAGCACAGCTCCAGGTCGCGCGGCTCGAACACGCCCTCCAGCAGCAGGATCGGGCCGCGCCAGCCGAGAGCGCGCACGCGCTCGGCCTCGGCCAGGTCCAGCAAAGCGAAACCGTCGGCGGCGCGCAGGCCTTCGAACACGCGCTCGATGCCGTGGCCGTAGGCATTGGCCTTGACCACCGCCCACACGCGCGCATCGGGCGCGGCACGGCGCGCGCGCTCCAGGTTGTGGTGCACGGCTGCGGGGTGGATGGTCGCAAGAATGGGGCGCGGCATGGGGGTGTTTCTACGGACTGGACGGGGGCCATTCTGGCACTGGGCGCGCAGGGTCGCGTGATATAACCGCCCGTCGCTCCTCGGAGTGTTTCGAATTTTCACAGGCCATCATTCCCGCTGATGGAGCCACCATCCACCCGATGAAGCGCGGTTTCTACACCATCATGTCGGCGCAGTTTTTCAGCTCGCTGGCCGACAACGCATTGTTCGTGACCGCGGTGGAACTGCTGCGTACCAGTGGCGCGCCGGAGTGGCAGCGCGCGGCGCTGGTGCCCATGTTCGCGTTGTTCTACGTGGTGCTGGCGCCGTGGGTGGGCGCATTCGCCGATTCCATGCCCAAGGGGCGGGTGATGTTCATCAGCAATGCCATCAAGGTGGTGGGCTGCCTGATGATGCTGTTTGGCCACCACCCGCTGCTGGCCTACGCCGTGGTGGGGCTGGGCGCGGCGGCGTATTCGCCAGCCAAGTACGGCATCCTCACCGAGCTGCTGCCCGCGTCGCAGCTGGTCAAGGCCAACGGCTGGATCGAGGGGTTGACCATCGCCTCCATCATCCTGGGCGTGCTCGTGGGCGGCCAATTGGTCGCACCCCACATCGCCAGCCATCTGCTGGCGTTGGACATGCCGGGCATCGATCTGGGCATCGACCTCGCGGCCGAGGCCGCCATCCTGGCGCTGGTGCCGGTGTACATGCTGGCAGCGTGGTTCAACCTGCGCATCCCGCACACCGACGTGGAGATGCGCCCCCTGCCGCCCAACCCGCTGGCACTGTTGCCCGACTTCTGGACCTGCAACGGGCGCCTGTGGCGCGACAAGCTCGGGCAGATCTCGCTGTCCACCACCACGCTGTTCTGGGGGGTGTCGGGCAACCTGCGCTACATCGTGCTGGCCTGGAGCGCCGCGGCCCTGGGCTACAGCACCACGCAGGCCTCGGCCCTCGTGGGCGTGGTAGCCATCGGCACGGCCGCGGGCGCGGTGGCGGCGTCCCTGCACATGCGTCTGGACATGGCCACGCGCGTGATCCCGATGGGCATCGCCATGGGCCTGCTGGTGATCCTGATGAATGTCATCAGCAACATCTGGCTGGCCATTCCGTTCCTGATCCTGCTGGGCGGGCTGGGGGGCTTCCTGGTCGTGCCCATGAACGCGCTGCTGCAGCACCGGGGCCACAACCTGATGGGCGCGGGCCGCTCCATTGCCGTGCAAAACTTCAACGAGCAGGCCGCCATCCTGGGCATGGGCGCGTTCTACAGCCTGTCCACCAAGTTCGGGCTGTCGGCCTTCGGTGCCATCACGGCCTTCGGCATGCTGGTGGCGGGCGTGATGTGGCTGATCGGCCGCTGGCACGCGCACAACGTGCGCAGCCATCCCGAGGAAGTGGAGCACCTGCTCTCCATCGCCCGGCACGACCACCACTGAACCGGCGCGTGGGGCTACCCCCGCGCAGCCCCGCGCGCCCGCCGTCGCGCCGGCACAATGCGCCGCAAAGGCTGGGCATCTTCGTGCCTTCACCACTCTGTTTTTGATAGCTACTTGCGCTTGCTAGATAAGCGCTACGGCCACTTTTTGCATGCAATCTCCGCTTCCCGCCCTGGCCTTGCTGTTCAACGCCTTCATCTGGGGACTGTCCTGGTGGCCGTTCCGGCAGATGCACGGCGCGGGACTGCACCCGCTGTGGGCCACGGCGCTCATGTATGGGGCCATCCTCCTTGTGCTGCTGGCGCTGCGGCCGGGCATTTCCGCGCAGCTGCGGCAGCACCGGGCTCTGTGGTTGCTGGCGCTGTGCTCGGGCCTGAACAATGTGGCCTTCAACTGGGCCATCACCATTGGCGACGTGGTCCGCGTGATCCTGCTGTTCTATCTGATGCCAGCCTGGAGCGTGCTGCTGGCCTGGCGCTTCCTGGGCGAGCGGCCCACGCCGCAGGCGCTGGCGCGGCTGCTGCTGGCCTTCAGCGGCGTGCTGCTGGTGCTGTGGCCCGCCGAGGGCGGCCTGCCGCGCCTGCTCGCCGCCCTGACGCTGGCCGATCTGCTCGCGATCCTCGGCGGCTTCACGTTCGCCGTGACCAACGTCACCCTGCGCCGCCTGCACGCCGTCCCGGGCCAGGCGCGCATGGTCGCCATGTTCGGCGGCTGCATGCTCATGGCGCTGCTGGCGGCCCAGCTGGGCCGATCCCTGGGCCTGGTGCCGCCCTTTCCACCGCTGAACGCCACCTGGGCCTGGGTGGCGGCGCTTCTGGCGGTCGTGCTGCTGATCGGCAACTGGGCGCTGCAGTTTGGCGCCGCGCGCCTGGCTGCAGGAACGACGGCGATCATCATGCTGTCGGAGGTGGTGTTCGCCAGCGGCTCCTCGACCCTGCTGGGCGCGGCACAGCTGACGGGCGGGACCCTCTCCGGCGGCGCGCTGATCCTGCTGGCGGCCGGCTGGTCGGTCTGGCGGCCACGGGCGCATGCAGCAGGCACACCCCATGCCCCCAGTGATAAGGTGACGGACACACGACCGGAGGCCCCATGACCACTGCGTATGACTTCGACGCGACACGCATCGACGGCGCGCCCCAGCCACTGAGCGACTTCCGCGGTCAGGTGCTGCTCATCGTCAACACCGCCAGCGCCTGCGGCTTCACGCCGCAGTTCGCCGGCCTGCAGGCGCTACACGAACGTTATGGGCCGCGCGGGCTGGTAGTGCTGGGCTTTCCGTGCAATCAGTTCGGCCACCAGGACCCGGGCAGCAACGACGCCATCGCGGGCTTTTGCCAGCGCAACTATGGCGTGCAGTTTCCCATGATGTCCAAGATCGACGTCAACGGCAGCGACGCGCACCCGCTGTACCGCTGGCTCACCGCCGAAGCGCCCGGCGTGCTGGGCACCAAGGCGATCAAGTGGAACTTCACCAAGTTCCTGGTCGGTCGGGACGGCCAGGTGATCCGCCGCTACGCGCCGCAGGAGGCTCCCGAGAAGCTCACGGTCGACATCGAGGCAGCGCTGGCGGCCTGACGCCAAGCGGTTTTCACAAGCGGCCCGGCGCGACATACACGCTCCACAAAGGCCGCGGCAAGTACAGCCCCGATACCGGCCTCCGGGCCTGCCAAGACCAGCCAAGGCAGCAAGCGGGCCACGGCCCGCGGTTCTCACCGTGCCATGCTGCGTGGGTACGCCGTGGGGCAGGTTTGCAGCGCGTGCAGGCCCGGCGCTGGACTGCGGCCGGCGGTCAGGACGGCCCATGGCAATCCATCCCCGCAGCGGAGGAGCAAAAAGGTCAGGAGGAGAACGCGGCGCCGTCCAGCCCCTCGGCCGGGCAGTCACGCATCCGGGCCTCGACCTGGCGCAGCAGGTCGGCCAGGGTCTTGCCGGGTTCCTGGCGGAAGCGCTCGTCCAGCACCTCGAAGGCCGCGATGCGGTCGATGCGAAAGCCCCGGAAGTCATCGCGCAGCTCGCACCAGGCCGACAGCGTCCACACCTTGCCCCAGTAGAAGCAGCCCAGCGGCCGCACGCGCCGCAGGCTGGGCCGACCTTGCACGTCGGCGTAGTCAAGCCGCACCACATGGCAGGACTGCACGGCCTCGCGCAGCGCCTGCAGCGCGGCCTGGGCGCGCGTATCCAGCCCAGAGCCCGGCGCGTAGAGCGCTTGCGCCTCGGCCGCCGCGCGCGCGGCGGGCGGCAGCACCGAGAGGATCTTGCCAAGCGCACCCTCGATCTCGCGCGCCATGCCGCCATCGACCCAGGTCTGCGCAAGCCGCGCGGCGGCCACGAGGGCGTTGGCCTCGCCCTGGCTGAACATCAGGGGCGGCAACTCGAAGCCCGCGCCCAGGCGGTAGCCCACGCCGGCCTCGCCTTCAATGGGTATGCCCTGGTGCTGCAGGTCGGCCACGTCGCGGTAAATGGTGCGCAGCGACACTTCCAGCCGCCCGGCGAGAAAGGCGGCCGTGGACAGGCGCCGGCCCCGGATGAGCTGGACGATCTGGAACAGGCGGTCGGCACGGCGCATGGAATCTCAGGCCACGGAAGGAATGGTCCGCATGGTACGGTGCCGGGTGCCAGGCAGGACCGCGCCCGGGCCTGCACTCAGAGCAGCACGCCGATGTGCAGGGCGACGCACTCGGGCCCCTCGTAGCATTCGAAGTCGGTGTCGAAGCGGCGCCGCACCTCGGGATGTTCCTCGAAGTAGCGCCATGCGGCGGCCCAGGCGTCGAGCACCATCTGCGGCATGGGCCCCTCGCAGTGGAACACCAGATAGCTGCCCGGCTGCACCTCGATGCGGGCCGCGCCCACCGGCGGATCGGCCTGCACGGCGGCCGACACGCCGGCCGTCACGTCGAAGGCGCCATGCTGATCGGACTCATAGGCACTGTAGACGCCGTAGAGGCGCCCGTCGGCCCCAGGGCCGGGCAACTGGCGCGCCCAGCTTTCGGTGAAGAATTGGTCCCACAGTGCGCCTATGCGCGCCCGTTCGGGCTGGGCCTCGTCTCGGTTGCAGGTGCGCACGGCAACGCCCGCCACGCTGAACGCCGGCACCTGGACGGTGATTGGGGTCATGGAAATCTCTCCTGAACGGAATCCAAGAACGCGCCGATGCTGCCGCCACCCTGCTGACAACGGGGTGTCAGCAGGCTGTGCGAGTCGGCGCCTCAGCGCGCCATGGCGTGCAGGCCGATGGTGTTGCCCTCGGTATCGCGCACGTGGGCGATGTACCCCATGCCCTGGGGCAGCTGCGTGCAGGCATCCACGACCTGTCCACCAGCAGGCACTACACGGGCCAAAGCCGCCTCCACGCTGGGCTCGCAGTCCAGGTAGATGCGCACGCCCGCGTCAGGCGCCGCGCGGCGCTGCGGGCCCGCCACCAGGCAGCCGCCCGTCGCGGGATCGTCCTTGGAGAACAGGGCCATGGGTTCGCTGCCGAAGTCTTCGCGGCGCATGGGCCGGTCCAGCATGCGCTCGTAAAAGGACTGCGCACGGCCGAGATCGGCGCACGGAATCTCGAACCAGTTGATGGCCTGGCTGGATGAGGGGGTGGTCATGGAGGGGTCCTTGAAAGCAAGTTGCGAAGGACTCCATGCTGCGGGGAAGCTGCTGACAGCGTCGTGTCAGCAGCCTGTCACCACCCCTCGCGCCGCGCTCAGGCGCCCGGTGCGCGGCGCTGGCGTGCCCGCTCGAGCATCTGCGCAGCCTGCCGAGCGGGCAGGCCGTACATGTCGGCAAAGGCCTCGGGGGTCTGGCCGCTGGCCTCGAAGGCACGCAGCAGCGCCTCGGCCTTGGCATCGCGCTCGGCCACCTCGGCAAAGGCTTCATCGAGCAGGGCGTTGGCCTTCTCGTCGCGGCCGCGCACCAGCGCGTCATAGGCCTCGCGCGTGAGGCCGCTGGCCTCGAACGCCTGGGCAATGCGCCGGCGCAGCTTGGCCGTCAGGTCCTCGCCGTCCTGCGGCTTGCGCCGGCGGAACACCTCCAGCAGCGCGTGGTGCACATGCTCGGGCGCCATATCCTCCACGGGCTGGCCCTGCAGGTCGTGCCGCTTCATGCCCTGGGCCACCGCATTCAGATAGCGCGTGGACCGCGTGTGGATGGAGAGGGCGAGCTTGAGCGCGTCCTTGTCGATGGCTTCGCCATGCGCGGCCAGCAGGTCCTGGAAGATGCCGCGCTTGAGCGGCAGGAACTGCGCGCCGAACAAGTGCGGATACCAGCCCGCCAACTGCTCCAGCAGCGGGTGCGTACGGCGGGGTGCACCCGCCGCGGGGCCGCCCTTGGCGCCGGCCTGGGGCGCATCGCCTGCGGCCTGCGCTCCCGGCTCACGCCGCCCCCCCGCGCGGCCACGGCCGCCGCGGCGATTGGCCCTGGGCGCGCGTGCGGCGCCGCTGTCAGCGGCGGTTGCCGGGCTGGCCGACGCGGGGCTCTCCGGTGTCGCATGGCCTTCGGCCGCGGGGACCGCAGCAGCGGTGGGTGGCACGCCTTCGTCGTGGATCGGAGCGGGTGCGTTCACGGTGTCGTTCATGGCTCGAAAGCGCGCGGCCGGGCCCCGAAAGCCCGCCCCGCGCGGCGGTCAAAACCCGCCATCATGCCAGCAATGCAGCGTCCAGCACCTCCACCCAGTGCTTCACGGGAATGCCCGTGCCGCTTTGCAGGTGGGTGATGCAGCCCATGTTGGCCGAGAGGATGGCCGCAGGCGGCTGCTCGGTGAAGGCCTCGCCCAGCGCGCCCAGCTTGCGGTCGCGCAGCTGGTACGACAGTTCCGGGTTGAGCACCGAGTAGGTGCCGGCCGAGCCGCAGCACAGGTGCGACTCGGTGCGCGCCACGCGCAGCTCGAAGCCCAGCGCCGCCAGGTGCCGCTCCACGCCGCCGCGCAGCTTCTGCCCGTGCTGCAGGGTGCAGGGCGGGTGGTAGGCCAGCGGCGCCGCGGGAGGCTGGATGCGCCCGCGCAGACGCTCCACCAGATCGGGCAGCAGTTCCGACAGATCGCGCGTGAGGGCGCTCACCCGCGCCGCCTTCTCGGCGTACTGCGCGTCGTTGCGCAGCAGGTGGCCGTATTCCTTCACGGTGACGCCGCAGCCCGAGGCATTCATGACGATGGCCTCCACCTCGCCGCGTTCCACATAGGGCCACCAGGCGTCGATGTTGGCGCGCATCTGGGCGAGGCCCCCTTCCTGATCGTTCAGGTGGAACTTGACCGCGCCGCAGCAGCCCGCCTCGCGCGCCACCACGGTCTGTATGCCTGCAGCATCCAGCACGCGCGCCGTGGCATTGTTGATGTTGGGCGCCATCGACGGCTGCACGCAGCCCTCCAGCAGCAGCACCTTGCGCGCATGGCTGCGCGTGGGCCAGGCGCCGGCGTCCTGGCGCGGCGGCACCTTGGCGCGCAGGCGCTCGGGCAGCAGGCCGCGCACGGCCTGGCCCACCTTCATTGCCGGGGCAAAGAGCGGCGATGGCAAGCCTTCCTTGAGCATCCAGCGGGCAGCCGCCTCGCCGCGCGGGCGCGGCACCTTTTCCTCGACGATGCGCCGGCCGATGTCCACCAGATGCCCGTACTGCACGCCGCTCGGGCAGGTGCTCTCGCAGTTGCGGCAGGTCAGGCACCGGTCCAGGTGCAACTGCGTCTTGCGCGTGGGCTCGGCCCCTTCCAGCACCTGCTTGATGAGGTAGATGCGCCCGCGCGGTCCGTCCAACTCGTCGCCCAGCAACTGGTAGGTGGGGCAGGTGGCAGTGCAAAAGCCGCAGTGCACGCATTTGCGCAGGATGGCCTCGGCCTCCTGCCCTTCGGGCGTGCCCTGGTACTGGGGTGCGAGCTGGGTCTGCATGGTGTGTCGTGGAGATCGTGGAAGGGTTAGCGGCGCGCGGGTGCGTCTTCGGCGGGTGCGGGAGCGCGGCGCGCGCGCCACAGCTGGGCCAGGCGCTGGCGGTCGGCGGCGAGGGGGGGCAGCGACAGCGCCAGCAGGATGGACGCCAGCGGCACCACCCAGATGAAGCCCACGTACTTGAACCCCGCCGCGCCGACCACGCCGCCGGCGGTGAACATGCCCAGCAGGCTGGCGAACATGCGCAGGCGCGTCTTGTTGGCATGCACCTGCGACTCGCGCGGCGTCCCGCTGCGGTTCCAGTACAGGGCCTTGCCCATCTCGATGCCGAGGTCGGTGACGATGCCCGTCATGTGCGTGGTGCGGATCTGGGCCGAGGACATCTTGGTCACTACCGCGTTCTGCAGCCCCATGATGTAGGCCAGCAGCAGCACCGTGAGCGGCACGGCGAACGGCGTGCGCCAGCCCAGCGTGATGGCCCCCATCAGGCCGAACAGCAGCATCAGCACCGCCTCCAGCAAGAGCGGCAGCGCAAAGCCGCTGCGCAGATGCTGGTGGCGCGCCCAATTGACGAGGATCGCCGTGGAGCCCGCGCCCGACATGAACGCCCACAGCGTGCCGATGGCGCTGAGCACCAGCGTCATGTTGCCCAGCACCAGGTTGTCGGCCACCAGCGAAAGGAAGCCCGTCATGTGCGAGGTGTACATGTGCACGACCAGAAAGCCCCCCGCGTTGATCGCCCCCGCGTTGAACGCCAGCAGCAGGCCCAGCGTGCGGTTGGTGACCGTGGTGCGGTGCCGCCCGGTCAGGTGGCGCAGCAGGCGCATGGCTAGACGAGGCGCCCGGGGTTGAAGATGCCGGCCGGGTCGAACGCCTGCTTGAGCCGCTGGTGGATCGCAGCGAGCGCCGCAGAATTTGCATCAAAAATGGCTCTAGCGCTTATCCCATCTGCGCTAGCAGCTATGAATAGAGAAGCACTGCCCCCCACCTCGGCGGCCAGTGCGTGCAGCGCATCGCCGTGCTGCGGCAGCGCCTGCACCCAGCGCAGACCGCCGTGCCACTCCACCAGCGGCGGCGCCACGCCCGCGGGCAATGCCAGCACGGGCGCGGTCTGGGGAACCGACAGGCGCCACAGCGCATGGTCCGCCGCGCGCGCGGCGAACCAGGGCAGGCGCTGGTCGCGGCAAGCCTGCCAGTCGTCCGGCACGGTGGGAGCGTCTTGCAACTCACCTCCCATGCTGCGGCAGGCGGCCTGCACCGCCGCCTGCGCGCCACGCAGGCGCACGTAGAGCTGGCCGCGGCCCGCATCCTCGACCCAGCAGCTGGCGTTGAGCGGCAGCGGCTGGCCGCCCCAGGCGTTGAGGCGGCGCAACGCCTCGGCCTGGTCGCAGTCAAAGCGCAGCGTGGCCTCGGCCGGCGGCACCGGCAGCACCTTCAGGCTGACCTCGGTGATCACTCCGAGCTGCCCCCAGGCCCCGGCCATGAGGCGCGAGACGTCATAGCCCGCCACGTTCTTCATCACCTGGCCGCCAAAGCGCAGCAGCTCGCCGCGCCCGTTGATGATCTCCACGCCCAGCACGTAGTCGCGCACCGCACCCACGCTGGCGCGCGCCGGCCCCGACAGGCCGGCCGCCACCATGCCCCCCACGGTGCCGCCTTCGGCAAAGCGTGGCGGCTCGAACGGCAGGCTCTGGCCATGGCGCGCGAGCAGCGCCTCCAGCTCTGCCAGCGGCGTGCCGGCGAGCGCGGTGACCACCAGTTCGCTGGGCTCGTAGCTCACGATGCCGGCCAGGGGCCGCATGTCCAGCGGCTCGCCGGCATGCTGCGGCGCGCCCGGGCCATGGAAGTCTTTGGTGCCTCCGCCGCAGATGCGCACGGCGCTGCGGCGGTCTGCGCTGTCGCGCACGCGGTCGATGATCTGGCGAAGGGCTGCGTCCATCCGGCGATGGTACTGCCCTGCCCTTTCGGCCGGCCGTGGCGCAGGTTTGATTTTTTTGAACGCGCGGCGTGAATGGCGCTGGCAGCCATGCGCGCCGCAGGGGTCAGCGCTGGCCGACCTCGCACCAGGCCACGGGCAACCCCGCCACGGCCACGCGGGTGGACAGCACCTGCCCCGACTGAGGCCAGCGCGCCAGCTCATCGGCACTGCGGCCCTTGCGTGCAGAGGTGACGAACAGCGTGTGCCCGTCCGGCCCACCGACGCAGGGCATGGTGGGGCAGGACAGCGGCGTGGGCAGCTCGGCCAGCACCTCGCCGCGCGGCGACAAGCGCAGCACGCGCGCGCCCTCGTACAGCGCGCACCAGTAGGCGCCTTCGACATCCACAGCGGCACCGTCCGGGCGGCCGCCATAGGGGACTGCCTCATCGCGCGTCGCAAAGCGGTGCAACACACGCGGCGCCCCGATAGGCTCCAACTGCGCGTTGCAGTCCCAGGCGCGGATGGTGTGCGAGGGCGTGTCGCTCCAATACAGCGTGCGCCCGTCCGGCGACCAGGCCAGGCCGTTGGCGGTGGCCACGCCGTCCAGCATGCGGCGCACCGTGGGAGCATCGGGACCGCCCTGGTCCCCGCCGCGCAGGTCGATGCAGTACAGCGCAGCGACGGGCTGGCGCGGGCCCTGGGCGGGCTCATGCACCGTGCCCACCCACAGGCGCCCGAGCGCGTCGCACTTGCCGTCGTTGGCACGCTCGGTCGCCGGGTCGATGGGCAAGTGCGCCAGCGTGAGGAGCGGCCCGCCCCAGCGCGGCGCGTGGCAGATGCGGTCGCGCAGCGCCACCACCAGGCCTGCGGGTGTGCCCCCCTGGCGCGCCGGCGCGATGCAGCCGGGCTCGGCCGGCAGGGGCCAGCATTGCGCATCGCTTCCGTGCGCGCCGCTGCGCCACAGCGCGCGGCCGGCGATGTCCACCCAGTACAGACGGGACTCCAGGGGGTGCCAGAAGGGAGATTCGCCGAGTTGCGCAGGCGCGGCGGCCAGGGGCGTCCAGGCAGTGTTCATACAGGCATTATTGGCCCCGGGCCTGCGCGCCGCCCAAAGAAAAGGCCCGCCAAGGGCGGGCCCAAACACGGGACAGGGAGTTACTCGCTTGTAGTCGGAGGGCCGCCGCGCCACCACGCGGCGCCCGCCATTCAACGGTGGTAAGCCGTCTCGCCATGGGAGGTGATGTCCAGGCCCTCGCGCTCGGCTTCCTCGCTCACGCGCAGGCCCACCAGCAGGTCGGCGACCTTGTAGGCGATGAAGGACACCACGCCCGACCACACGATGGTGAACAGCACGCTCTTGACCTGCACCCACACCTGCGCGCCCATGCTGAAGGTGTCGGGCGTCAGGCCGCCGGTGCCGCCCAAGCCCTGGGCCGCGAACACGCCGGTGAGGATGGCGCCCACGATGCCGCCCACGCCATGCACGCCAAACACGTCGAAGGCGTCGTCCACGTTCAGCATCTTCTTCAGGCCACCCACGCCCCACAGGCAGACCAGGCCGGCGATCAGGCCGATCGCGATGGAGCCCATGGGGCCCACGAAGCCCGCGGCGGGCGTGACCGCCACCAGGCCGGCCACCGCGCCCGAGGCCGCGCCCAGCATGGAGGCCTTGCCCTTGTGCAGCGCCTCGCCGGCAATCCACGACAGCGTGGCGGCCGAGGTGGCCAGCACCGTGTTCACGAAGGCCAGGCCCGCAACGGCGTTGGCGGCACCTGCAGAGCCGGCGTTGAAGCCGAACCAGCCCACCCACAGCAGCGACGCGCCCACCATGGTCAGCGTGAGCGAGTGCGGAGTGAACGCTTCGCGGCCAAAGCCGATGCGCTTGCCCACCATGTAGGCACCCACCAGGCCCGCGATACCGGCGTTGATGTGCACCACGGTGCCGCCCGCGAAATCGAGCGCGCCGTCGGCCGCCAGCAGGCCGCCACCCCACACGATGTGGGCCATGGGCACGTAGCTGAAGGTGAACCACAGCAGCGCGAAGATGAGCACGGCCGCAAAACGCATGCGTTCCGCAAAGGAGCCCACGATCAGCGCCACGGTGATGGCCGCGAACGTGCCCTGGAAGGCGATGAACACGTATTCGGGAATGGTCGCCAGCGCACCAAAGGTTTCCTGGCTCACGCCCTTCAGGAAAAGCTTGGACAGGTCGCCCACGAATTGGCCCTCGCCGGAGAACGCGAGGCTGTAGCCATAGATGGACCACAGCAGCGACACCAGGGCAAAGATCACGAACACCTGCATCAGCACAGACAGCATGTTCTTGGTGCGGCCCAGCCCCCCGTAGAACAGGGCCAGGCCCGGGATGATCATCAGGATCACGAGCAGCGTGGAGGTCAGCATCCAGGCGGTGTCGCCCGAGTCCACCTTGGGCGCGGCGGGCGCCGCTGCCGCTGCCGCGGGTGCGGGTGCCGCAGCAGGTGCTGCGACGGGCTCGGCAGCGGGCGCAGGCGCGGGGGCGACGGCCACGGGCTCCGAAGCCGCCGCGGCCGCGTCGGGTGCCTGGGCCAGCGCGCCGGCGCCACCGGCCAGCAGGCTTGCACCGATCAGTAGGGAAGCAAATAGTTTTTTCATGGCAGATCTCTGGGTCGGGAGGGACGAATGCCTGTGCGGCGCGCGCTCACAGGGCTTCCTGGCCGGTCTCGCCGGTGCGAATGCGCACCACCTGCTCCAGGTGCGCCACGAAGATCTTGCCGTCGCCGATCTTGCCGGTGCGGGCCGCGCCTTCGATGGCCTCAATGACGCGTTCCACCAGCTCGTCGGCCACGGCGGCCTCGATCTTCACCTTGGGCAGGAAGTCCACGACGTACTCGGCGCCGCGGTACAGCTCGGTATGGCCCTTCTGGCGGCCAAAGCCCTTCACCTCGGTCACGGTGATGCCCTGCACGCCGATGTCCGACAGGGACTCGCGCACCTCGTCGAGCTTGAAGGGTTTGATGATGGCGGTGACCATTTTCATGATCGATTCCTTGTCGAGAGTTAGAGGGTCTTGGTGAGGGAGACGATCAGGCGGGCCTTGTTGGCATCGCCGAAGAAGCCCTTCTTGTTGGCTCCGGCAACCGCCGCGGACAACGACAGGCCGGCGCCGAAGTCGTAGGCGCCGCCCACGCTGTAGTCCACGTAGTTGGGCACGCCCAGATCCTTGATGTCGCTGGCAAAGCGCGTGTAGCCCACGGACGCCTTCAGCGTGACGCTGGGCGCAACCTCCTGCGCAAACGCCAGGTTCAGGTAGCCCGTGTTGCGCCCACGGTTGCTGGAGGTCTTGGCGCCCGCCCAGCCGAAGTAATCCTTGGACACGGTGTGCGAGTACTTGGCCGTGAACGGGCCGTACGTGGCCGCGCCATACAGCTCGGTGGTGTTGCCGTTGGTGTTGCCTGGGTACACATACGTGAGCGCGCCCACATCCAGGTCCACCTCACCGACCTTGAGCTTGTAGCCGCCGTAGAAGTCGGCCTCGATGGAGTTGCCGGACAGCCAGTCCACGCTGGAGTTCCAGTTGCCCACGTAGAAGCCGCTGTCGCCAAAGCTGTAGTCGAACCCGCCCTGGATGGCCGGGTTCACGGCCTTGATGCGGTTCACGTCCTGGTCCTGGCCGCGGAACTTGTAGTTGCTGGTCAGCGACACATTGGCAGTGAGCTGGGCGCTGGCAAGGCCCGGTACGGCGAGGGCCGCAAAAGCGAGGGCCAGGGTCTTGAGGGAAAAGCGGTGCATGGTTCCTCCAGTGTTGGGCGACGGTTGACACCCCCTCAATGCATGGACCGTGCCACCCCGAAATCCGCCCCGCGACGGCCTGCCGGGTACCATCCTGAGGCATACGTGCAGTCACAGGGGTTGCAGCCCGGCGCATTTCGCACCAGCCTGGTGCAGGGCGGCCCCCTTGCGCATCCCGTCGCCATGGTTGCACGCACATGCCTGGGGAGATCCGTTGCGATGAGTCTTGCTTTGGTGCAAAGCCGCGCCCTGCTGGGCCTGCACGCGCCCGCCGTTACTGTGGAAGTACACCTGGCGAACGGGTTGCCCAGCTTCGCGCTGGTGGGCCTGGCCGATGTCGAGGTCAAGGAGGCGCGCGAGCGCGTGCGCTCCGCGCTGCAAAACGCCGGGCTGGAATTCCCGGCCAACAAGAAGATCACCGTGAACCTGGCGCCGGCCGATCTGCCCAAGGACTCCGGCCGCTTCGACCTGCCGATCGCGCTGGGCATCCTGGCCGCGAGCGGGCAGATCGACGCGGCCCGGTTGGACGGCTGGGAGTTCGCCGGCGAGCTATCGCTGTCGGGCCTGCTGCGCCCGGTGCGCGGCGCCCTGGCGACCAGCTTGGCGCTGCGCGCGCTGGCGCAGCCCATACGCACGGTGCTTCCCCCCGGCAGCGCCGAAGAAGCTGCGCTGGTGCCGGGCACCGAGATCTACCGCGCGAACCACCTGTTGGACGTGGTGCGCCAGTTCGTGCCCGTGCCCCCGCCGAACGATGATGGCGCGGACGACGGCGGTTGGCAGCGGCTGCAACCCGCGCCGCCGGCCCCGGCCACCGATGGCCCGGACCTGGCCGACGTGAAGGGGCAGGCCGCGGCCAAGCGCGCACTGGAGATCGCCGCCGCCGGCGGGCACGGGCTGCTGCTCGTGGGGCCCCCGGGCTCGGGCAAGTCCATGCTGGCCCAGCGTTTTGCCGGGCTGCTGCCCCCGATGGGGGTGGAGCAAGCGCTGGAGAGCGCGGCCATTGCCAGCCTGGCCGGGCGCTTCAGCCCCGCACAGTGGATGCAGCGCACCACAGCCAGCCCGCACCACAGCTGCAGCGCGATCGCGCTGGTGGGCGGGGGCTCGCCGCCGCGCCCGGGCGAGATCTCGCTCGCGCACGAAGGCGTGCTGTTCCTCGATGAATTCCCCGAATTCGCCCGCAGCGCCCTGGAAGCGCTGCGCGAGCCGCTGGAGAGCGGGCGCATCACCATTGCCCGGGCGGCGCAGCGCGCCGAGTTCCCGGCGCGCTTTCAGCTCGTGGCGGCCATGAACCCCTGCCCCTGTGGTTTTGCGGGCTCGCACCAGCGCGCCTGCCGCTGCACACCCGACCAGATCGCGCGCTACCAGGGCAAGCTCAGCGGCCCGCTGCTGGACCGCATCGACCTGCATGTGGAGGTGCCCGCGCTGCCGCCCGAGGAGCTGCTGGGCGCCCCACCCGGCGAACCCAGCGGCGCCGTGCGCGAACGCGTGGCCCGCGCGCACGAACGAGCGCTCCAGCGCCAGGGCAAGGCCAACCAGGCATTGCAGGGCCAGGAGCTGGAACAGATGGCGGCGCTGGACGCGCCGGCCGCGCGGTTCCTGCAGGCCGCGGCGGCGCGCCTGGCGTGGTCGGCGCGCAGCACGCACCGGGCCCTCAAGGTTGCACGTACTATTGCCGATCTATCGGGCTGCGAGACCGTGGGCGCCGCCCATGTGGCCGAAGCCGTGCAATACCGGCGCGCCCTGCGCGCACCGGCGTGACGCTCCACCGCTGCCCTTCCTTGTTTGAATCCTCCTGAAGATCCTATGAAAAACCTCAGCATCGGCACCCGCCTGGGAGGCGGCTTCGCCCTTGTCCTGCTGCTGATGGCCCTGATGACGGCCTTTGGCGTATGGCGCCTGCAGACCGTGGCGCAAGCCACCAACGAGATGACGCAGCAACCCCTGGCGGTGGAGCGCATGATCAGCGACTGGTACCGCTACGTGTACAGCGCGGCGCGGCGCACCTCGGCCATCGTCAAGAGCACGGACCCCTCGCTCGGCCAGTTCTTCGCGGCGGACACCGCCACCTCCACGCGCGAATCGGCCGAGCTGCAAAAGCGTATCGAGACGCTGCTCACCAGCGACGAGGAAAAGGCCCTGTGGGCCGACATTCAGAAGGCGCGCGTGACCTACCTGTCCTCGCGCGACCAGGCCGTGAAGGCCAAGGCCGAGGGCCAGCTGGAGGAGGCCGAACGCCTGCTCACCCAGGTGTACCTGCCCGCCACTGACCAGTACGTGGCGCTGATCCAGCGCCTGCTGGACATGCAACGCTCCCGCATCGACGCCACGGCGCAGGGGATCAATGTCACCTATGGGCAAAGCCGGCTGTGGCTGATCGTGCTGGGCGTGCTCGGCCTGGGCGCAGGCGCCCTGTGCGCATGGTGGCTCACACGCGGCATCACGCGGCCGCTGGCGCAGGCCGTGCAGGTGGCGCGCGCCGTGGCGGCCAACGACCTCACCAGCCGCGTGCAGGTCGATTCGCGCGACGAGACCGGCCAGCTGCTGCAGGCGCTGCAGGAGATGAACGCCAGCCTGTCGCAGGTGGTGGCGCGCGTGCGCTCGGGCACCGACGGCATCGCCACGGCGTCCAGCCAGCTCGACGCAGGCAACCAGGACCTGTCCTCGCGCACCGAGGAGCAGGCCAGCTCGCTGCAGGAAACCGCCGCCTCGATGGAGCAGCTGACCAGCACCGTGCGCCAGAACGCCGACAACGCGCGCCAGGCCAACCAGTTGGCCTCCTCCGCCGCGCAGACGGCCACGCAGGGCGGCCAGGTGGTAGCCGGCGTGGTGCAGACCATGGGCGCCATCAACGCCAGCAGCCGCAAGATCAGCGACATCATCGGCGTGATCGACTCGATCGCCTTCCAGACCAACATCCTGGCGCTGAACGCCGCGGTGGAGGCCGCACGCGCCGGCGAGCAGGGCCGCGGCTTTGCCGTCGTGGCCGGCGAGGTGCGTGCACTGGCACAGCGCAGCGCGGCTGCCGCCAAGGACATCAAGGGCCTGATCGGCGACTCGGTCGCCAAGGTGGAGGAAGGCTCCCACCAGGTCGAGGAAGCTGGCCGCACCATGGACGCCATCGTGCAGAGCGTGCAGCGCGTGAGCGACCTGGTGGCCGAGATCACCGCCGCCAGCCAAGAGCAGAGCGCGGGCATCGAGCAGGTGCACCAGGCCATCACGCAGATGGACCAGGTCACGCAGCAGAACGCCGCACTGGTGGAGGAAGCCACCGCCGCCACGGGCTCGCTCAAGGCCCAGGCTGGCCAGTTGGCGCAGGCAGTGAGCGTGTTCCGCGTGGAAGGCCTGCAGGCCGCCCAGACGGCAACGGCAGCGGCAGCGCCCGCCCCCCTCCGCCGGCCCGCACCGGCCACAACGACCACAACGACCAAGCCCCCCGCAGCAGCGCGCACGCTGGCGGCGCCCGCCCGCCCGCCGGCAGCGGCCAAGGCGGCCCCGGCCGCCGCGCGCCACAGCGACGACGATTGGGAAGCCTTCTGAGCGCCCCGGGGCGGGAATGCCTCACCCGCCGCGTTTTGCTACGTTATTTATAGCTGTTAGCGCTGATTTAACAAGCGCTACAGCCCAAAAATGCAGTAAAGCAACCAGGCGCAGCCCCGATGCCGGGCGTCAAACGAACATGCCGCCCGATGCCTCGATGCGCTGTGCGTTCACCCAGCCCGTGCCCGGCTGCAGCAGCGCAGCGATCACGCCACCGATGTCGTCCGGCAGGCCCACGCGGCCCAGCGCGGTCTGGCCGGCGATGAAGGCGTTGAGCTGCGCGTTGTCGCGCACGGCGCCGCCGCCAAAATCCGTCTCGATCGCGCCAGGCGCCACCACGTTCACGGCAATGCCGCGCGCGCCCAGTTCCTTGGCCAGGTAGCGCGTCAGCACCTCCACCCCGCCCTTCATCGCCGCATAGGCCGCGTAGCCCGGTAGCGCGAACCGCGCCAAGCCCGACGACACGTTCAGGATGCGCCCGCCGTCGTTCATCAGCGGCAACAGCTTCTGTGTGAGGAAAAACACGCCCTTGAGGTGGATGTTGACCATGTCGTCGAACTGCGCCTCGGTGGTTTCCATGAAGCTGGCATACACGCCCACGCCCGCGTTGTTCACGAGGAAGTCGAAACGCTCGCGCTGCCAGTGCCGCGCCAACACGTCGCGCACCTGGCCTGCGAAAGCGGTGAAGGTGGCGCTGGCCGCCACGTCCAGGGGCAGCGCCACGGCGCGGCGGCCGAGGGCCTCGATCTCTGCGACGACGGCCTGCGCCTCGGCGGCCTGGCTGCGGTAGGTCAGGATCACATCGGTGCCGGACCGCGCCACGTGCAACGCGGCATTGCGGCCCAGTCCCCGGCTGCCGCCGGTGATGAGGGCGATGGCCGGGCGGACGGCCATGCCGGCGGTGGCCGTAGAGGAGGAAGAAGATGCGGCGTGGGTCATGGCGGGAACCTTTCAGTGAGGAGTGAGAAGCAGTGAACGGACTCTATTGATCCGCGCTGCATCCATAAATCACTGAAAATTGATCGCATCGTTATTTGGGTACGAACAATGAGCCCGTTTGACCGCATGCACATCTTCGTCCGCGTGGCCGAGCTGGCCAGCTTCACGCAGGCCGCCGAAGCGCTGGGCATCCCCAAGGCCAGCGCCTCCACCGCCGTGCAGCAACTCGAAACCCAGCTTGGCACGCGCCTGCTGCATCGCACCACGCGGCGCGTCCAGCTCACGCAGGACGGGCAGGCCTATTACGAGCGGTGCAAGGATCTGCTGGCGGACGTGGACGAGCTGCAGTCTATGTTCCAGCACCCCGACGGCGCCGGCCTGAAAGGACGCGTGCGCATCGACATGTCCACCGGCATGGCGCGCAACGTGGTGGTGCCCCGCCTGCCCGAACTGCTGGCGCGCCACCCCGGTCTGGAGGTGGAGCTGAGCAGCACCGAGCGCCGCGTGGACGTGGTGCGCGAGGGCTTCGACTGCGTGCTGCGCACGGGCGCTGTAGTGGACAGCAGCCTGGTCGCGCGCCCGCTGGGGCTGGTGCGGCTGGTCAACTGCGCCAGCCCGGCCTATCTGCGCGCGCATGGCACGCCACGCTCGCTCGCCGACCTGCCGGGCCACCGGCTGGTGCATTTCGTGAACACGCTGGGCGCCCGCTCTGCAGGCTTCGAGGCCGTGGTGGATGGCGCACTCGTGCTCACCCCCATGCAGGGCGCCCTCACGGTGAACAATGCCGAGGCCTACATGGCCGGCTGCCTGGCGGGGCTGGGCCTGATCCAGGTGCCGCACCTGGGCGTGGTGGACCTGCTGGCGCGCGGCGATCTGGTCGAAGTGCTGCCGCAACTGGCCGCCCCGCCGATGCCGCTCACGCTGATGTACGCCAACCGCCGCAACCTGCCGCGGCGTGTGCGCACGGTGATGGACTGGCTGGCGCAGGTGGTGGCGGAGCATCTGGCGCAGGTGGCCGCCGCCTGAGCGGCCTGGCCCCCACGTGTCCCTGGGCCGCTAGACGCCCAGGTACTGCCGCCGCGCCGCGGCGTCGCCCGCCAACTGCGCCATGCCGGCGCTGTACACGATGCGGCCCTGCTCTAGCACGCAGGCGCGGTCGGCCACGGCCTCGGCGAAGGGCAGGTTCTGTTCGCTCAGCAGGATGCCGATGCCCTGGGCCTTCAGCGCGCGGATGGTGCGCGCCATCTGCTGCACGATGACCGGCGCCACGCCCTCCGAGGGCTCGTCCAGCAGCACCAGCAGCGGCTGGCCCATGAGGGTGCGCGCCACGGTCAGCATCTGCTGCTCTCCGCCGCTCATGCGTCCGCCGGGGCGGTCGGGCATTTCGCCCAGATTGGGGAACAGCGTGAACAGCCGCTCGGGCGTCCACAGCGGCGCGGGCGTGCCGTCGGGCCAGTGGCGGGGCTTCTGGCGGCCGACCTCCAGGTTCTCCAGCACCGTGAGGTCGGTGAAGATGCGCCGGTCCTCGGGCACGTAGCCCAGGCCGCGCCGCGCGATGGCGTGCGGCGGCTGCCGGTCGATGCGCTGGCCCAGGAATTCGATGCGCCCGCTGCGCCGCTCCAGCAGGCCGGCAATGCCCTTGAGCGTGGTGGACTTGCCCGCGCCGTTGCGCCCCATCAGGGCCACCACCTCGCCGGGCCCCACGCTCAGCGATACGCCGTGCAGGATGTGGGCCGCGCCGTACCAGGCGTGCAGGTCTGCCACCTCCAGCAAGGGTGTTTTTGCTTTTAGAACCTTGCTGGGCAAGTGCAAGGCGCTATCGTTTTGATTCGTCATGCGGACTCCAGCGCCAGCCCCGTGCCCAGGTAGGCGGCCTGCACCCGCGCGTCGTCCTGGATCTGCTGCGGCGTGCCCTCGGCCAGCAGCTGGCCACGCACCAGCACGGCCACGCGGTCGGCCAGGCCGAAGACCACGTCCATGCTGTGCTCGGTGAACAGCACGCCCATGTGCCGTTCGCGCGCGATGCGCTGCACCAGCTGCATGAGCGCCAGGCGCTCGGCCGGTGCCATGCCGGCGGTGGGCTCGTCCATCAGCAGCAGCGCCGGGGCATGCGCCAGCGCCATGGCCAGCTCCACGCGCTTGACGTCGCCGTAGGACAGCGCGCTGCACGGGCGCTGCGCCTGGGCAGCCATGCCCACCTGCTCCAGCAGCGCCAGGGCATCGTGCGGGCGGTGCGCATCGGCACGGCGCCACCAGCGCCAGGCGTGGCGGTCGTGCGACAGCAGCGCCATCTGCACGTTCTGCAGCACGGTGAAGCTGGCAAAGGTCTGCGCGATCTGGAAGGTGCGGCCCACGCCGCGCCGCCAGACGGCGCGTGGCGCCAGGCCGGTGATGTCCTGCCCCTGCAGCAGCACGCGCCCCGCATCGGGCAAGAGCTGCCCGCCCACCAGGTTGAAGGTGGTGCTCTTGCCCGCGCCGTTGGGGCCGATCAGCGCCAGCAGCTCACCCGGCTGCAGCGTGAACGACACGCCCTGCACGGCCTGCACGCCGCCGAAGGACTTGCGCAGCTCCTGGACCTGCAGCAGGCTCACGGCGCGCCCTCCTGTGCTTTGTTCTTGATAGCTGCTCGCGCTTGCCACATCTGCGCAAAACCCGAGATTCCTTGAGGAAACAGCAGCACCAGCAGCAGCATGATGCCGCCCAGCAGCGCGCGCCAGTAGTCGGTACTGCGCGCCACGGTGTCGTGCAGCCAGGTGAACACGCCCGCGCCCACCACCGGCCCGGCCAGCTGCTGCATGCCGCCCAGCAGCACCATCACCAGCCCGTCCACCGAGCGCGACACGCCCAGCGCATCGGGCGCCACGCTGCCTTTGGAAAACACGTACAGCGCCCCCGCCAGACCGGCCAGCAGCCCCGCCACCACAAAGGCGGCCCACTGCACGCCGCGCACGTCGATGCCAATGGCGTCGGCCCGCAACGCCGAGTCGCGCGCCGCGCGCAGCGCCCAGCCCAACGGCGCAAACAGCATGCGCCGCAGCAGGTAGATGCCCGCCACGGCCAGCGCCAGCACCAACCAATAGAAGCCCGCGCCCTGCGCGGCCCACTGCGGCGGCCACACGCCGGTGATGCCGTTGCTGCCGCCGGTGAACCCGTCCCACTGGTAGGCGATGGCCCAGGTGATCTGTGCGAACGCCAGCGTCAGCATGGTGAGCGACACGCCCGACAGGCGCACGCAGAACCAGCCGTACACCAGCGCACCGGCCGCCGCCACCAGCGGCCCCAGCAGCAGCGCCGTGCCCATGGGCCAGTCCAGCCAGCGCACCAGCAGCGCCGCGCCGTAGGCGCCCAGGCCGAAGTACGCCGCATGGCCAAACGAATGCAGCCCGCCCGGCCCCAGAATGCAATGCAGGCTGGCGGCGAACAGCGCGGCAATCGCGATGTCGGTCAGCAACACGGTGGCGTAGCTGCCCGGCTCCACCGCCAGCGGCAGCAGCGCCAGGCCCAGCACCAGCGCGCACCAGGCGGCCGTGGCACCCTGCCCCGCCTGGCGCAGCGGCGCCTCGGGCGCGCCCACGCCGCGCGCCACGGCCTGCGGGCGGCCCAGGAGGCCCCAGGGCCGCCAGATGAGCACGGACGCCATCACCAGGAATTCCACCACCAGCGTGAGCCGGGGAAAGGCCACCTCCACCCCCGCGACCTCGACCACGCCCAGCCAGATGCACACGGCCTTGAGCTCGGCAATCACCAGCGCCGCCACGAAGGCGCCGGGCAGCGAGCCCATGCCGCCCACCACCACCACCACGAAGGCGGCGCCGATGGTGAGCATGTCCAGCTCCAGGCTGGCGGGCTCACGCGGCAGCTGCAGCGCGCCGCCCAGGCCTGCCAGCAGGGCCCCCAGCGCAAACACGCTGGTGAACAGCCAGGCCTGGTTCACACCCAGCGCACCGACCATCTCACGGTCCTGCGTGGCGGCGCGCACCAGCGTGCCCCAGCGCGTGCGCGTGAGCAGCAGCGTGAGCAGCACCAGCACCAGCGGCCCCACGGCGATGAGGAACAGGTCGTAGGCCGGGAAGCGCCGGCCCAGCAGGTCCACCGCGCCATCCAGGCCCGGCGCGCGCGGGCCGAACAGCTCCTCCGGCCCCCAGAGCCACAGCGCCGCGTCCTTGATCACCAGCACCAAGGCGAAGGTGGCCAGCAGCTGCAACAGTTCGGGTGCGCGGTAGATGCGGCGCAGCAGCAGCACCTCCACCGCCGCGCCCAGCAGGCCCACCGCCAGCGGCGCCAGCAACAGCGCAGGCCAGAAGCCGAGGGCCTCGCCCAGACGCTCCACCAGGGCATAGGCCAGGTACAGGCCCAGCATGTAGAACGAACCGTGCGCGAAGTTGACGATGCGCATCACCCCAAAGATCAGCGACAGCCCCGCCGCCACGAGGAACAACGTGGAAGCGCCCGCCAGGCCATTGAGCAGTTGGGCCAGCAGCCCCGAAACATCCATGTCAGTCGTCCAATGCCGCACAGTGCCACCGCAGCCCGCGCGGGTGAAGCCCGCAGCCATAGCGCCCGGGTCGCCCGGCGGTAGCAGCCGCGCCGTCCCCCACGGGAAGGGCGCAGGCGCAGAGTGCGGCGGTCACTCGTCCTTGCGCAGCCGCTTCACCTCGGCGTCGCTGGGCTGGTACTTGGCGCCGTCGCGGTAGGTGAAGTCCACCATCACACCCTTGCCCATGCGCAGCGCGGTCTTGCCCACGTAGGCACCCATGGTGGATTGGTGGTCCTGCGTGCGGTAGGTGATGGGACCGAACGGCGTGGCCACCTGCAGGCCGCGGAAGGCGGTGATGAGTTTCTCGGTGTCGGCCGATCCAGCCTTGGCCAGCCCCGCCGCAACCGACTGCACGGCGTTGTAGCCCACCACCGAGCCCGCGCGCGGGTAGTCCTTGAAACGCTTCATGTAGGCGTCCAGAAAGGCCTTGTGCTCGGGCGTCTGGATGGCATACCAGGGGTAGCCGGTGACGATCCAGCCCTCGGGCGTCTCGCTCTTGAGCGTGTCCAGGTATTCCGGCTCGCCCGACAGCAGGCTCACCACGCTGCGGCCCGTGAACAGCCCGCGGGTGTTGCCCTCGCGCACGAATTTGGCGAGGTCGGCGGCGAACAGCACGTTGAAGATCGCATCGGGCTTGGCGTCTTCAAGCGCCTGGGCCACGCTGCCGGCATCCACCTTGCCGAGCGGCGTGGCCTGCTCGGCAACGAACTCCACGTCCGGCTGCGCGGCCTTGAGCAGTTGCTTGAAGGTGGCCACGGCCGACTGGCCGTACTCGTAGTTGGGGTAAACGATGGCCCAGCGCTTTTTCTTCAGCGCCACGGCTTCGGGCACCAGCATGGCCACCTGCATGTAGGTGGAGGGGCGCAGGCGGAAGGTGTAGCGGTTGCCGTGCTCCCACACGATCTTGTCGGTGAGCGGTTCGGCCGCCAGGAAGAAGCGCTTCTTCTGCTGCGCGAAGTCGGTCAGTGCCAGGCCCACG
>NZ_JBWZOR010000013.1:0-97558 GCF_056730635.1 Diaphorobacter sp. B2A2W2
ACAACAACCGGGTCATGCTCAAGCCGGATCCCGCCACGCCCGAGGTGCCTTTTGCCGGTGCGCGTGTGCGCCTGCACCGACTGTTGGACGGCTACTGCGCCTGGGAGGGCATCTCCGACGCCTCTGGCTATTACTGGCCGTCCGGCCTAGAAGTGGGCGCGGCCTACTACCCCGTGGCGATCGACCTGAGTGGCACTCATGAGTGCGATGCCGCCGGGCCGGTCATTGCGGTGAGGGCTGGCTGATGCGTGACCTGACACTCACCAAAGACGCCCGCGCAGCCCGCAATGCGGGCAGCATCGCCCAGGCCGATGCCGGCACCGGCAACAGCGCCATCAAGCTCTACACCGCCCAGGGAGGCACGCTGCTGGCTGTGCGCCAGCTGGACAAACCCAGCGGCACCGTGCGCCCGACGGACGGGCGCATCCAGCTTGAGATCGGCGCCGTCAACGACGTGGTGGCGGCGACTGGAGTTGCGACCTGGGGAGAGTGGCATGCGGGCGACGGCACGGTGATGGCCACTGGCCTTGTCACCGATGAGGATGGCAACGTCAGCGACGGAGCTGGCGGCCTCACGCCCACGGGCGACGTGGGCCCTTGGGTGCTGCAGGGCACCACGGGCACGCAGCTGTACGAGGGTGGCCTGGTGCTGCTCAACACGGGCCTGATTGGGTAGAGGGGCGCATGTGGCAGACGGCAAGCTCGTTTTTCTGCGCCCCGCCAGCGGGTCGGCCAAGCTGGTGCTGGGCGACGCCCATGCGGGCAGCATCGTCCCGGACGCCAACCTTGCCATTGATGCGGGGTTCGCCGGCGATGCCGCTGCGAATGTCCGCCTTGCTTACGGCAGGCCGCTGGCTGTCGATGCGGGATTTGACGGTGAGGGCGCGGCCGATGTGCAGCTGCTGTGGGATGCCAACGTCAGCCGCGGCGGCCTGCGGCACGAGCTGCGCAGCCACTGGCAGCCCGCCCACACCCTGGCCGCCGGCCTGGGCGCCGCATGGCAGCAGGCACAGCCGTTGCACCTGGGCACGCAGGCCCGGTGGCAGTTGGCAAACACCCAGCGCGGTGCGGTGCGCGGCCACTGGCAAGATGCCGAGCGCCAGCGCACAGCCGTTGCCACGCGCTGGCAGCAGGGTGAGCTGCGCCGCGCCGGTGTGGATCTGCTGTGGAAAGAGGCCGAGCGTTTACGTGCCGCAGCGCTCACCCGATGGCAGCACGGTGAGCTGCGCCGCGCAGCTGTGCGCAGCCACTGGCAAGAGATGCTGCGCCTGCGTGCGGTTGTCACTTCGCACTGGCAGCAAGGCCAGCAGCGCCATGTGCACCTGCTTACAAGCTACGGCGATGGCCTGCCCGTGCGCCTGCCGATGCGCGCGCACTGGCAAGAGGCCTGGCGCCCACGCTCTGGCGTATCCCAGCTACCCAAGCCCCCCGAGCCACGCCCGCCGTGCTACGACCCCGCGCGCCTGGGTCTGCTGGTGTTCGACACGCCGTACACGGGCGATGGGCGGCTGGTCTTCGTATGCCGCCGGGCGGGGCCGGACCCAGAGCCGCCGCAATACGTCATTCCCTTGCTGGAGGTCTATGTGAGCCTGCACACCCTCAACGCCGTGCTGCTGCCCAGCCTGGAGCCTGTGGCGCTGCTGGATGCCACGATCGAGAGCGACGATGGCGGCTTTGGCTGGGCGCTGTCCGCTAACGGACCAGAGCACCTGCTGGACCAGCTGGCGCCCGTCTCTGGCCTGCCGGCGCGCGTGCGCGTCACCATCGATGGCATCGACTGGGTGTTTGCCGTGGAGCGCGTCAGCCGCACGCGCCGCTTCGGCCAGCACCGCACAAGCATCCAGGGGCGCAGCGTCACCGCACTGCTGGCCGACCCGTACATGCCACAGCAAAGCTGGCTCAATGCTGGCAACCTGACTGCCCAGCAGATCGTGGCCCAGGCGCTGGAGTTCACGGGCACCACCATCGCCTGGGGGATTGATGACTGGCTGGTGCCAGGTGGTGCGTGGAGCTTCACAGGCACTCCCCTGCAGGCAGCGCTGCGCGTGGCCGAGAGCGTAGGCGCGGTGGTGCGCAGTCACCGCACCGATGCGCAGCTGATTTACGCGCCGCGCTACCCGGCGCTGCCGTGGGCCTGGGGAGGTGCTATGGCCAACGTGCAGATGCCTGCGGCCATCATCACCACCGACAGTCTTGAGCCTGACCCGCGCCCGGCCTACAACGCGGTGTACGTGGGGGGTATGGCCCAGGGGGTGTTGGGCCAGGTGCGGCGCACTGGCACGGCTGGAGACCTGCTGGCGCCCCAGGTGACCGATGCGCTGATCACGCAAGAGGTGGCAGCCCGCCAGCGCGGCAGTGCAGTCCTGGGTGGGGCGGGAAACAAACTCACCCACACGATGACGTTGCCGCTGCTGACGGGTGGCACCAATCCAGGCCTCATCCAACCGGGGTACCTCATCGAAGTCAACGACATCGGCCACACGTGGCGCGGCCTGGTGCGCGGCATTCGCATCACTGCAGGCATGCCCATCGTGCGCCAGACCATCGCAGTGGAGCGCAACGCATGAGCACCACCCTCTACACCCGGCTGCTGGAGCTGCTGCCCAGCCAGCCCGTGCTGACGGCCACCGTGGACACGGTGTACCCCGACGGCACCGCCATGGTCACCATGCCCGGTGGCGCGCAGGCGCGCGTGCGCAACCCGCTGGGCCACGCCGTCGGCGCCACCGTGTACGTGCAGGACGGCGCCGTCATCGGCGACGCGCCTGACCTGCCGGTGGTGCTGATTGAGATCTGAAACCCAAGGTAGAGAGGGAGTCCGTGAAGCCACAACAACCCGACCCCACCGGGTCAAGCAACAAGAGAGGGAAGCCCGATGCCTGAGCCCACATCCACCGCCGCGGGCGTGCTCACCGTGGCCACGGGCACGGCGGCCACCGCGGTGCTAACTGCATTCGGTGTGCCGTTGGGCCTGCGGGTTGATCTGCTGATCGCCGGCTTTGCGGGCGCGCTGGTGGCCATCGTGCTGCTCAACACGGTGCCCAGCACGGGCGACACGTGGCGCGAGCTGCTGCGCACCACGCTGCGCCGCATGGCCGTGGCCTGCGCCAGCAGCATCACCGCCGGCTACGTCACGCCACTGGCGCTGCTGGCGGCCAATGTGCCCGAGGCGTTGCTGCTGTCGATGGCCTTCCTCGTCGGCTCTTGTGCGCAACGCGCGCTGTCCGCCGTGAGCGAGCGGTACTTTCCGCTGTCGCAGCGGCAGGGGGGTGGGCAATGAGCGAGATCCTGAATGCCGTTCACTGGCTGTGCGGCCTGGTGGTGCTGGCCGAGGCGCTGAACAAGCTGGAGCGCACCGCGCCATGCAGGCGCGGTCTGACGCCACGAGAACGCACCACTGAAATTCTCAAGGCCATCGCCTGGATGCTGCTGGCCCTGGGGGGCGGCGGTGCCGTGGCCACGCCCATCCTGCAGATGCAGGCGCCCTCGCTGCGTGACGTGTGCGTGGCGCTGGGGTTTGCGGTGCTCATCGTCCGCACCCGCGTCAAAGAGGGGTAGTCGCCATGCAGCTCACCGCATCCATTCTGTGCGCCGCCACTGGCGCTACGCCCGCCCGCGCCGTGGCCTGGTGCAGCCCTATCGCCCAGGCCTGCGCGCTGTTCTCAATCGACAGCCCGGTGCGCCTGGCCGCCTTCCTGGCGCAGATCGGGCACGAGTCCGGCCGCCTGGTGTACGTGCGCGAGATCTGGGGCCCCACGCCCGCGCAGCGCCGCTACGAGGGCCGGGCCGACCTGGGCAACCTGCAGCCGGGCGACGGCAAGCGCTACATGGGGCGCGGCCTCATTCAGACCACGGGCCGCGCGAACTACCGCGCCACGCGCGACGGGCTGCGAGCGATCGAGCCCAGCGTGCCCGACTTCGAGGCACAGCCGCAAGCCCTGGAGCAGCCGCGCTGGGCAGCGCTGTCGGCGGCTTGGTACTGGCATAGCCGTGATCTGAATGCCCTGGCGGACGTGGGCGATGACGCCGCGTTCGTTGCGATCACCCGCCACATCAACGGCGGCACCAATGGACTGGCCGACCGCCGAGCCCTGTGGGCTGCTGCGCGCGAGGCGATGGAGGAAATGACGTGAACGTGGTTTTCATCAACGAACCCCGCCTGCAGATCCTGGGCAACGGCAGCGAGTGGCTGCTGGCCGAGGACTTCCACGTGCGCATCGAGTCGGGCGACGGCGATGAGCCCATCGCGTTCACGATCCCCGCGGGCTTCTCGACAGACCTGGCCAGCGTGCCGCGCCTGCCCGTGGCGCACATGCTGTTCGCCGGCCGCGCCCGCCGCAGCGCGATCCTGCACGACTGGCTGTACGTGTCGCGCTACCCGCGTGGGTGGGCTGACGACGTGTTCCGCGCAGCCATGCGCAACGAAGACGTGGGCGCCCTGGCGCGCTGGTTCATGTGGGCCGGCGTGCGCATCGGCGGCGGTCCGATCTACGCCGCGCACGACGCCAAGCCGGACCCTGATCCACGGCCCGAACACTACAACCCCCAGTAATCGAAAGGAATCCTCATGCGTAAACGAATCCTGTGCATTTCCCTGGCTGCGGCCGGGCTGCTGACTCTGCAGGGCTGCGCCAGCTCGAAGGTGGGCGCGGCGTGCTATGTGCCATACGGGGTGAGTGGCAGCTGCCAGATCACTACGGTGGAGCCGGGAGTGCAGGCGCCCAAAATTTAGCTGCAGCACATGAAAATAATGCTTGCGCTAGTGCATTAAATGCACTACATTAACACCCATGGCAGCATACAAAGCGGCCACCGCCCCGGCGGAACCGGGATTCCTGATAGGAGCAACATCATGAACGCAATCAAGACCCTCCGCGAAGCAAACAAGATCGCCGCCAACCTCGGCCTGGTGCGCGGCGCAGGGAAGTACAACGGCGCGGCTTACTGGGTGCGCCCCGGCAACCCCGCGATCATCACCCGCGCACGCTTGGCCGAACTCGCTGGCCTAGTGTGACCGAATCCGTCATTCATCTGCGCGTACCGGCAGCCGTCAAGGCTTGCTGGGTGCGCGAAAGCAGGGCTGCGGGAATGCGGCTCTCGGACTGGATCGTTGAAAGGGTTGAAATGCGGCATCACGTTTTTGATGTGACGTTGTACTGGCACGACGGTGGATCTGTGTTTCTTGGCGTTGTGCAGGCGCTCACGACAGAAGAGGCAGGGCGCTTGGCGCTTGCGAAATACATGCGTCAAAGCAAAGCGCATGAACGGGAAATTGAAGAGGGCGGGGGGTTTCAACTGGAAGCCGTCATGCTCCCGGCAGACGAGGCAGTGAAGTGGCTGAGTCAAAACACATGACCCACGTTGATTTCGTGCTGTGGCATGAGCGCATGGGCTACACGTATGACACCGGGGCCGCGGCCCTGGGTGTGAATCGCAGCACGTACGCCAACTTGCTCGCTGGCCAGCGCCGCGACAGCGGCACGCCGGTGGTGTACGACCGCCGCACGGCCTTGGCCTGCGCTGCGCTGGAGGCGGGGTTGCGCCCCTTGGGTGGGGCGTAATGAAGAAGCCGCGCCAGCCGCGCGTCTGTGTTGAGTGCGGCAAGCCGATTCTCTCGCCTGGTGGTACGCGCACCGTCACATGTTCCGAGCCCTGCCGCGTAGCGCGGCTCAAGCGGCTCAAGCATGCGAGCTACGAGCGCCGAAAGCAGACGCCGGAATTCAAAGCCGCGCAGGCGGAGTACGTGGCGAGCATCAAGCGCCGGCGTGCACAAGACCCGGCGTTCGATGCCGCGCAGGCTCAGCAGCACAGGCGCAACGTCAAAAACTCGGTGGAGCGGCGCAACGCAGATCCCGAGCGCCGCGCCATGCATCTGCAGAAAATGCGCGAGTGGCGCCGCCTGGCAACTCTCGAGCAGCGCGAGAAGTTCCTGGCCGCCAGCAGGGAGTGGTACGCGGGCTTGTCGGCTAAGGAGCGGGCCCGGCTCATCGCTGGCAAAGTAGAGAAGCGGCGGCAGCGCCGCGCGGGTGCATTGGGGAGCGGTTGGTGATTTGGGGCTTGTTTTGTGAAAACACCCCAAGCTTTACGTAGGCGATAAAAAGGCCCGCTCATGGCGGGCCTTTTTATCGCATTTTGTATCTTATGCCGGTTGCGAATCGCAAGGCTCTTTCGCCAGGATCTGGTCAAGCTTGCTGTTCACCGAACGGATCTCGGCTAGAGCTTCATCCAGCATTGCGTTGATGTCGCGACTGTTCTTTGGATGAACCATCGCGAAAAGATCAAATTTGAGATCTGTCATGTTCACCTCCTAGTAAACCCATTTAAACAAAAGCTTGGTTGCCCATCTTCTCGATAGCTGCCAGATATCGGGCTTCATCGTTGTTCTTAAGCGACTCGGCAATGTCCTGCACCCAAAAAATCTGCTGCTTGGCGTTGGCCACCTTGCGTTGCTCCGAATAGTCCAAAGCGTGGTGGATGCCATCTAAGAGAGATTCCACCGCTTTCAAGCTAAGCAGGATGTCCTCAATGGAAGGGGACACGTTGTCGGCAAACTGCTCAAAACCAAACTTGAGATGCACCTTTAATAGCTTGTCGGCAGTGCTGTAGATTTCATGCCACACCTCTTCAACCTTCGGCGCTACTTGTTGCCACGCCGCATTGGCATCCATCGTCATAACTTGATCCTGATGTTCTGCGCTTGATGTTTCCAAAATGTGTCCTCCCCCTGATGCTTGTTGCTATGTGTGTTCCGGCAACCCTTTTTCAAGCAGGGTGAGAGCGCAAATTTTTGGCAAAGCCCGCTATTGTATCTCGAAAAAAAAGGCTGTCTAGAGATAGGCAGCTATCTAACGAACATTAAGTGCTATTGAAGTTGTCGTCAATAGCTTTGTCCCATGAAATAGGAGTAGATAAGCTATCAAGGGCCTTGATGGAAGGCGGCTCCAAGGCATTGATTTCGCTGTATTTGTTGATACTTACGAGTTCAACTTAAAGTTGTTTCTCGTGCGCTATCAAAATAGTACGTGTGTTTTTTTGTGCTTTTTGTTGCGCTCCATGTCCAGCGGACGGTGATGGATGGGGCTATCCGCATCATGTTGGCTGGCGTGTTGCGGGGCGCACTCTGCAGCATGAGGCGGGCCTGCCGTGGCTTTCTTGTTGCAATTCGTCACCCTATGGGCCATTCGGGCTCGGGTTCGTCGTCATCCTCGGCGGTGAACCCCGTGGCTGACCCTACGTAGACTTTGTCGATAAGCCGCAGCGCATCGAGCGGGTCAAGCGCGACAAGCCATGATTGCGGCGCTGGCCGGCTCTTCGCTTTTTGCGTCTGCCGCCCCAGCGACTCCCGCCCCGCGAGGTGCAGCACGCCGTCAACGCGCAGCAGCCGCGCGCGGTACAGCGGCAGCACCAGGTCTTTGCCGCCGCGGCCGTCGCGCAGGTGCGCTTCCCAGCTCGGTTGCTGCACATCCATTACCGAGCGTGAAAAATCCAGCCATCCTTCCACCCCGCGCCGCAGGCGAGGGTCAGCCCCGGCAATTCGCTGGCCGTTCTCTCGCATTCGGTACACCCAGCAGTGCATTTGTCCACCCGGCGCCACGCGCCTAAAATCAATCGCAATCACTGGATATTAATACAGTGTTTGCGAGGAAGGCGATACCGCACGCTGAATGAACTTCTCAATTGCCTGCGCAGCATTCGGCAGCTGTCAGTGATACAAACAGTGATACAAGCCAACTTGCATCCCTCTGTGGTTCGCCCATTGAACTACGGAGAGTGAGGCAAGATTGTAAGGGCGGTGCCATACCGCCCTTTTGCTATTTATTTAATAGCTGCTTACGCTCGAAGGGAAAGCGTTACGGCCGATTTTTGGCATAGAACTTCAGTCGTAACGCACCGTGTAGATCAGGTCCACCGCGCTTTGCATGCCCGTCTGGCCGCGCAGCGTGAGGTGCTGCGACAGGTCGTAGAAGATGTACAGCGTGCCCAGCACGCCCGAGAGGCTGCGCTCGTAGGTCACGTACAGGTCCTTGGACAGGCGCTTGCCGAAGGTGAGGGCGGCGGCGCTCGCGTCCTCGCCCGTGCCGGGGCCCTTGAAGCCGATCTCATCCAGTCCCACGCGCTTGGCGATACCGCCGGTGCCGCTGCCGGAGCCCCCGCCCAGCAGGGCCAGCGCGGCCTGCTGCAGCAGCGCGGCCTCGGCGCCGCCGCTGGCGGCGCTGCGGCCCAGCACCACCCATGAGAGCTTCTCGGCGTCCGGCAGGTCGGGGTCGGCATACAGGCGCACGCGCGGCGACTGGGCCGTGCCGGTGACCTGCACGCCGGCGCGCACGCTGATGTTGGGCCGGATGGCCAGCACGTCCAGCGACGGGTTGTCGTAGGGGCCGTTGAAGCGCAGCAGGCCCGTTTCCACGTCCAGCGCCTGGCCCCAGGCGCGGTAGCGGCCCTGCACGGTGCGCACCTCGCCGGTCACGCGCGGCGGGGCGCCGGCCGTGCCGCTGCTGCGGATGTCCAGCTGCCCCGTCAGGCGTGTGGTGATGCCGTGGCCCTGCAGGGCGAAGTCGTTGCCCAGGTCCAGCGTGACGGCGATGTCGGGCGGGCGCGCGGCCTGCACCTGCCCGCCGGCCTCGGCCTTCTGGGCCTGCTGCGCGTCGCGCGCGGCCTTGGCGGCGGCTTGCTTGTCCAATGCGGCGGAGCGCACCACCACGTCGCTGCCCAGCGTGGGCGCGCCCGCCTCGGGCAGGATGATGGTGGCGCGGTCGGTGGTGAGCTGGCCGCGCAGCGTGAATTGCCCGCCCTGCAGCCGCGCCGTGAGGTCGCCCGAGACGCTGACCTGCCGGTCGGCGCGCACCAGCAGCTGCAGCGCCCGTGCCTGCGCGCGCAGGTCCATGCGGATACCGGCGCCGCCTGCGTCTGCCGCGCCCCACGATACGGTGCCGCTGCCGGTGAGCGTGCCGCCGTCCTGCGGCGCCGCGGTGCGGTTGCCGCTGTAGCCCGCGATGCGTGCGCGGCTGCCCTGGCCGCCGTGCAGGCTCAGCTCGGTGATGGTGAGCCGGTCGCCCTGCAGCGCGGCGCGCAGGCGCCCGTCCTGCAGGTCCACGCCGTCCAGCAGCGAGCGGATGGCGAACTGGTCCGCCGCCAGCTGTCCGCTCCACTGCGGCGCGGTGCGCGTGCCGGACAGGCGCGCGTCGGCGCTCAGCGTGCCGCGCACGCGCCAGCCCGGCGGCGCCAGGGCGGACCACACACCCACGTCGGGCAGTTCGGCACGCACGGTGGCGGCCAGTGGGGCCTCGGCGGGCCAGGTCCAGCCGTCGGGCGTGCGCGCCAGTTGGGTGCTGCCTTCGGCGTGCAATTGGCCGGCGCGCTCACTGTCCCAATCCAGTCGGGCGCGCAACGCCGGGCCTTCGGCGCTGACCGTGAGTTCGGCCCGGCGCACGCCGGCGGGTGTGCCGCGCGTGGGCGTGGCTTGGGCCGCCTGGGCACCCTTGCCCTGGCCGCTGCTGTGCACCACGGTGGTCGGCGCGGCATCCAGCGTGAGGATGCGCAGATCGCCGCCGCTGCGCCGCAGGCTGGCACTGGCGCGCAGCGTGTCGCCGGCGTCGATGTCCCAGGTGCCGTCCAGCAGCAGGTCGCCCGCCAGGCCCGCCCGCTCCAGCATGCCGTCGCCGTCCATGCGCCAGGCGTTGGCCCAGTCCAGCGGCAGGCCCTTCAGTTCGCCCTGGCTGCTCAGCTGCAGGGCACCCTGCGCGCCCTGGGCATAGCGCAGGGGTTGCCAGCGCAGTTGCAGATGACCGGGTCGCGGCCCTTCGACGAAGGCCTGGCCGGCGCCGGCCTCCACCACCAGCTGGGGGGACTGGCGCAGCTGGATGGCCACCGGCTCGGCCAGGCGCAGCTTCCACGGGCCGGGCTGGCCGGCCGCGTCGGCCTGCATCTGCAGGGATTCCAACTGGGCCTGCCATTGGCCCGCGCCGCGGCTGGCCGCCGTGGCGCGCAGGCGCAACTGGGCACGCTGGCCCGTGAGGGTGGCGCTGCGGGCGGAAGGGCCCTCGTCAGGCTGCGGGCCGTGGCGCAGCTCGCCATCCCAGTCGAGCGCGGCGCGCGACAGCGAGCCCTGCAGCGTGGCGGTGGTGCGCCGCAGCTCCAGCGTGAGGGGGCCCGCGTCCGTGCCGGGCTGGGGTGCGCGCGCGATCTGCAGGCGCGGCGCGGACAGCTGGGCCTGCAGGTCAAAGCGCTGCGGTGCGGCTGCGGCGGCCACGGCCGTGCCTGCCGGCAGGCCTGCGGCCTGCAGTTGGCGCTGCAGGTCGTGCCAGCCGCCGCGCCAGGTGGCGGCCAGCGTGGCGTTGCCGTCCAGGCTCCAGCCCGCCAATGCAGCGGGCAGGCCCGGCAGGCCCTGCAGCCAGCGCTGCGCGCGTTGCGCGTCCGTCATGCGCAGGTCCAGCGTGCCGTTGCCGCGCTGGGGTGCGAGTTGCCCGTCGAACTGCGCGCTGGCGCCGGGCAGCGTGGCCTGTAGCGCGCCTTGCACGGCCGGTCCCGCCAGGTCGATGCGCAGCGCCTGGGCGCGCACTTGCGCCCGCAGGGCGTCCAGCTGCAGGCGGGCGATGTCGATCTGATCGCCCTGCCACTGGCCCTGCACGGTCAACTGGTCCAGGCGCAGCGGCGCGGGGGCGCCCGCCTTCGCCGCGGCCGTGGGGGCGGGGCGGCCGGCGGCGCGCAGATCGGCGCTGAAGCGCACGGCGCCGCCCTCGGACTCCCTGGCCGCGTCGCGGCTTTCGGCGCTGGCGGTGCCGTTCACGGGCGCGGCGTCCAGCAGAGTGTGCAGCGCCGCAGGGTTGAGGGCGCGCACCTCGGCTTGGCCCTGCAGCGCGCGCGTGGCGGGTGTGTAGGCGCCCTGCAGTGCGACGCTGCCGCTGCCCACCCGCGCCAGCGATTCGGACACGGTCCAGGTGGCGCCATCGAACGCGGCGCGGGCCTGCAGTGTGTCGACAGGCAGGCGCTGCTGGTCCCACGGGCCGGGCAGGGCGTTGCGCAGCGCGGCCTGAATCTGCCAGCCGGGCGCGTCGGCCTCGGCGGGCTCCAGCGCGGCGGTGCCGCTGAGCTGGGTGGCGGGCGCCTGCGGCCACAGCGCGGCGAGGTCCAGGGCCTGCACCTCGGCCGCGGCCTGCAGCAGCGGTTGACCGGCCCAGGGGGCGATGCGCGCTTGCAGGTCGGCGCGCAGCGGTGGATGGGTGGGGCCTGCGCCATCGGTGCCGCGCAGCTGGGCCGTGAGCTGGATCTGTGCGCCCGCGCCGGCCAGCGTGCCCTGCGCGCTGGCCTGGGCTAGGGCCTGCAAGGGTTGCGCGCTGCCGGGTACCGGCGTGCGCAGCGTGCCGTTGAGCGTGGCGGTGAGCGCCATGGGCGCCTGGGCCTGCAACGTGGCCAGCAGCGCGTAGCGGCCCTGGGCCAGCGTGACCTGGTCCACCGCCAGGCGGTGTTGCTCGCCGTCGTAGCGGTAGGTGCCCTCCAGTTGCTGGGCGACGGTGCTGCCGGCCCAGTCGATGCGGTCCGCGTGGAAGGGCAGCTCGATCCGCAGTGGCAGCACCAGCTGCTGCAGAGGCGGGGTGGGCGGCTCCTGCGGGCCGGGCGCGTCCTGCGGCGTGATGAGCACCTGCGCGGCCCGCACCTCGCCCAGGCGCAGTTGGCGGCGCAGCAGCGGCGCGACGCTCCAGGCGATGCGCGCGTCGTGCACCTCCACGGCCAGCGTGGGGCTGCTCCAGCGCAGCCAGCCAATCGTGCCGCCCGAGCGCAACGAGCCGCTCACGTCGCGCGCCTGCAGGCTCTGCCCCTCGGGCAGGTATTGCGCCGCGCGCGCCAGTGCGCTGGCCAGCGAGGTGTTGCTGCCGGCCCACCACCACAGCCCGCCCAGCAGCACCAGCGCCGCCATGAGCAGGCCCCCCAGCGTAGCCAGCACCCAGCGCCCGACGCGGCGGCGCGGCGGCGGCCGCGGCGTGGGCGTCGCGCCTGCGGCGTAGGGCTGGTGGCTGGAGGGGTGGGTCATGGAGGTTTAAAAACAATAGCTGCTAGCGCTTGCCAGCAAAGGAATTTGAAATGAAAACCATCAGAATCCCTTGTGTATCAAGCGCTGGCAGCTCACTTTTTTGTATATCAGAACGTGTAGCCCAGCCGCAGGTGCAGCCGTACCTGGTGCGTGTGCAGGCCATAGGCCAGGTCGGCCTGCAGCGGGCCCACCGGGCTTTGCCAGCGCAGGCCTGCACCCACGCCCACGCGCGCCGTGAGATCGCCAGGTGTGTCGGCCACGGCGCCGG
This sequence comes from Diaphorobacter sp. B2A2W2, assembly GCF_056730635.1. NCBI lineage: Bacteria > Pseudomonadati > Pseudomonadota > Betaproteobacteria > Burkholderiales > Comamonadaceae > Diaphorobacter > Diaphorobacter sp. B2A2W2. The sequence goes on from NZ_JBWZOR010000013.1 coordinate 12,297, forward strand.
CGTCGATGAACAGGGCGCTCTCAAAGTCGGTGCGGTTGCCGCGCACGGTGATGGGGCGCTGCCATTCGGCGCTGCCCACGGCCATGTAGCGCCCGCCGAAGAGCTTGTCCGCGTCGGTGCGCGCGCCGATGCTGCGGTAGCCGTAGCCGCGCACGGTGGTGTCGCCGCCGGTCAGGAACAGCTGGGTGACGGGGATGTCGGCGCCGTCGCGCGCCAGCACCGCGCCGCCCTCCAGGCGCAGCGACAGGCGGCTGCCGCGGCGCACGTTGTTCCCCAGGTCCACGCGGCCCAGGCCGACGAAGGACTGCCAGCGCAGCAGGGTGCGCACGAAGGGGTCGCGCTCCGGGCGCAGCGTGGTGCCCACGCCCAGCTCGGCCGCCAGGCCCCAGCCGCGCGTGGGGTTGGTATTGCTGTTGAAGTAGTGCCCCGTCCAGCCGTAGTTGGCGGAGATCGCGCTGCTGGACGGCGGCGCGTCCTCGCCGCGGTTCTTGGCCGTGTCGTGCTGCAGGAAGTAGCTGCGGTCGATGCGGTCCGTGCTCTTGGTGCGCCCGGCGCGCAGCCGCGAGCTGTCCACGTCGTAGCTGCCCGTGGCCTCGCGCTGCAGCTGCAGGCCGGTGAACCAGCGCCAGCCGTTCGCATGCGGCAGCCCGGTCCAGTCGGTGGACAGCAGCTTGCGCTTGTTGTCCACCGCCACCTTGCTCACGGCGCGCCAGCCCAAGCCCGGCAGGCGGTTGTGCGTGTGGTCCATGGACAGGCGCGGTCCGCTGTCGGTGGAGATACCGACGCCGAAGACCATTTTTTGCAGCGGCGCGTCGCGCACCTGGGCAATCACGGGCGCGGACTGCGGATCGCCGTGCTCGGTGTCCAGCGTGAGGAACACCGCGTCGTAATAGCCGCTGCTGGCCAGGCGCTGCTGGGTGTCCAGCAGGCGCGCCTCGCTGTAGTCCTCGCCCGTGGGCAGGCGCGCAATACGGCGCATGCCCTCGTTGTCGTAACGCTCGCCACCCTGGATCTGCAGGGTGCCAAAACGGTAGGCCGGGCCAGGCGCGTAGGCCACCTGCAGCTTGGCCTCGGCGCGGTCGGCGTCCACCTCGGCGCGGCTGTTGGCGATGCGCGCCGTGGGGTAGCGGCGCGCCTGCAGATCGCGCAGGCCCTGGTTCTTGGCACTGTCCCAGCCCTCCTGCGTGAACGGCTCGCCGGGCGGCAGCGACCAGCCGCGCTGCAACCGGGCCTGGCGGCGCGCGAGCTCGGTCGCGTCGGCACCGTGGCCGTCCTCGCCCATTAGCGTGATGTCGGCGCTGGCGATGTGCGTGCGCGGGCCGGGCGACACGCTGACCAGCACGGTGCGCGGTGGCGCGTCGGCGTCGGTGGCCTGCTCGCGCAGCTCGATGGTGATCTCGGGACTGAAGTAGCCCTGCGTGGCCAGCAGGTCGCGGGCGTTCGCGTCGGCCGAACCCAGCAGCCGCGTGAGTTCATGCGCCTGCAGGTCGGGCAGTTGGCGAAAGCGCTGCAGCTCCAGATGGCGCGTGAGGTACTCGCGCAGGGTGTCGTCCTCCACCTGCACATCCAGCGCGAACGCATCGGGGCCGGAGTCCGGGCCCGCCTCGGAGGTGATGGAAGAGGGCGCGTCGTGCGGCGCGGGGGAGGGGCGCTGCAGCAGGCTGCAGCCCTGCAAGAGGGCCAGGCCGATCAGCAGAAACAGCAACGCCGGCCACCGGGCCGGCGCTGAGCTTGGCTTGGTCATGCGGGCTATTTTGACAAAAGCCGCATCGTTTCTTCGAGGCCTTTGAGTGACAAAGGGTACATGCGGTTGCCCATGAGCTGCTGGATGATGCCAATGCTCTGGCGGTACTGCCACACGCCCTGGGGTTCGGGGTTGATCCACGCGAACCGGGGGAAGGCGTGCGTGAGGCGCTGCAACCACTCGGCGCCGGGCTCCTCGTTGTTGTATTCCACGCTGCCACCGGGCTGCAGGATCTCGTACGGGCTCATGGTGGCGTCGCCCACAAAGATGAGTTTGTAGTCCTTGTTGTACTTGCGGATGATGTCCCAGGTTGGGAACTTCTCCGCGAAGCGGCGGCGGTTGTTCTTCCACATGAAGTCGTAAACGCAGTTGTGGAAGTAGTAGAACTCCAGGTGCTTGAACTCGCTCTTCACGGCAGAAAAGAGTTCCTCCACGCGCTGGATGTGCTCGTCCATGGTGCCGCCCACGTCCATCAGCAGCAGCACCTTCACGTTGTTGTGGCGCTCGGGCACCATCTTGATGTCCAGCCAGCCCGCGTTGGCCGCCGTGGCGCGGATGGTGTCCGGCAGGTCCAGCTCCAGCTCATGCCCCTCGCGTGCGAACTTGCGCAGGCGGCGCAGCGCCACCTTGATGTTGCGCGTGCCCAGCTCCTGCGTGTCGTCGTAGTCGCGGTAGGCGCGCTGCTCCCACACCTTCACGGCGCTCTTGTTCTTGCCCGCGCCGCCGATGCGGATGCCCTGCGGGTTGTAGCCGCCGTGGCCGAAGGGGCTGGTGCCGCCCGTGCCGATCCACTTGTTGCCGCCTTCGTGGCGCTCCTTTTGCTCCTCCAGGCGCTTCTTGAGCGTCTCCATCAGCTCGTCCCAGCCCATCTTCTCGATGGCGGCCTTCTGCTCGGGCGTCAGCTCGCGCTCCAGCATCTTGCGCAGCCAGTCGGCGGGGATTTCCTTGCGGAAGTCGGCCAGCATCTCCACGCCCTTGAAGTAGGCAGCGAACGCGCGGTCGAACTTGTCGAAGTGTTTTTCGTCCTTCACCAGCGCGGTGCGCGCGAGGTAGTAGAAGTCGTCCAGGCTCCAGGCGTCGTCGGACTTGGGGCCGACCACGCCGGCCTGCAGCGCCTCCAGCAGCGTGACGAATTCCTTCACGGACACCGGCAGCTTGCCGGCGCGCAGGGTGTAGAAGAAGTCGATCAACATGAAACAGGCCTCCAGCGCTTATTCAGCGGGCGCATGGCGCTGCAGAAGGTATAGCAACTGCGCGCGCGCTTCGGGCCATTCGCCGCTGCGCATGCTGTACATCACCGTGTCGCGGATGGTGCCGTCGCGGCGCAGCGCATGGCCGCGGATCACGCCGTCCTTCTTCGCGCCCAGGCGTTCGATGGCGCGCTGCGATGCAAAGTTGAAGTTGTCCGTGCGCCAGCCCACCACGTGGCAGCCCAGCGTGTCGAAGGCATGGCCCATCATCAGCAGCTTGGCAGTGGTGTTCACATGCGTGCGCTGCACGCTCTGGCGATACCAGGTGTAGCCGATCTCCACCCGCTTCACGGCGGGCAGGATGTCGTGGTAGCTCGTCGTGCCCAGCACGCGGCCCGTGGCATCGTCGAGCACGGCAAACGCGAAACGGTTGCCCTCGTCGCGCATGCGCAGCGCCGTCTCGATGTAGGCGCGCGTGTCCTGCGGCTCGGGCACGCTGGTGACGCGCAGTCTCCACAGCTCGCCGTCGGCCGCGGCGGCGGCGAGGCCGGCTTCATGCGCCAGGGCCAGGGGCTCCAGCCGCAGGCCGCTCTGGCGCAGGGTGACGGGCTCGACGAAGGCCATGGACTGTCGCTCCTTGCTCATTCTTTCCGCGCGCTGCGGGCCGCGCGCCAGCGCCGCGCCAGGTGCAGGCCCAGCCCGCCCCCGATGCCCACCAGGGCGATGCCTGCAATGCTGGCCGCCCCGTAGCCCTCGTTGAAGATGTCCATCCCCAGCAGCAGGCCCACGCCATAGCCCGCGAGCGCGCCGCCCACGAACCCTACCGCGTCGGACGCACCTTCCATCAAAAGCCGCTGTGCAGTGCTCATGACGGGCTCCGGCTCAGCGGTTGCGCTGGTTCATGAAGACCAGCTTCTCGAACAGGCTCACGTCCTGCTCGTTCTTGAGCAGCGCGCCCACCAGTGGCGGCACGGCCACCTTGTTGTCGGCGCTTTGCAGGGCTTCGAGCGGGATCTCCTCGGCCACCAGCAGCTTGAGCCAGTCGATGAGCTCACTGGTCGAGGGCTTCTTCTTCAGGCCGGGCAGGTTGCGCACGTCGTAGAAGGTCTTCATCGCCACGGTGAGCAGTTCGCTCTTGAGCGTGGGGAAGTGCACGTCGACGATCTTCTTCATCGTCTCGGCCTCGGGGAACTTGATGTAGTGGAAGAAGCAGCGGCGCAGGAAAGCGTCGGGCAGCTCCTTCTCGTTGTTGGAGGTGATGAACACCAGCGGGCGGTGCTTGGCCCGGATCATCTCGCGCGTTTCGTAGCAGTAGAACTCCATGCGGTCGAGTTCGCGCAGCAGGTCGTTGGGGAATTCGATGTCGGCCTTGTCGATCTCGTCGATCAAGAGCGCCACCGGCTTGTCGGCCGTGAAGGCCTGCCACAGCACGCCCTTGACGATGTAGTTGTGGATGTCCTTGACGCGCTCGTCGCCCAGTTGCGAGTCGCGCAGGCGGCTCACCGCGTCATATTCGTACAGGCCCTGCTGCGCCTTGGTGGTGGACTTGATGTGCCACTGCAGGAGCGGCATGTCCAGCGCCTGGGCCACTTCCTCGGCCAGCATGGTCTTGCCCGTGCCGGGCTCGCCCTTGACCAGCAGCGGGCGCTGCAGTGTGATGGCTGCATTCACCGCGAGCATCAGGTCCTGGGTGGCAACGTAATTCTGGGATCCTTGGAATTTCATGGGCCTGGGAATAGGGAAATCGTTGATGAAAGGGCTTGACAAGCGCTGGCTATAATCGTCCACGAACTAGAACGCGGAGACAACCAATCGCCTGATTGTGCGCGCAAAATGAAGAAGACACTGACCACGATATTCGGCCTGTCTGTCGCTTGTGCGACCGGTTTTCTCCATGCCGAGGAGATCAAGGGAGATGCCAAAGCTGGGGCGCAAAAGATCGCCATGTGCATCGGGTGCCACGGCATCCCGGGCTACCAGGCCAGCTTCCCCGAGGTGCACAAGGTGCCGATGATTTCCGGCCAGGGTGCCAAGTACATCGCCTCCGCACTCGACGCCTACAAGAAGGGCGATCGCAAGCATCCCACCATGCGCGGCATCGCCGATTCGCTGTCCGAGCAGGACATCGCCGATGTGTCGGCCTACTATGCCGAGCACGGCACGAGCGCCGGGGCACCCGCCAAGCCCTCGCGCGAACCCAATGCCCAGGTGGCGCAGCTGCTGCAAAAGGGCGCTTGCGTGTCCTGCCACGGCGAGAACTTCGCCAAGCCCATCGACCCGTCCTATCCCAAGATCGCGGGCCAGCATGCGGACTACCTGTTCGTGGCGCTCAAGTCATACAAGACCGACAAGGGCGCGTACGTGGGCCGCAGCAACGGCGTGATGGCCGGCATCGCCAAGCAGTTTTCCAACGCCGAGCTGAAGGCGCTGGCGGGTTACCTGGGTTCGCTCGATGGAGACCTGCAGGTCGTTCCGCAGCCGCGCTTTCGCTGACCGTGGCACGCACCCGAAGAAGCCCGCCAACGCGGGTTTTTTTACGCCCGGGTGAGGCACGCGGGCCGGGTTCCCTTATCTGGCACGCCCAGGTGCGGAATGGTTGCCCCGGAGGGAGGGACTTCCTACAATCGGCACTATGCGTTTCCTGGTTTCCACCCCGTGCGTCCGTATCGCGCGGCTTGCATCTGCAGCCGTCGTGATGGCGCGCGCCATGCGCAGGATGGGTGTTCTGAAACCAGCTTCGCCGGCCGCAGATCACTAGGCCCGGCGGTTCTCCACTCCTTTCATCCAAGCGTCACGCGTACCGCCGGGCAGCCAGCTCCGGTGCGCTGGGGCCTGCTTGCCGCGCGCGCCGCCGTGCGGCACCCCGGATGCGCACCTTCTTCCCGCCGATGACGCGCCGCTGACGGTCGCTTTTTGCGCCGTTGTTCCCGCTTGTTGACCAGGAGTTTTGACCATGCGCCTTCAGACCATTGTGGCCCTCACCGATTTCTCGACCGCGGCGGAGCATGCGCTTGACCGTGCCGCGCTGTTGGCTGCCGAGCACAAGGCGCGCCTGCATCTTCTGTTCGGTGCGGAGCAGCCGGACCCGAAGTTCGTCGACCCGCAGGCGCGGCTGGAGCAGCGCGCGCGCCAACTGGCGCGCCGCCACGACCTGCCGGTCAAGGCCCTGGCGTACCGCGGCGCCGGCGTGGTGGATGAGGTCTTGCGCGCGGCCGTGGGCGCGGACCTGCTGGTGCTGGATAAGCGCGCGCACCAGGGTGTGGAGCAGTTGTGGCGCGGCGGCACGTTGAGCCAGATCCTGCGGCGCAGTCCGTGCCCCGTGCTGGTGGTGCAGCGTGCGGCGCGCGAGGCTTATGCGCATGTGCTGCTGGCCGTGGATTTTTCGCCGGCGGCCGATGCCATGGTGCGCTACGCGAGCGGACTGGACACTGCCGCTGCGGTGGAGCTGTTCCATGCCGTAGACCTGCGCGATGAGGCCAAGCTGCGCAGTGCCGAGGCATCGGCCCAGGCCGTGCGCGCGTGGCGCGCGCAAATGCAGCGGCATGCGCACGACCGGCTGGTGCGGCTGTCCGATGCCTTCGAGGCGCGGCGCAATCGTGTGGGAATGACCGTCGGCATGGGCGATGTGGCGCGGCAGGTGGCCGTGCAGCAGGAGCGCTCGGGCGCGGAGCTGGTGGCGCTGATGCACCGTCGCCGGGGATGGATGCTGGATCTGCTGCTGGGCAGCGTAGCCCAGCGGCTGCTGGGGGGCGTGGGCTGCGACGTGCTGGTGTACCCGCACGACTACGCAGGCGCCGCACCGCGCGGCACCACGGCTCAGCCCCGCGTGGCGCGCCGCTGGACGCAGGCGATATAGGCGTCGCCGTCGGGTGCCCGACCCGCGCGCTGGGCCTCCCACAGCATGGTGCCCAGGCACTCCATGGCGGCGTGGTGCGCGTCGTGCAACGACCCCAGGCGCGCGGCCAGCAGCTCCACGGCCTGGCGGATGCCGCGCGGCTGGTCGATGCTGCACTGCTCGCTGATCGAGAGGTGCATCGACAAGTGCAGGAAGGGGTTGGTGCGGTCCGGCGTCTCGTCGTAGTTGCGCGCCAGGGCGGTGTCCACATCGGCCAGCTCGGGCTGGTACTCAGGGTGCTCCGCGATCCACAGGCCGGCCAGCGTCTCGATGGCCTCCATGGGCTGGCCGGCCTGCTGCTTGGCATGCGTGGCGCAGAAGAAGCGGCGTACGTCGGCTTGGGTGGGATTGAACATGGATTCCAGAGTAGCATGCAACGCGGCGGCTCTGCCGCGGGATGTCGCGGTGGCCTCCTACGCCGGCGGGGTTACGCCCAGCTCTACAGTAGCGGCGGGCACCGCTGGCGGCTGCCGACCCTACGACCAACATAAAAAAGAGGTGGACACCATGACGGGCATGCGCATTCTGGGCGTGATCTTGCTGATCCTGGGCCTGGCCGGGTTCTTCACCGGGGGCTTCAGCTTCACCAAGGAAACCACGCAGGCCCGCATCGGGCCGCTGGAGCTGTCGGTGAAGGAAAAGGAATCCGTCAATGTGCCGCAATGGCTCAGCATTGGCGCGATCGCCGTGGGCGCCCTGGTGCTGGTGCTCAGCATGCGCAAGCCCTGACGCAGGTTCCATTGCCGGCACGGTTTGCGCCGTGCGGGCGGGCGTTGGCTCAGGTCCTACGTGCGTCAGGGCCGGCGCGTGCCCAGCATGCGCGAGATGGTCTGGGCCGTGGCCAGCAGTTCGGGCAGCAACTGCTCGCGCAGCATTTCGGTGCTGGTGCGATTGGCCTGGCCGCTGATGTTCAGGGCCGCCACCACCTGGCCCGCCCGGTTCTTGAGTGGCGCTGCCACCGAAATCAAACCCTCTTCCAGTTCCTGGTCCACCAAGCACCAGCCCTGGGCGCGTGCCTGGGCGATGCGCGCGAGCAGCGTCGCATCGTCCAGCACCGTGTGGCGCGTGAACTGCTGGCGCGGCAGCGCGGACAGCCGGGCGCGCAGGTCCTGCTCGGGCAGCTCGGCCAGCAGCACGCGGCCCAGCGACGTCCAGAACGCCGGCAGGCGTGAGCCCACGGCCAGGTTGGTGCTCATGATCTTGTGGGTGTGTACGCGCAGCACATAGACGATGTCCAGCCCGTCCAGTACGGCGGCGGAGCAGGACTCGTGCACGCGGTCGGTGAGGGCCTCCATCAGCGGCTCGGCCAGGTCCCAGATGGGCATGGAACTGAGGTAGGCAAAGCCCAGGTCCAGGATGCGCGGCGTGAGGCGGAACAGCCGGCCATCGCTCTCCAGATACCCGAGCGTCTGCAGCGTCAGCAAGATGCGGCGCGCGCCTGCGCGCGTCAGGCCGGTGCGTGCCGCGACTTCGCTCAGGGTCTGCTGCGGCGCCGCCGCGCTGAAGGAACGGATCACCTCCAGCCCGCGTGCAAACGACTGCACGTAGCTATCCCCCGGCTTGTGGGTATTACTTACGGAAAGGGGGGTGTCATCCATGGCAGTTCGTCCTAAAATTCATTATACGAACATTTGTTCTATATACGAACAAAGTGACACGATCACGACAACCGGCCCGGCCCGGGCCGGCTCCTTTTCCCCTCACTGGACCAGCAACACATGATCAACAAGATTGCGGATTCCGTTGCCGAGGCGCTCGCGGGCGTGCAGGACGGCGCCACCGTACTGATTGGCGGCTTTGGCACTTCGGGCAACCCCATTGAACTGATCAACGGCCTGATCGCCCAAGGCGCGCGCGACCTCACCGTGGTCAACAACAACGCCGGCAACGGCGATGCCGGCCTGGCCGCGCTGCTCAAGAGCGGGCAGGTGCGCAAGATCATCTGCAGCTTCCCGCGCCAGGTGGACAGCTATGTGTTCGACGAGCTGTACCGCAGCGGCAAGATCGAACTGGAACTGGTGCCCCAGGGCAACCTGGCCGAGCGCATGCGCGCCGCGGGCGCCGGCATCGGCGCCTTCTTCTGCCCCACGGCCTATGGCACGCAGCTGGCCGAAGGCAAGGAAACCCGCGAGATCAACGGCAAGCACTACGTGCTGGAGTACCCCATCTACGGCGATGTGGCCTTGGTCAAGGCCGAGAAGGGCGACCGCTGGGGCAACCTGACCTACCGCATGTCGGCGCGCAACTTCGGCCCCGTGTGCGCCATGGCGGCCAAGTACACCGTGGCGACCGTGCACGAACTGGTGGAGCTGGGCGAGATGGACCCCGAGGCCGTGGTCACCCCCGGCATCTACGTGAGCAAGGTCGTCCAGGTGCCGCGCGTGGCCACCCAGGCCGGTGGATTCAAGAAGTAAAGCCCGTTCAGCCCAAGGAGATACAGCGTGAGCAGCTATCAAAAACGAACCAAGGACGAACTGGCCGCACGAGTGGCCCAGGACATCTTCGACGGTGCCTATGTGAACCTGGGCATCGGCCAGCCGACCCTGGTGGCCAACCACATCCCCGCAGGCCGCGAGGTGGTGCTGCATTCCGAGAACGGCATCCTGGGCATGGGCCCCGCGCCCGCCAAGGGCCAGGAAGACTATGACCTGACCAACGCCGGCAAGCAGCCCGTGACGCTGCTGCCCGGCGGCTGCTACTTCCACCATGCCGACAGCTTCTCGATGATGCGCGGCGGCCACCTGGACATCTGCGTGCTGGGCGCCTTCCAGGTGTCGGCCACGGGCGACCTGGCCAACTGGAGCACCGGCGAGCCCGGCGCCATTCCCGCCGTGGGCGGCGCCATGGACCTGGCCGTGGGCGCCAAGTCCACCTGGGTGATGATGGATCTGGTCAGCAAGACCGGCGAATGCAAGGTGGTCCAGGCCTGCAGCTACCCCCTGACGGGCCTGGCCTGCGTCAAGCGCATCTACACCGACCTGTGCACGCTGGAATGCACGCCCCAGGGCCTGCGCCTGATCGACACCGTGCCCGGCCTCTCGCACGAGGAGCTGGAGCGCATCGTCGGCCTGCCGATCCAGCACGCACAGCAATAAGTACCAAAACGGCCTCCAGCGCTTGATGGACAAGCGCTGGCAGCTCACTTTTTTGATATTCCCCTCGGAGACACCATGAGCAACGCCCGCCAAGCCTTCATCTGCGACGCGATCCGCACCCCCTTCGGCCGCTACGGCGGCGCCCTCTCCAGCGTGCGCACCGACGACCTGGGCGCGTTGCCCATCAAGGCGCTGATGGAGCGCAACCCCGGCGTGGACTGGGCGGCCGTGGATGACGTGCTGTATGGCAACGCCAACCAGGCCGGCGAGGACAACCGCAACGTGGCGCGCATGTCCAGCCTGCTGGCCGGCCTGCCCATCGACGTGCCCGGCGCCACCATCAACCGCCTGTGCGGCTCGGGCCTGGACGCCGTGGGCTCCGCCGCGCGCGCCATCAAGTCGGGCGAGGCGCGCTTGATGATCGCTGGCGGCGTCGAGTCCATGAGCCGCGCGCCCTTCGTGATGCCCAAGGCGGAAAGCGCCTTCAGCCGCAGCAACGCGGTGTACGACACCACCATCGGCTGGCGCTTCATCAACAAGCTGATGAAGACTCAATACGGCGTGGACTCCATGCCCGAGACGGCCGAGAACGTGGCCGACGATTTCAAGATCGAGCGCGAGGCCCAGGACCGCATGGCCCTGGCCAGCCAGCAAAAGGCCGCCGCCGCGATGGCCGCCGGCTATCTGGCCAAGGAAATCGTCAACGTCGTCATTCCCCAGAAGAAGGGCGACGCCGTCGTGGTCAGCCAGGACGAGCATCCGCGCGCCACCACGCTGGAGGCGCTGGCCAAGCTCAAGGGCGTGGTGCGCGAGGGCGGCACCGTCACGGCCGGCAACGCCAGCGGCGTGAACGACGGCGCCTGCGCCCTGCTGCTGGCCGATGAGGCGGCCGCCCAGCAATACAACCTGGTGCCCCGCGCCCGCGTGGTGGGCATGGCCGTGGCCGGCGTGGCGCCGCGCATCATGGGCTTTGGCCCCGCGCCCGCCGTGCGCAAGGTGCTGGCCCAGACCGGCCTGACGCTGGACCAGATGGACGTGATCGAGCTGAACGAAGCCTTCGCCGCACAGGGCCTGGCCGTGCTGCGCGACCTGGGTGTTGCCGATGACGACAAGCGCGTCAACCAGTGGGGTGGCGCCATCGCCCTGGGCCACCCGCTGGGAGCCTCGGGCGCACGCCTGGCTACCACCGCCGTGAACCAGCTGCACACGCTGGGCGGCCGCTACGCGCTGTGCACCATGTGCATCGGCGTGGGCCAGGGCATCGCCGTGGTGCTGGAGCGCGTGTAAGCGCGCGGCGTGACCCGAGGAGCGAGCATGAACAAGCAAGAACGCTGGGTGGACGTGCAAGGCGGGCGCCTGCGCGTGTGCGTGCAAGGCCCCGAGGGCGCCCCGGCCCTGGTGTTTTCCAACTCCCTGGGCACCACGCTGGAGATGTGGGACGCGCAGGCCGCGCGCTTCGCCCAGGACTTCCGCGTGGTGCGCTACGACACGCGCGGCCACGGCGCGAGCGTGGTGACACCCGGCCCTTACACCTTCGAACTGCTGGGCGGCGACGTGGTCGCGGTGCTGGATGCGCTGCGGATCGAGCGTGCGCACTTCTGCGGCATCTCCATGGGCGGCTTCACGGGCCTGTGGCTGGGCGTGCACCAGCCCCAGCGCCTGCTGAGCCTGGCCGTGTGCAACAGCGCCGCCAAGATCGGCACGGCCGAAGGCTGGCAGGCCCGCGCCGCGCTGGTGCGCGAAAAGGGCCGTGACGCCATGGCGGAGCTGGCCGCATCGTCACCCGCGCGCTGGTTCACCCCAGCCTTCTGCGCGGCCGAGCCGGACGTGGTGCTGCGCGCGCAGAGCTGGATTGCCGGCATCGCCCCCGAGGGCTATGCCGCCTGCTGCGAAGCCCTGGCGCTGGCCGACCTGCGCTCGCAGGTCGGTGGCATCGACGTGCCCACGCTGATCGTGGCTGGCAGCGCCGACCCCGTGACCACCGTGGCCGACGGCCGCTTCATGCAGGCGGCCATTGCCGGTGCGCGGCTGGCCGAGGTGCCGGCTTCGCACCTGTCCAACCTGGAAGCGCCGCAGGCCTTTGACGAGGCCCTGGCGCAGTTCCTGCGCGGCTGAGACCGCAGGTAGCGATGCAGTGCGGCTTGCTGCGCTGCCCACGCCGCTCCCTTCCATTCATCCAATCCTAGAGAAAGAGGAAACAAGCATGACCAACCTTCATCACACCACCCGCCGCACGCTGCTGGCCTCCCTGGCCGTGGCCGCCGCCGGCGCGCTGCCCCTGGGCGCCCTGGCGCAGAACTTCCCCACCAAGCCCATCACCATCATCGTGCCATTCTCGGCCGGCGGCACCACCGACATCCTGGCGCGCATCGTGGGCCAGGGCCTCACCACCGAGCTGGGCCAGTCCGTCGTGGTGGACAACAAGCCCGGCGCGGGCGGCAACATTGGCGGATCGCTGGCCGCCAAGGCCGCAGCCGACGGCTACACCCTGTTCATGGGCACGGTGGGCACGCACGCCATCAACCAGTCGCTGTACAAGAAGATGCCCTTCGACCCGGTGAAGGACTTTGCGCCGCTGTCGCGCGTGGCCACGGTGCCCAACCTGCTGGTGGCCCACCCCAGCCAGCCGTTCAAGACCGTGAAGGAAATGATCGCCTACGCCAAGGCCAACCCCGGCAAGATCACGTTTGGCTCGCCCGGCAGCGGCGCGTCGCCCCACGTATCGGGCGAGCTCTTCAAGAGCATGACCGGCACCGACCTGCTGCACATCCCCTACAAGGGCAGCGCCCCCGCCATGACCGACCTGCTGGGCGGCCAGACCTCCGTCATGTTCGACAACATGCCTTCGGCCATACAGCACGTGCGCTCGGGCAAGCTGCGCCCCATCGCCGTGACCACCGCCAAGCGCTCGCCCGAGCTGCCTGACGTGCCGACCATCGCCGAAGCCGGCGTGCCCGGCTACGAGGCAACGTCCTGGTTCGGCATGTTTGCCCCGGCCGGCACGCCCAAGCCGGTGCTGGACAAGCTGCACGCCGCGCTGATCAAGGTGCTGAACCAGGCCGACGTGAAGAAGAAGATCGCCGAGCAGGGCGGTGACGTGGTGGCCGAGACACCCGCGCAGTTCGCCGCCTTCATCAAGGCCGAAAGCGTGAAGTGGGGCAAGGTGGTGAAGGAGTCCGGCGCGACGGCCGACTGACCCTTCGCTGAGCGGTTCAGCCGCTTACCCCTCCCTCACACGGCGTGTGGAGGGGTAGCGGTAATCTGCTATTGATACGAGAGCTTGTAGCGCTTGATAGGCGGGCGCTACAGGCTCTTTTGTTATGGAGCCTTGGGTGCCTGGGGCACATCGGGCGGCAGGCCGGCGCCAGCCTCCGCCGCGGCCATGCGTTCCTGGCGCTCCTTGGCCATCTGCTCCACCAGCTGGGCGCGGCCCTGCTTGGCGACGGCGATCATGGCCTCGCGGTCGTTGTGGTGCTCGTACATGCGGTTGGACAGCGCCATGTTGTGCGCGCGGAAGCGCTCGGCCAAGGTGTCGGCCTCTTGCGGCGACAGGCCGTTGAGCTCCAGCACGGTGCGTGCGGTGCGTAGGCTGGACTCGAACACCTCGCGTTCCACATGCTCCACGCCCAGATCGCGCAGCGCGTGCCAGTGCGTCACGTCGCGCGCGCGCGCCACGATCTGCAACTGAGGAAAGTGCTTCTTCGCCAGTTGCACGATCTTGAGCGACTGCTCCGGCGCGTCCACCGCCACCACCAGGATGCGCGCATGCTCGGCGCCGGCCATGCGCAGCAGGTTCACGCGCGTGGCGTCGCCATAGAACACGCGGTAGCCAAAGGTGTGGGCCACCTCCAGCATCTCCACGCTGTGGTCCAGCACCGTGGCGGGCACGCCCTGCGCCAGCATCATGCGCGCCACGATCTGCCCATAGCGCCCGAAGCCGGCAATGATCACCGGGGCCGACTGCGGCTCGGAGATCTCCTGCGCCTGCGGGGCGGTCTTCAGCGTGGCAAAGCGCTTGAGCAGCACCCGGTCCAGCAACACCAGCAGCAGCGGGCTGATCAGCATGGACAAGGCTACCGCGCCGATCAGCAGCGACGCCATCTCGGCCGGAATCGCGCGAAAGCCCGCGCCGGCCTGGAACACCACGAAGGCGAACTCGCCGCCCTGCGCCAGCAGCAGCGTGAACACCGGCCGCTCCTGGTAGGGCATGGCGGTCACGCGCGCCAGCGTCCAGATCACCAGTGCCTTGATGCCCAGGAAGCCCAGCAGCAGCGCCAGCATGCCCCAGGGCGTGCGCAGGATCACGCCGAAGTCGATGCTCATGCCCACCGCGATGAAGAACAGGCCGAGCAGCAGTCCCTTGAAGGGCTCGATGTCGGTCTCCAGCTCGCGGCGGAACTCGCTGTCGGCCAGCAGCACGCCGGCAAGGAACGCGCCCAGCGCCATCGACAGGCCCACCGACAGCATCAGCATGGCGATGCCCACCACCAGGAACAGCGAGGTGGCGGTGAAGATCTCGGGCGTCTTGCTCTTGGCGATCCAGCGCAGCAGCGGGCGCAGCGCGAGCCGCCCGCCGAGCACGATGGCGCCCACCACGCCCAGGATCTTGGCCGCCTCCAGCAGCAGCTCCTGCACTTCGTGCGGATGGTCCAGCTCGGCCGCGCGCGCGGCCACGCCCAGCAGCGGCAGCAGCGCCAGGATGGGGATCGCCGCCACGTCCTGGAACAGCAGGATCGAGAAGGCCTTCTGCCCGCTGTCCGTGCGCATCAGGTTGCGCTCGTGGATCACCTGCAGCGCGATGGCGGTGGACGACAGCGCCAGCCCCAGCGCACCCACCAGCCCCACGCGCCATGGCAGCCCGAACGCCCAGGCCGCGGCCCACAGCAGTGCAGCGCAGCCCACCATCTGGGCCGTGCCCAGGCCGAAGATGGGGCGGCGCAGGCTCCACAGGCGGCTGGGTTGCAGCTCCAGCCCCACCAGAAACAGCATCAGCACCACGCCGAACTCCGCGAAATGCAGGATGTCCTGCACATTGCTCACCAGCGCCAGGCCCCAGGGGCCGATGGCGATGCCCGCGGCCAGGTAGCCGATAATGGCGCCCAGCCCCAGCGCGCGGGCGATGGGGACGGCGATCACGGCCGCGGCGAGATAGGTGAATCCGTAGGTGAGCCAGACGGGGGCTTGGGCCATGGTGTGCAGGAAGAGGGCGCGAAAGTGATGCGGGGAAGTGTGTGCGCCGCACTCGGGCGCGGGCAGAAATTGTGCACCCGGCCCGCGGGCGGCGCAGGCGCGGGGGGCCGCCGGGCGGGCAGGGTGCCGTGGATGCTCTTGTTTTGATAGCTGTTAGCGCTGGATGGAGAAGCGCTAGACCGCGTTTTCATGCCGGACGCCAGAGGACCGCCGCGCAGCGTGCCGGCTGCGTCGGCCGATAGAATCGCCGCATTCCTTCCCCCTCATTTCCCAACGGACCACGACATGGACTGGCATACCTGGATGGCTTTTTTTGCGGCGTCGTGGGTGATCGCCATCTCGCCGGGCTCGGGCGCCGTGCTGTCCATGAGCCACGGGCTGTCCTACGGCGTGCGCAAGGCGGGCGCCACGATCCTGGGGCTGGAGCTAGGCCTGCTGCTGATCCTGGTGGTGGCCGGCGCCGGCGTGGGCTCGCTGCTGGTGGCGTCGGAACTGGCCTTCAGCATCGTCAAGGTGCTGGGTGCGTGCTACCTGATCTACCTGGGCTTCATGCAGTGGCGCGCGGGCGCCGCCGGCACGCTGCAGGGCGACCTGCAGGCGCAGCCCGCGAGCTGGCGCCGCCGCGTGCTCACCGGCCTGCTGACCAATGCCACCAACCCCAAGGGCATCATCTTCATGGTGGCCGTGCTGCCGCAGTTCATGACCGACACGCGCCCGCTGTGGAGCCAGCTGCTGGTGATGGCCGTCACCATGCTCTCGGTGGACCTGATCGTGATGAACGGCTACGCCGCCAGCGCCAGCGCGCTGCGCACGCTGATGCGCAGCGGACGCGCCATGCGCACGCAGAACCGCGTGTTTGGCGGCCTGCTGATGCTGGTGGGCGCAGGGCTGTTTTTCGTCAAGCGCGGCACACAGCACGGGTAGTCGCTGGTTTGCTATTTTTATAATAGCTATTAGCGCTTGACGGACGGGCGCTAAGGCCTGTTTTTGCTTATGTGGAGCCAGCGGCCGCGACCGCCGGCACTACGATGCGGGCTGGCCCCGCGCGGGTACGGAACACAGGAGGCAGGCATGACCGTGGTCGCAGTTGCAAATCCCAAGGGCGGCGTGGGCAAGTCCACGCTGGCCACCAACATCGCAGGCTACTACGCCAGCCGCGGGCATGCGGTGGTACTGGGCGATGTGGACCGCCAGCAGTCCGCGCGGCTGTGGCTGCAGCAACGCCCGGCCGCGGCGCGCCCCATCGGCGCGTGGGACATTGAGCCCGATCGCTTCGACAAGCCGCCCAAGCACGCCACCCACGCCGTGCTCGACACGCCCGCGGGCCTGCACGGCTGGCGGTTGAAGGACATGCTCAAGCTGGCCGACCGTATCATCGTGCCGCTGCAGCCCAGCGTGTTCGACATCTTCGCCACGCGCCAGTTTCTGGACGAGCTGGCAGCGCACCGTCGCAGCGCGGGCGTGCCGATCGGCATCGTGGGCATGCGCGTGGACGCGCGCACCATCGCGGCGGACAAGCTGCATGCCTTCGTGGACAGCCTGGGCCTGCCGGTGCTGGGCTACCTGCGCGACACGCAGAACTACATCCACCTGGCGGCGCACGGCCTGTCGCTGTTCGATCTGTCGCCCGGCCGCGTGGCGCGCGATCTGGAGCAGTGGCAGGGCATCTGCGCCTGGCTGGACGGCGCCTGACGCGCGCGCTGGCCGAGTTCCAGCGCCAGGGCTGTCGCGGTGCCGACAGGCGCCCGCGCGCGCAGGCCGCTACAGTGGCCGCATGAAAACCTTCCGCAGCTATTCCGAAGTGGCCTCCTGTGTCGGGCAGGAAGTGGCCGTCACCGACTGGGTGGAAGTCACCCAGGCGCAGATCGACCGGTTTGCCGACGCCACGGGCGACCACCAGTGGATCCATGTGGACCCGCAGCGCGCAGCGCAGGGGCCGTTCGGCACCACCATCGCGCACGGCTTTCTGACACTGTCGCTGCTGCCGCGCTTCATGGAGGCATCGTTTGCCATCACCGGCGCGCGCATGGGCGTGAACTACGGGCTCAACCGGGTGCGCTTCCCCGCTCCCGTGCCCGTGGGCAGCCGGCTGCGCGCGCACATGGTGCTGGCAGCGGCCGAGCCCGTCGCGCCCGACGGCATGCAGATGACCTGGGAGGTGACCCTGGAGCGCGAGGGCGGCGACAAGCCCGTGTGCGTGGCCGAGGCGCTGGTACGCAGCTACGGCGCACCCGCCTGACGGGGCTGCGCCGGGGGCCTGCCGGTCCGGTTCAGGCAGGCTGGGTCTGCGTGGGCGGAATGAGAAAGCTGTTTTGCCGCCACGCCTCGTAGACCGTCACGGCCACGGCGTTGGACAGATTCAGGCTGCGCTGGTTGGGCAGCATCGGCAGGCGCAGGCGCTGCGCGGGCGGGAACGTCTCGCGCAGTTCCGGCGGCAGGCCGCGCGATTCGGCGCCGAACACGAACCAGTCGCCCGGCAGGAAGCCCGTGTCGTACACCGACTGCGTGCCATGGGTGGTCAGCGCGAACATGCGCGACAGGTCGGGCTGCATGTCGCGCAGCAGGGCCGTCCAGCCCGGGTGGCGGCGCACCTCGGCGTACTCGTGGTAGTCCAGTCCCGCGCGGCGCATGAGAGGGTCTTCCATGGAGAAGCCCAGCGGTTCCACCAGATGCAGCATGCAGCCGGTATTGGCGGCCAGGCGGATCACGTTGCCGGTGTTGGGCGGAATCTCAGGCTCGACGAGGACGATGTGAAACATGGTGGCTATTGTCGGCGGCCCGCGGGTGGCGGGCTGACGGATGAGGCGGCAGATGGTAATGAATCGTATACCGGCGGCCATGCCCGCGCGTCACGGCGTGCGGGCCAGCACCAGCGCGCAGACCTGCAGCGCACCCGCATCGCGCAGGGGCGCTGCGGCCGCATGCAGCGTGGCGCCGGTGGTCATCACGTCGTCCACCAGCAGCACCCGCTTGCCGGCCAGTTGCGCGGCCCGCAGCGGGTCGGGCACGAAGGCGCCGCGCAGGTTGCGCAGCCGTTCGGCACGCGCCAGGTGGCTCTGCGCCTCGGTATCGCGCACGCGCAGCAGCATCCGCGCGTGCACCTGTGGATGGCCCAGCGCGCGCGCCAGCAGCAGGGCCTGGTTGTAGCCGCGCTGGCGCAATCGCTCGGGTGACAGCGGCACGGGCAACACCAGGTCGGCCTGGGCCAGCGCTGCCTGCGCGCCTGGGGCACGCGCCATCAGTTGCGCCAGGGCGCCGGCCCAGCCGGGCTCCGCATGGAACTTGAACTGGGCCAGCAGGTCGGCCCAAGGAAAGGCGTAGCTCACTGCGGCCACGCAGGCATCCAGCGGCGGTGGGTGGCGCAGGCAGTCGCCGCACTGCGCGACGCCGTGGGGCAGCAACCGCGCGCAGGTGGCGCAGCGCGGGAGCGGCGGAGCAAACTGCATGCGGCAGGCGTCGCACACGGGGCGTGCGGGCCAGGCACGGCAGACCGCGCAGCGGCTGGGCACTGCCGCGCCCATGCGGGCCAGGCCGCGCGATATCCCTGCCAGGTGCGTGGCCAGATGCGTGAACAGCATGGGCTCAATATACTCGCGGCCATTTGCGGCCCGCCATGTCCGAACACCTTCCGCCCACCATCGACCCGGTCGCCGCTGCACGCTGGCATGCCATGGTGCCCGAGGTCTCGCCCTGGTTGCACGAAGAGGTGGCGCAGCGCATGCAGGAGCGGCTGCAGTGGATCGTGCAGGCGCCGCAGGCCTGGTGCGACTGGGATCCGCTGCGCGGCGGCGTGCAGGGCCATGGCCTGGTGGGGCAGCATTTCGAACAAGCCACCAGCCATATCACCGAGACTTCATCACCCGCGGGGGAGGCGCTGGCGCGCGTGCGCTTCGCAAAGCCCTGGTGGAGCCCCGCGCGCTGGTCCGCGGCGGCGCCGCGCTTCGGGGTGCCGCCCGAGGGCAGCGTGCAGATGCTGTGGTCCAACATGGCCCTGCACATGGCGGCGGACCCGCAGGCGCTGATCACCCAGTGGCATCGGGCACTGGCGGTGGACGGTTATCTGATGTTCTCGTGCCTGGGCCCTGACACGCTGCGCGAGCTGCACGCGCTGTATGCCGAGCTGGGCTGGCCCGCCGCCGGCCACGCCATGACCGACATGCACGACTGGGGCGACATGCTGGTGCATGCGGGGTTTGCCGAGCCTGTCATGGACATGGAACGCATCACGCTCACCTTTGCCACGCCCGAGCGGCTGCTGCAGGAGCTGCGCGGCCTGGGGCGCAACCTGCATCCGCAGCGCTTTCCCGCGTTGCGCGGGCGCCACTGGCGCCAGCGACTGGAAGAGGCGCTGGCCCAGCGGCTGGCCGATCCTCGCCATGAGGGGCAGCTTGCATTGACCTTCGAGGTCGTCTACGGCCATGCCTTCAAGCCCGCGCCCCGCGTGCGCGTGGAGGGCAGCAGCGCGGTGTCGCTGCAGGACATGCGCGCCATGCTCCACGCAGGACGCACGCTGCCGCGCTGAGGGGGCTGCAGCGCAATTTGCGCTGTCAATGACCTCAATCAATGCAGGCTACAATTCTTTAAGATTGCAGATTCGGAACTCTCTTGGCGCGCCTGCATCGGGTGGTCGCCCGCGGCCGGCGTCGCGTCTTCTGGAGTTCTGATGGCGCCACGCGGCGCTCTCAGGCCTCCTTTCTGCGTCACTTCTTGGCAGTGTTCTCTCGGGACTAACGTGTATTGCAGCCATGTCCCGTGCTGGGCATGCTGAATGCGATCAAGAGAGTCCGTGTTGGACTGCGGAGACAACAGGCTGCCAGGAAAGCGGTCTGGACTGATTGGTGAAAGCGGGTGCACGGCATGCCCGCATGGCTTTGTGCGCCGCTTGACCCCACGCAGGCGCGCACCGAGGGATTGGTCAATTGGAGCTTAGAAGTAAGTGAGAACTATGAAGAGCATTTCCAACAAGCTGGCTTCTGGGCTGCTGATGGCCGGAGCATGGGTGGGCATGGCGGCCCATGCGGTTCAGAGCCTGCCCGGCGGCCCTGCGGTGAACCAGCTGAACTTGCACCCCCCCGTGACCAAGATCGCCGAGGAGCAGCACTTCCTGCATTGGATGATGCTCATCATCTGCACGGTGATCTTCGTCGGCGTGTTCTCGGTGATGTTCTATTCGATCTGGAAGCACCGCAAGTCGCGCGGCGCCCAGGCCGCCAATTTCCACGAGTCCGTCACCGTCGAGGTGGTCTGGACGGTGATCCCCTTCATCATCGTGGTCCTCATGGCCCTGCCGGCCACCAAGGTGCTGGTGGCGCAAAAGGACACGACCAATGCCGACCTCACGGTGAAGGTGACCGGCTACCAGTGGAAGTGGGGCTACGACTATCTGTCGGGCGAGGGCGAGGGCCTGTCTTTCATCTCCACGCTGGACAGCAGCCATCGCCGGATGTCCGACAGTGGCAACGTGGCCAATGCACCAGCCGACTACCTGCTGAAGGTGGACGCACCCCTGGTGGTGCCGGTGGGCAAGAAGGTGCGCGTGATCACCACGGCCAACGACGTGATCCACGCCTTCATGGTGCCGGCGTTCGGCATCAAGCAGGACGCGATCCCCGGCTTCGTGCGCGACACGTGGTTCCGCGCGGAAAAGGTGGGCGACTACTACGGCCAGTGCGCCGAGTTGTGCGGCAAGGAGCACGCCTACATGCCGATCCACGTCAAGGTAGTGTCCGCACAGGAATACACGCAGTGGGTGGATGGCGAGAAAAAGAAGGCCGCCGCCAAGCTGGACGACCCCAGCAAGGTCTGGACGCTGGACGCGCTGCTGCCGCGCGGCGAGAAGGTCTACGCCGCCAACTGCGCCGCCTGTCACCAGGCCAACGGCAAGGGGGCCGGCCCCATCAAGCCGCTGGACGGTTCGGCCATCGTCACAGACGCCGACCACGCCAAGCAGATCCAGGTGGTGCTCAAGGGCGCTGCCAACGGCGCCATGCCCGCCTGGGCGCAGCTCAGCGACACCGATCTGGCCGCCGTGGTGACCTACACCAAGAACGCCTGGTCCAACAAGACGGGTCAGCTGGTGCAGCCGTCTGAAATCGTGGCCCAGCGCGGCAAGTGAACCGCAACGCCCAACGCATTGAGGAATCGAACATGAGCGCAGTTCTGGACAATCACGGGCACGCCGGCGGCCACGCACACGACCACGGTGACCACCACCACGGCCCCACCGGCTGGCGCCGTTGGGTGTTTGCCACCAACCACAAGGACATCGGGACGCTGTACCTGCTGTTCTCGTTCACCATGCTGATGATCGGCGGCGTGCTCGCGCTGCTGATCCGTGCCGAGCTGTTCCAGCCCGGGCTGCAGGTGGTGAACCCCGAGCTGTTCAACCAACTCACCACCATGCACGGGCTGATCATGGTGTTCGGCGCCATCATGCCGGCCTTCGTGGGTTTCGCGAACTGGATGATCCCGCTGCAGATCGGCGCGTCCGACATGGCGTTCGCACGCATGAACAACTTCAGCTTCTGGCTGATGATCCCCGCGGCCATCATGCTGGTGTCGTCGTTCTTCATGCCCGGTGGCGCGCCTGCCGCGGGTTGGACGCTGTATGCGCCGCTGACGCTGCAGATGGGGCCGTCCATGGACGTGGGTATCTTCGCCATGCACATCCTGGGCGCCAGTTCCATCATGGGCTCGATCAACATCATCGTGACCATCCTGAACATGCGCGCCCCGGGCATGACGCTCATGAAGATGCCCATGTTCGCCTGGACCTGGCTGATCACGGCCTACCTGCTGATCGCCGTGATGCCCGTGCTGGCCGGCGCGATCACCATGACGCTGACCGACCGCCACTTCGGCACCAGCTTCTTCAACCCGGCTGGCGGCGGCGACCCGGTGATGTACCAGCACATCTTCTGGTTCTTCGGCCACCCCGAGGTGTACATCATGATCTTGCCGGCCTTCGGCATCATCAGCCAGGTCGTGCCCGCCTTTAGCCGCAAGAAGCTGTTCGGCTACGCCTCCATGGTGTACGCCACCTCGTCCATCGCGATCCTGTCGTTCATCGTGTGGGCGCACCACATGTTCACCACGGGCATGCCAGTCACGGGCCAGCTGTTCTTCATGTACGCCACGATGCTGATCTCCGTGCCCACCGCCGTGAAGATCTTCAACTGGACGGCGACCATGTGGCGCGGCTCCATGACCTTCGAAACGCCCATGCTCTGGGCCGTGGGCTTCATCTTCGTGTTCACCATCGGCGGCTTCACGGGCCTGATCCTGGCCATGGCGCCGATCGATATCCAGCTGCAGGATACCTACTACGTGGTGGCCCACTTCCACTACGTGCTGGTGGCCGGTTCGTTGTTCGCCATGTTCTCGGCCTACTACTACTGGAGCCCCAAGTGGACGGGCATCATGTACTCGGAGACGCGCGGCAAGATCCACTTCTGGGGTTCGCTGATCACCTTCAACATCACCTTCTTCCCCATGCACTTTCTGGGGTTGGCCGGCATGCCGCGCCGCTATGCCGACTACCCCATGCAGTTTGCCGACTTCAATGCGCTGGCGTCCGTCGGGGCACTGGGCTTTGGACTGATGCAGGTGTACTTCTTCCTGTTCGTCGTGCTGCCGGCCATGCGCGGGCGGGGCGTGAAGGCGCCGCAAAAGCCCTGGGAAGCCGCTGAAGGCCTCGAATGGGAAGTGCCGTCGCCCGCGCCATTCCACACCTTTGAAGTGCCGCCCAAGCTGGACGCTACGGCCACGCGGGTGATCGGCTGACATTGCGGGAGATCGCCATGACCACGCCGGAGCAAAGAAAGTCCAACCTGCGCATGGCGCTGATCCTGGCGTCGGTGGCGGCGGTGTTCTTCATCGGATTCATGGTGAAGATCGCCTGGCTGCATTGACGAAAGGGCGGGACCATGGGTGCGCGTAGCGAGAACCTGAAGATGGTGGGCAAGCTGGCCGTGGTGACGGTCGGCATGTTCGCCTTCGGCTACGTGCTGATCCCGATCTACAAGCACATTTGCGAGATGACGGGCATCAACATCTTGTCGCTGTCGGAGCGGCAGGTGCCCGGCAACGGCACGGCCGGCCGCAACGCCCAGGTGCCCGCCAACAGCCAGGTGGACAAGACCCGCCTCATCACTGTGGAGTTCGATGCGAACGCGCGTGGTCCGTGGCAGTTCCGGCCCGCGCAGCGCTCTGTGCAGGTGCACCCGGGCGAGCTGGCCACGGTGATGTATGAGTTCCAGAACGTGCAGGACCGCCGCATGGCCGCGCAGGCCATCCCCAGCTATGCGCCGCGCCAGGCGGCCGCCCACTTCACCAAGCTGGAGTGCTTCTGCTTCAACCAATACACCCTGGAGCCCGGCGAGAAGAAGGAATGGCCCGTGGCCTTCGTGATCGACCCGCGCCTGTCCAAGGACGTCACCACGATCACGCTGTCCTACACCTTCTTCGAAGTCGGCGGCAAGACACCGGCCGCGCCCCAGTCCACGGCCGCCGCACTGCCGGCGACTTCCGCGGAGGCCGGTTCATGAGCCCCACGCCCCCGCGTCCGCCACGCAAGGGATCGCTGTTGCGCACCCTGCGTGCCGTGGCATGGTCGCTGATCGGGTTGCGCAAGGGGGAGCAGTACCAGCGCGACCAGGAGACGCTGCAGCCGCTGCACATCGTGTTCGTGGGATTGGTCGCTCTGTTTGTGCTGGTGCTGCTGCTGATCGGACTGGTGAACTGGATTGCTTGAGGCCTGTCGCCGCTGATAACAACGAGACAACCGAGAACTTTGAGAACGAGGAGCTGAAATGAGTGCATCTACCCACGGCACGACGCCTTACTACTACGTCCCCGCGGAGTCTCGCCACCCCGTGCTGGCGGCGGCGGGGTTGTTCTTTGTCCTCCTCGGCGCGAGCCAGTGGATCAACGGCCATGACTGGGGCAAGTATTCGCTGGCCTTCGGCCTGGCGTGGTGGCTGTTCGTGCTGTACCAGTGGTTCCGCGATGCCGCGCGCGAGAGCGAGGGCGGGCTGTATGGCCGCAAGATCGACATCTCGTACCGCTGGAGCATGAGCTGGTTCATCTTCTCGGAGGTGATGTTCTTCGGTGCTTTCTTCACCGCGCTGTGGTGGGCGCGTGCGCATTCCGTGCCGGCCCTGGGCAGCCTGGACAACGCGCTGCTGTGGCCCGACTTCAAGGCGGTCTGGCCCAGCCTGGCGGCCGGGGCGACCGCCTCGCCGGCCAACACCGTGGAGCCGTTCCAGACCGTGGGGCCATTCTGGCTGCCCACCATCAACACCGCGCTGCTGCTGACGTCGGGCGTTACGCTCACCATCGCCCACCACGCGCTGCGCGAAGGCCAGCGCGCCAAGACGATCGGCTTCATGTGGGTCACGGTGCTGCTGGGTTTCGTGTTCCTGTGCGTGCAGGGCTACGAGTACTTCCACCTCTACACCGACCTGAACCTCAAGCTCACCTCGGGCGTGTTCGGCTCCACCTTCTTCATGCTCACGGGCTTCCACGGTTTCCACGTGTTCGTGGGCATGCTGATGCTGCTGTTCATCACGCTGCGCCTGCACAGCGGCCACTTCACGGCCGAGCGCCACTTCGGCTTCGAGGGCGCGGCCTGGTACTGGCACTTCGTGGACGTGGTCTGGCTGGGCCTGTACATCCTGGTGTATTGGATGTAATCCCGTCTCCGGATCGGGAAAAAGCGCCGCAAGGCGCTTTTTTTACGCGGAGGTGGTTGCTTCAAAAACAGGAGCTGCCTGCGCTTGATAGATAAGCACTTTGGATATAAATACTATTGAAAGCCCTGTGCACCAAGCGCAAGGCGCTCACTTTTTTGATGGCCATCGGCGTGCGCCTCAGCGCACTGCGGCGGGCAGCCCGGTTGGCTGGATGTACCCCAGCTTCCAGGCCAGCAGCAGGCACAGGAACAGCACGATGGACAGCCCCACGCGCAGCCCCAGCGCGCGGGCCATGCGCTTGCCCTGCTGCCGGTCGTCGCCCTTGCCGCGCATCATGAAAAACAGCGCCGAGCCCAGGCTTGCGATGATGGCGAGAAACGCCAATGCCACCAGAATCTTCATGAGGCCCATTATCCGGTGAACCCTGCCCGACAACCCTTCGGCCTGCGCTTCTGGCTGGTGACCCTCGCGGCGCTGGTCGCCATGGTGGTGACCGCGTCCCTGGGCCGCTGGCAGCTATCGCGTGCCGCGCAGAAGACCGCGCTGCAGGCGGCCATGGACGAACGCCAGTCCCGCGCACCGCTGCAGGGTGCCGAACTGGCACAGGCGCTGCAGTCGGCATCGCAGGAGGCCACCGCGCCGCTGCTGCACCGCCGCGCAGAGCTGCGCGGCCAGTGGCTCCCCGAGGCCACGGTGTTCCTGGAGAACCGCCAGATGTACGGGCGTCCGGGCTTTTTCGTGTTCACGCCCCTGCAACTGGCGGACAGCCCGCGCGTGGTGCTGGTACAGCGCGGCTGGGCGCCGCGCAACTTCCTGGAGCGCACGCGCCTGCCGGAGATCACCACCCCTGCCGGACCAGTGCAGTTGGAGGGGCGGCTCGCCGGCCCGCCGGCGCGGCTGTACGAGTTCACCCCCACCGCCCAGGGCGAGGGGTCTTCGCGCATCCGGCAGAATCTGGACCTGGCCGCCTATGGGGCCGAGACCGGCCTGGCGCTGGCGCCCCTGACCGTCGTGCAGAACGGCGCCGCCAGCGACGGGCTGCAGCGCGACTGGGCGCCCATCGACAGCGGCGTCGACAAGCATTACGGCTACGCATTCCAATGGTTCGGGCTTTGCGGCCTGGTGGCAATCCTCTATGTCTGGTTCCAATTCGTCCGACGCTTCCTTCGCCCAGGCCGCCAGCGTGGTGCCTGAGACCGGCGGCCAGCAGCCGCTGGGCCTCACGGTGCACAGCCTGCCCCAGGCCGGCGATGCCATGGCGGCGCTGCAGCGCTCGCGCAGCGGCCGCTGGCAGATGCTGGGGCTGTTGCTGGTGTGCGCGGCGCCCGTGATCGCTTCGTACTTCACCTATTACGTGCTGCGTCCCGAGGGCCGGCGCAACTTTGGTGAGCTCATCGAACCCCAGCGCGCCTTGCCCGCGCAGGCCGCAGCCACCGCATTGGACGGCACGGCGCATACGCTGGGCGAGCTGCGTGGCCAGTGGCTGCTGGTGAGCGTGGCACCCGGCGCCTGCGACGACGGCTGCCGCAACAACCTGTACCTGCAGCGCCAGTTGCGCGAAACCATGGGCCGCGAGAAGGAGCGCATGGACTGGGTCTGGCTGGTGTCCGACGGCGCCGTGCCCCCGGCGGAGATCGCCCCCGGCCTGCAGGGCGCCACCGTGCGCCGCGTGGATGCCGCCACCTTGGCCACCTGGCTGCAACCCGCGCCCGGCCATACGCTGGAAGAACACCTGTACGTCGTAGACCCGCAGGGCCACTGGATGATGCGCTTTCCCGCGCGGCTGGACCGCGCTGGCGCGGCCAAGGCCAAGCGCGACCTCGACCGGCTGCTGCGCGCCTCGGCATCGTGGGACCAGCCGGGCCGTTTGCAGGAGGCCCCGTGACGGACATGCAGCCGCTGTACGACCTGGCGCCGGCCCTGGAGCTGATGGCACTGGGCATCGTGATCGCCCTGGGCCCGCTGGCCTGGGTGTGGTGGCGCGGGCGCGGCAACACGCCGGTGCGGCGTCTGCAGGCGCTCACCGTGCTCACGCTGTTCCTCACCTTCGACCTGGTGCTGTTCGGCGCCTTCACGCGCCTGACGGACTCCGGCCTGGGCTGCCCTGACTGGCCGGGCTGCTACGGCAACGCCAGCCCCGTGGGCGCGCGTGCGGAGATTTCCGCCGCACAGGAAGCCATGCCCACCGGCCCCGTCACCCACGGCAAGGCCTGGGTGGAGATGATCCACCGTTACCTTGCCACCGGCGTGGGCGTGCTGATCATCGCGCTCACCGTGGGCGCGTGGCGCCAGCGCCGCGCAGCCGCACAGTTGCCTCAGTTGGCAGGGGCGGCGCCTGCGCTGAGCCCCTGGTGGCCCACCGCCACGCTGGTGTGGGTGTGCCTGCAGGGCGCTTTCGGCGCGCTCACCGTGACCATGAAATTGTTCCCCGCCATCGTGACGCTGCACCTCATCGGCGGGCTGGTGCTGTTGGCGCTGCTGTGCGTGCAGGCCGTGCGCCAGACGCAGATGACGCAGGGCGTGGTGCCCGTGGCGCTGCCACGCGGCCTGCGCTGGCTGCTGGGCGTGACGGCGGCGCTGGTGGCGCTGCAGGTCGTGCTGGGGGGCTGGGTCAGCACCAACTACGCGGTGCTGGCCTGCACCACCTTTCCGCAGTGCCAGGGCAGCTGGTGGCCCGAAATGGCGTTTGCCGAGGGCTTTCAGGTCTGGCGCGCGCTGGGCCTGCTGCAGGACGGCAGCCACATCAGCTTCGCCGGGCTCACGGCCATCCACT
The DNA here is from genome assembly GCF_056730635.1 of Diaphorobacter sp. B2A2W2. Classification (NCBI taxonomy): domain Bacteria; kingdom Pseudomonadati; phylum Pseudomonadota; class Betaproteobacteria; order Burkholderiales; family Comamonadaceae; genus Diaphorobacter; species Diaphorobacter sp. B2A2W2. The sequence goes on from NZ_JBWZOR010000013.1 coordinate 39,876, forward strand.
ATGTGCACCGGCTCGCGGCCTACCTGGTGCTGGCGGCGCTGATGGTGCTGGCCTGGCGCCTGCGCCGCGCGGGCGTGTTGCGCGACCCGGCGCGCTGGCTCGCCGGCCTGGCGCTGCTGCAGTTTGTCACCGGCCTGTCCAACGTGGTGCTGGACTGGCCGCTGGTGGCCGCCGTGCTGCACACGGGCGGCGCTGCCGCGTTGGTGGTGGTGCTGACCTGGGCGCTCACGGCCAGCCGCGCCACCGCCGGCGCCACGGCTTCGCAGCCGCGCGCCGGTGCCGATTCCGTCAAGAGAGTTTCCGCATGAGTGCCGCTCCTGCTCCCGCCCCCGCCGCCGCAGCGCCGCGCGCTCTGCCGTCGCGGCTGTCCCAGTTCTACGCGCTGACCAAGCCGCGTGTGGTGCAGCTGATCGTGTTCTGCGCCTTCATCGGCATGGTGCTGGCCGTGCCGGGCATGCCCAGCGGCGCGCAGTGGGCGTTGATGGCCGTGGCCAGCGCGGGCATCTGGCTCGTGGCCGGTGCGGCGGCGGCGTTCAACTGCATCGTGGAGCAGGGCATCGACGCCAAGATGAAGCGCACGGCCTGGCGCCCCACGGCCAAGGGCGAGCTGTCCAACACGCAGACGCTGCTGTTCTCGGCGCTGCTGTGCGCGGCGGGCTCGGCGCTGCTGTACTGGTGGGTCAACCCGCTGACCATGTGGCTGACCTTCGCCACGTTTGTCGGCTATGCGGTGATCTACACGGTGATCCTCAAGCCGCTCACGCCGCAGAACATCGTGATCGGCGGCGCCAGCGGCGCCATGCCGCCCGTGCTGGGCTGGGCCGCGATGACCGGCGAGGTGGGTCCCGAGGCACTGATCCTGTTCCTCATCATCTTCCTGTGGACGCCGCCGCACTTCTGGGCTCTGGCGCTGTACCGCGTGGAGGACTATCGCAAGTCCGGCCTGCCCATGCTGCCCGTCACCCACGGCAACGAGTTCACGCGCCTGCAGGTGTTTCTCTATACCTTGATCCTGTTCGCAGGCTGCCTCATGCCTTTCGTGTACGGTATGAGTTCGTGGATCTACCTTGCAGCCGCCGTGGTGCTGAGCGCGGGCTTTTGCCTGTACGGCTTCCGGCTGTGGCGCGACTACTCCGACACGCTGGCGCGCAAGACCTTTCGTTTCTCGCTGATCCACCTGAGCCTGCTGTTCGCGGCGCTGCTGGTGGACCACTACCTCCTGTGAAGCAAGCTTATGGATAAACGTGATGCTCTGAAAAAAATAGCTGCTGGCGCTCTATGGATGGGCGTTGCAGGCACTTTTGCCGCGTGTTCTCCGAAGGCGCCCAAGTTCCAGGGGGTGGACCTCACGGGCGCCGAGTACGCGCGCGACCTGCAGTTGACCGACCACAACGGCCAGCAGCGCAGCCTCAAGGACTTCGCGGGCAAGGTGGTGGTGGTGTTCTTCGGCTACACGCAATGCCCGGACGTTTGCCCCACGTCGATGTCCGAACTGGCCGACGTCAAGCGCGCCCTCGGCGCGGACGGCGACAAGCTGCAAGGCATCTTCGTCAGCGTGGACCCCGAGCGCGACACGCCCGAGGTACTCAAGGCCTACATGGCCAACTTCGATCCCAGCTTCCTCGCGCTGCGCGGCACGCCCGAGCAACTGGCCGCCGTGGCCAAGGACTTCAAGATCTACTACAAGCGCGTGGAAGGCCAGACCCCCACGAGCTACACCATGGACCATTCCGCCGGCAGCTATGTCTACGACCCCGCCGGCCGCCTGCGCGTGTACCACCGCTACGGCAGTGGGGCACAGAGCCTGGCGGCCGACGTGCGCGCGCTGCTGGACGAAACGCGCTGATTCCACGCGCTCCACGCGCCCAGGGGCTGGCGTGTGGCAAAAGCCACATTGCCCGTAGGGCCTGAATTGACGTGTGCGTCACCTTGGGTGGCGATAGGCGCCAGGAGTGCGCCGCGCCTGCCTAGAGTGCGCAGTGGCTGGCCGCCAGGCGCATCGACGGTGATGGCGCAGGCGCCGGCCACGGCCTCAACCTACCGACGCCCTACCGACGCGCCATGGATTCCTTTGCCCCTGCCGCCCGCCCCCGGTCCGAGGACGGCGTGACGCACCCGTCGCCCCATCGGACCGATGACGCCGCCGACGACAGTGCGGCGGCCTTCCTGCAGCGCATCGGCAGCCTGCGCGCGGGCACGCTGGAGCGCGCTGCCATGGATGCGGCGCCCGACGGCATCGTGCTGGCCGACCGACAGGGCCGCATCCTCATGGTCAACGCCCCCATGGAGACCATCAGCGGCTACACCAACGCGCAGTTGTGCGGCCAGTCCATCGACCTGCTGGTGCCGGTGCACGCGCGGCCCGAGCATGGCCAGCATATGCAGCGCTACCACCAGTCTCCCAGCCGCCGGCCCATGGGCATGGGGCGCGACCTGTGGTTGCAGCGACGCGACGGTAGCCAGGTGCCGGTGGACATCGCCCTCGGCCATTCCTCCGCCCACGGGGGCACGGTGGTGGCTTTTGTGCGCGACGTCTCCGACCTGCGGCGCCTGGAGGCGCGCATGCACTACCAGGCCACGCACGACACGCTGACCGGCCTGCTCAACCGCTGGAAGTTCGGCCAGCGGCTGGAACAGGCGATCGCGGAGCAGGCGGCAGCGCAAAGCCCGCCCTTCGCGCTGCTGCTGCTCGATCTGGACGACTTCAAGGCCATCAACGATGGCTACGGCCATGCCGCCGGCGACCAGGTGCTGCAGGAGGTGGCGCGGCGCCTGCGGGGTGCGCTGGGCACGGGCGACATCCTTGCGCGCCTGGGCGGCGACGAGTTCACCGTGCTGTTGCCCGGTGTGGCCTGCGCCGCGCAGGCCGAGTGCGTGGCCGCGCGGCTGATGCAGGCGCTGTGCGTGCCCTGCCGCGTGCAGGGGTTCGAACTGAACTTCGGCGCCAGCATGGGCATCGCGCTGTGCCCGCAGGATGCGGGGGACGCCGCCACGTTGCTGCGCTATGCCGACATGGCCATGTACCACGCCAAGCACCGCGGGCGCGCCAACTTCGCGTTCTACGCCCCGTCCATGGGCCGCAAGATGGCCGAGAAGATCCAGTTGCACGACCGGCTCAAGCTGGCCCTGGCCTACGGCGGGCTGACGCTGCATTACCAGCCGCAGGTCGAGGTGGCCACCAACCGCATGGTGGGTGTGGAGGCCCTGCTGCGCTGGCACGACCCGCAGCTGGGCGAGGTGTCGCCCGAGCGCTTCGTGCCCGTGGCGGAGGCCACGGGACTGATCCTGGAGTTGGGCGCCTGGGTCATGGCCGCGGCCTGTCGCCAGATCGCGGCGTGGGAGCGCCAGGGCATGCGTCTGCGCGTGGCAGTGAACCTGTCCGCCCAGCAGCTGCGGCAGACCGACCTCGTCGAGCAGGTGGCGCGCAACCTGCGTACCCACCATGTCCCGCCCGAGTTGCTGGAACTGGAGGTGACCGAGTCCGAAGCCCTGGCCGACCCCGAGCAGGCCTGCCAGGTGCTGAACGAGCTGCGCGCGCTGGGCGTGGCCGTGGCGCTGGACGACTTCGGCACGGGCCACTCGTCGCTGGCCTACCTCAAGCGCCTGCCGGTGTCGCACATCAAGGTGGACCGGGAATTCATGCGCAACGTGCCTGCCAGCGGAGGCGACACCACGCTGGTGCGCGCCGTGGTCGCGCTGGCGCACACCATGGGGCTGCGGGTGGTCGTGGAGGGGGTGGAAACACGCGAGCAGCTGCAGTTTTTGCGCGAGATGCAGTGCGCCTGCTACCAGGGCTGGCTGTTTGCCAAGGCGCTGTCGCCCGACGACGTGGCCCTGCTGTACGCGGCCGGTGCCGACGTGGCGGCGGAAGGTGCGCTGGGCTGAGGTGCCGGCAGCGACGCTGGCTTACAGCGCGGCGTGCACCGGCGCTTGCGCCGCAGGGGTGGTGCGCGCAGCCGCACGCGCCTGGTACAGGTTGGCCGCCGAGCGGCGGCCGCCGCGCGTGAGCGCCAGCAGTGGCGCGCGCTGGATCTCGCAGTGCCAGCGGTCGCGCCGCAGCACGCCTTGCTCCTGCGCCAGCAGCGCCAGGGCGCGCGCCACGGACTCGCGCGTGGTGGCGAGCAGGGCAGCCAGCACCGTATGGCTGGGCAGGCGCACCAGCGTGCTGCGCTGCAGCTCGGCCAGTTGCAGCAGCGCGCCCGCCAGTTGGCCCACCACGCCGCGGATGCGGGCGATGCGGCCCCAGTCGGCCAGGCGCGCGTTGGCGTTCAGTTGCTCGCGCGCCAGTTCCAGCAGGAATTCGCCTTGGGACTGGCGGCCGGCCCCCAGCAGGGGCGCCAGGTCCAGTTGGCAGACGCGCCCCGGCGTGACCGCCACGTAGGACAGGTCCGCCGGCTGCTGCAGCAGCGCGGGGGCGCCCAGGGCCTCGCAGCAGCCCGCCATGCCTACGGGGTGCTCCACTCCATCGTCGCCGCGGCGCTGCACCAGCAGCGTACCGATCTTGACCACCTGCACACTGTGGATGCTCTCGCCCTGGCGCTGCAGCATCTCGCCCTTGCGAAAGCGCCGTTCCGTCAGGTGCCCGCGCCAGCCCGCGCGCGTTTGCGGGTCCAGGCGGCCCAGCAGGCACTGCTGCTGGCAGGCGCAGTCGTTGCAGGTATGGCCGCCGGAGGACGGATGGTCGGTCATGAGTACAAGCCAAAATGGGCTTCAGCGCTTGTCTGGCAAGCGGTGGAAGCTATGAATACCGTAGCGTCTCGCAGAGGGCCGGTCAGCGGCCTCGGAGTGCTGGGGATTGGCGGAGAGTGTGCAAGGCGGGGCCGTCCTGCCCCGTGACCTAGGTCAACGTTTGGGACCAAGTGCTTGCACTGCGCGCCGCAGGCCGCGCCCCCGGCCGGCCCTTACCGCCGTGGCCGCCGCGCTGCGACGGTGCGCGGTCAATCGGCGCGGATGCCCTGTTCGCGGATGACGCGGCTCATGGTGGCCGTGTCGGCCTGGATCCGGTTGGCCAGCCCCTCGGCCGAGGAGCCAATGGCCTGCCAGCCCTGCTGGAACAGCTTGGCGCGCACTTCCGGGCTGCGGGCGATCTCGCCGATCACGCGGGACAGCCGTGCGCGCACCGGGGCGGGCATGGACGCGGGTGCGGCAAAGGCGTTCCAGATCTCCAGCTGGAAGTCGCGCACGCCGGCCTCCGCCAGGCTCGGCACCTCGGGCGCCAGCGTGCTGCGGCCCGCGGAGGTCACGCCGATCAGGCGCAGCTTGCCCGCCCGTGCCTGGGCCTGCGCGAGCGCGGGCGGCAGCAGCGCCATTTGCAACTGGCCACCCAGCATGGCGGTGGCCACCTGCGGGTAGCCGGGGTAGGGTACGTGCACCGGTGCAATGCCGGTGCGCGCCTTGAGCAGCTCGGTGCCCAGGTGGCCCACGGTGCCCACGCCGGGGGTGCCGTAGCTCCAGCGGTCGCCCGCGGTGCGCGCGGCCTGCAGGAAGGCGCGTGCGTCGGCGCCCGCGGGCACGTCGGGCTGGTTCACGGGAGCGGTCAGGACCAGGGGCGATACGCCGATCAGCGACAGCGGCGCGAAATCCTTCACGGGGTCGTAGGGCACGTGTGCGTTGAGCAGCTTGGCGATCGTCAGGTTGCCGTTGATGAACAGGCCGATGGTGTGGCCGTCCTGCGCCTTGGCGACCGCATCGGCGCCGATGTTGCCGCCCGCACCCACCTTGTTTTCCACGACCACGGGTTGGCCCAGGGCTTGGGACAGTGGCTCGGAGAAGGTGCGCGCCGTCAGGTCGGGCGAAGAACCCGGTGGGAAGCCCACGATGATGCGCAGGGGCTTGGCGGGCCAGCCGGGGGTGGCGGGCGCGGCATCCTTCTGGGCCATGGCGGCGCCGCAGGCCGAAGCCAGGGCCAGTGCCAGCAGGCCGCGGCGGGCGAGGGGGTGGGGGAACATGGGTGGCGATCTCCAGTCTGGGCCGGGCAGCCAGGTGCGGCCCGGCCGGCAAAGAAAAAGGCGCGTAGCCGGTGAGGGCTGCGCGCCTGGATTATCTGCCCGCGATCTCTGCGCGCGATCCGGGCTGCTGGGCGAAGGCTCAGGCGTACTCGGCCAGCGCCTTCTTCATCTTTTTCATGGCGGCCGCCTCGATCTGGCGGATGCGCTCCGCGCTCACGCCGTACTCGGCAGCCAACTCGTGCAGTGTCATGCCGCCCGAGCCATCGTCGTTCACCTGCAGCCAGCGCTGCTCCACGATGCGCCGGCTGCGTGCGTCCAGGCTGTCCAGGGCGGTGGCAATACCGTCCGTGGCCAGCGCGTCACGCTGGCGCGATTCGATCATGGCGGTGGGCTCATGGCCCGCGTCGGCGAGGTAGGCGATGGGGCCAAAGGCCTGCTCGCCGTCGTCGCTGGGAGCGGGGTCCAGCAGCACGTCGCCACCGGACAGGCGCGTTTCCATCTCGATGACTTCCTCGCGCTTCACGTTGAGCTGCTCGGCCACCAGGTCGATCTCGTGATCGGATAGGGTCTCGCGGTGCGTGTCGGCGTCCAGCGCGTCGGCCTTGAAGCCCTGCTTCATGGAGCGCAGGTTGAAGAACAGCTTGCGCTGCGCCTTCGTCGTTGCCACCTTGACCATGCGCCAGTTCTTCAGGATGTACTCGTGGATCTCGGCCTTGATCCAATGCATGGCGTAGCTCACCAGGCGAACGCCCTGGTCAGGGTCAAAGCGCTTGACGGCCTTCATCAGGCCCACGTTGCCTTCCTGGATGAGGTCGCCATGCGGCAGGCCGTAGCCCAGGTACTGGCGCGAGATGGACACGACCAGGCGCAGGTGCGACAACACCAGGCGGCCGGCAGCCTCGACATTGTTGTCATCCTTGAGCTGGCGCGCGTAGCGCTGCTCCTCCTCCTGCGTGAGCAGGGGAAGGCGGTTAACGGCGGAGATATAGGCGTCCAGGTTGCCCAGCGGGGGAACCAGCGCCCACGGGTTCGCGGGCGCGAGGGTCGTCACGGAGGTTGCAGTCTGGAGTGCCATATCGGTAGTCCTTTCTTCCATGCAAATCATATTAGCACTCCATTGGAGAGAGTGCTAAAGGCATAGTTCCCCTACGGATGTAGGAAATAACCACCAAGAGGCGCAGCGACGGCGCTTAGAACGCAGGTGGGGCTGCTTCGCCGCGCGTCAAGGTCCGTTGTGCAGTTACGCCTTGTGCCAGACTTCGATCATGACATCTTCCCTAGACGCACAGATCGCCGTTGTGACCACCACCGTGGGCGGCGACGCCGCCGCACACCGACTGGCCAGCGGCGCTGTCCAGGCGCGCCTGGCCGCCTGCGTGCAGGTGGAGGCCATCACCTCGCACTATGTCTGGCAGGGGGTGCAGCAGGCGGAAGCAGAGTGGCGGCTGGTGTGCAAGACGCTGCTGTCTGCCGCGCCCGCCTTACGGGAATGGCTGCGTGCCCAGCATCCCTACGAAGTGCCGCAACTGCTCACCCACGCCGTGCACGCAGAGCAGGACTATGTGCAGTGGGTGGCGCAGCAGGTGGACCCGCTTCGATAGCCGGGGCTGGTCAAGCGCCGCGTTGAAGCAATGGCTGGCGGTTGCCGCCTGTATCCGCCCACAGGGGGTAACTATCTCAGGTCAGCAGGGCCTGGGCGAATTCGCCTGCGCTGAAGGTTTCCAGGTCTTCCACCTTCTCGCCCACGCCAATGAAGTACACGGGCACGGGCCGCTCCTGCGCGATGGCGGCCAGCACGCCGCCCTTGGCCGTGCCGTCCAGTTTGGTGACGATCAGGCCGGTGAGTTGAAGCGCGTCGTCGAACGCGCGCACCTGCGCCAGGGCGTTCTGGCCGGTGTTGCCGTCGATCACCAGCAGCACCTCGTGCGGGGCGCTGGCATCGGCCTTGGTGACCACGCGGCGGATCTTCTTCAGCTCTTCCATCAGGTGCAGCTGCGTAGGCAGGCGGCCGGCAGTGTCCACCAGCACCACATCTTTGCCGCGCGCGCGGCCGGCGGTAACGGCGTCAAAGCTCACGGCGGCAGGGTCGCCCCCTTCCTGGCTGACGATCTCCACCGTGTTGCGCGTGGCCCAGACACCCAACTGCTCGCGCGCCGCGGCGCGGAAGGTATCGGCGGCGGCCAGCAGCACGCTCTCGCCATGGTCGGCCAGGTGCTTGGTGAGCTTGCCGATGGAGGTGGTCTTGCCCGCGCCGTTCACGCCGGCCACCATGATCACGGTGGGTGTGTGCTCGCCGATCACCAGCGGCTTTTCCAGCGGCCGCAGCAGGTCGGCCAGCGCATCGGCCAGCAGTCCCTTTACGGCAGCAGGCTCGGTGGTCTTGGTTTCTTTCACGCGGCGCTTGAGGTCCTCCAGCAGGTGCTGCGTGGCTTTCACCCCGGTGTCGGCCATGAGCAGGGCTTCCTCCAGCTCGTCGTACAGCGCGTCGTTGATCTGCGTGCCCGTGAAGACGGTCGCGATGCTGCTGCCGGTCTTGCGCAGGCCGGATTTCAGCCGGTCCATCCAGCCCTGGCGTGCGCCCCCGGGCTTCGGGGTGGGCTCGGGGACGGCAAGGGGCGCGTCGATGGCTGCGGGGGCACCGGCCGAAGGGGCAGCCGGGTCCGCCACGCTGGTGGCGCCTGCGCCAAAGGGCTTGCGCAGCCAGCCGAATGCGCCGCCGCTGGCGGGGGCGTCGGCCGCGGGCGGCGCCGCAGGGCTGGCCACGTCCTCGGGTGCAAGGGCGGGTTCGGTGGGGGTGGGCGGTTTCTTCTTGAAAAAACTGAACATTGGCGGGTTCTTAGAATCGCAGCCATTCTATGAAACGCGCTATCACCCTTGTGGGCCTGCTGGCCTGTCTGCACGCCTGGGCGCAAAACCCAGCGCATGAATCCCCACCTGCTGCGTCTGCCGCGGCGGCGCACGCCCAGGCCACCACGGCCAGCGGTGCGCAGCAATTCACCCTGAAGAACGGCATGCAGCTCATCGTGCAGCCCGACCGGCGCGCGCCCACGGCGGTGCACATGGTCTGGCTGCGCGTAGGCGCCATGGACGAGGTGGACGGCACCTCGGGCGTGGCGCATGTGCTGGAGCACATGATGTTCAAGGGCTCGAAGGCCGTGCCGCCGGGCGAGTTCTCGCGCCGCGTGGCGGCGCTGGGCGGGCAGGAGAACGCCTTCACCAGCCGCGACTACACCGGCTATTACCAGCAGATACCGGCCGACCGGCTGGCCGACGTGATGCGGCTGGAATCCGACCGCTTCGCCCACAACCAGTGGCCCGACGCGGAGTTCACCAAGGAGATCGAGGTCGTCAAGGAAGAGCGCCGCATGCGCACCGAGGACCAGCCGCGCGCCGCGCTCATCGAGCAGCTGTTCGCCTCCACCTTCATCGCTTCGCCCTACCGCCGCCCGGTGGTGGGCTGGATGAGCGATCTGGACTCCATGACCCCCGACGACGTGCGCCGCTTTCACCGCGACTGGTACGTGCCCGGCAATGCCGCCGTGGTGGTGGCGGGTGACGTGGACCCGGCGCAGGTGCTGGCCCTGGCGGAGAAGACCTACGGCACCATTCCCGCACGTGCCTTACCAGCGCGCAAGCCGCGCACCGAGCCGGCGCAGCAGGGCCTGCGCCGCATCGCCTTCAAGGCGCCGGCCGAGCAGGCCTACGTGGCGTTGGCCTTCCGCGTGCCGGGCGTCACGCGCCTGGACGACATGACCGATGCCGACCGTGACGGCCTGGCGCTGCTGGTGCTGTCGGCCGTGCTCAGCGGCTACGACGGGGCGCGGCTGGAGCGAGCCCTCACGCAGGGTGCGGACCGTGTGGCCGACGGCGCGGACAGCCAGGCGTCCATCCTCGGACGCGGACCGGCGCTGTTTCTCATGACCGGCGTGCCCGCCGCGGGCAAGACCTCGGCCCAGGTCGAGGAGGCGCTGCGCGCCGAGGTGGCCCGCGTGGCGCGCGAGGGCGTGAGCGAGGCCGAGCTCTCGCGCGTGAAAACGCAGTGGGCGGCCTCCACCATCTACGCGCGCGATTCGCTTTACAGCCAGGCCAGCGATCTGGGCAGCAACTGGGTGCAGGGCCTGCCGCTGGACGCGGACGAGCGCATGCTCAAGCTGCTGCGCGCGGTCACGCCGCAGCAGGTGCAATCCGTGGCGGCGCGTTACTTCGGCGACGATCAGCTCACCGTTGCCACGCTGCTGCCCCAGCCCGTGGCGGCAGGCACCAAGCGTGCCGCCCCAGCACCCGACGCTGCCGGTGGCCGCGTGCATTGAGCCAAGGTGTCAGCGATGTACAAAAATCTTAAAGCGATAGCTGCTCGCGCTTTGTTGATAAGCGCTGGAGCCATTTTTTATACCCAATCCGCCTGGGCGCTCCTGCCCATCCAGCACTGGACCGAGCCCAGCGGCGCACGCGTGTGGCTGGTGGAAAGCCCGGCCATTCCCATGGTGGATGTGCAGGTGGACTTCGATGCCGGCGCGCGCCGCGACCCAGCGGCCCAGGCGGGCCTGGCTGCGGCGGCGGCCCTGATGAGTTCCAAGGGCGTGACTGCGGGCGGGCCGAACGAGCCCCCGATGGACGAGAACGAACTGGGCGAGGCCTGGGCCGACCTGGGCGCCAGCTTCGAGGCGGGCGCCGAGCGCGACGGCCTGGCGTTCTCGCTGCGCTCGCTGACCGAGCCCGATCTGCTGGACCGTGCCGCGCGCCTGGCCGCGCGCCAGCTGGGCCAGCCCAGCTATGCACCGGACGTGTGGCAGCGCGAGCGGGCCCGTTGGAGCGCCGCCATCAAGGAGGCCGACACACGCCCCGGCACGGTCGCCGGCAAGGCCTTCAACGCCGCGGTGTTCGGCAGCCACCCCTACGGCCAGCGCGCCACGGCCGAGACACTGAACAACATCCAGCCGGCCGATCTGCAGGCTTTCCATGCCCAGTACCTGCAGGCCTGCCGTGCGCGGGTGAGCATCGTGGGAGCCCTCACGCGTTCCCAGGCGCAGACGTTGGTGCAGACGCTGCTGTCGCGCCTGCCTGCGCCCCAGGCCGGGGCCTGTGCGCCGTTGCCGGCCGTGGCCGAGGTGCAGCCGCTGGCACGCGCCGTGCAGGAGGATGTGCCCTTCGCTTCGGCCCAAGCCCATGTGCTCATCGGCCAGCCGGGCTTTGTGCGCCGGGATCCGGACTTCCTCGCGCTGCTGGTGGGCAACCACATCCTGGGCGGCGGTGGGTTCACCTCGCGCCTGACCAATGAGGTGCGCGAGAAGCGCGGCCTGTCCTACAGCGTGGGCAGCAGCTTCTCACCTGGCTTGAACGCCGGGGCCTTCGTCGTCGGCCTGCAGACCCGGCCCGACCAGGCCGCCCAGGCCGTGCAGGTCACGCGCGACGTGCTCGAGCGCTTCGTGGCCGAAGGACCCACCGAGGCCGAACTGCGCGCCGCCAAGGACAACCTCGTCGGCGGCTTTGCGCTGCGCATCGACAGCAACCGCAAGCTGCTGGCCAACGTGGTCAACATCGCCTGGAACGACCTGCCGCTGGACTACCTGGAACACTGGACCGACCGCGTGGAGGCCCTCACCGTGGCCGACATCCGCGCCGCCCTGCAGCGCAAGCTGCAGCCCGAGCGCATGGTGACCGTCACCGTGGGCGCGCAGCCGGCCGACACGGCAAAGGCCCGGCCATGAACGGGCGTGCCGCGGCGCCAGCCGCCCCGCGCACAGCCCCACGTACGGCAGTGCGTGCGCCCGCCAAGGGCGCCGGCGAGGTGCGCATCATCGGCGGGCAGTGGAAACGCACGCGCTTGCCCGTGCTGGACAAGCCCGGACTGCGCCCCACGCCCGACCGCGTGCGCGAAACGCTTTTCAACTGGCTGGGCCAGGACCTGACGGGCTGGCGCTGCCTGGATGCCTTTGCCGGCACAGGCGCCTTGGGTTTCGAGGCCGCATCGCGCGGCGCGGCCAGCGTGCTGCTGGTGGAGGGCGACGCCGCACTGGCCGCACAGCTGGAGACGCTGCGCCAGCGCCTGCACACGAGCGCCGTGCGCGTACAGCGTGGCGACGGCGTGGCCGCGCTGCGCCAGTGCGCGCCGGCCAGCATGCACCTGCTGCTCGTCGACCCGCCGTTTGGCGGCGAGCTGTTCGCCCCTGCGCTGCAGGCCGCCGCACAGGCCGTGGCGCCCGACGGCTTCATCTACCTGGAGGCGCCTGCAGCCTGGACGCAGGAGCAGCTCGGCCCGCTGGGGCTGGCGCTGCACCGGCACCTGAAGGCCGGGGCCGTGCATGCGCACCTGCTCCACAAAGCCTGATTGCTATTGATATAGGAGCTGCTCGCGCTTGTTGGTAGGGCGCTGGAGGCTGATTTGGCTTCAATCGCCCATGGGCAGGCGTGCGCTGCATAATCCGCCCCACGGAGCCCGTGCGGGCTCCGCCACTGCAAGGAGACCCCACGCCATGGCGCATGTGCTCGCCGTTTATCCCGGAACCTTCGACCCCATCACGCTGGGGCATGAGGATCTGGTGCGCCGCGCGGCAAGACTGTTCGACCGCGTAATCGTGGCCGTGGCCATTGCCCACCACAAGAAAACCCTGTTCAGCCTGGACGAGCGCATGGAGATGGCGCGCCAGGCGCTTGCCGACTGTCCGCAGGTGCAGGTCGAGTCCTTCGAGGGGCTGGTGACGGAGTTCACTGCCGCGCGCGGCGGCACGGCCATGGTGCGCGGGCTGCGCTCGGGCACGGACTTCGACTACGAGTTCCAGCTTGCCGGCATGAACCGCGCGCTGGTGCCCGGCGTCGAGACGGTGTTTCTCACACCCGCGAGCCAGTACCAGTTCATCAGCAGCACGCTGGTGCGCGAGATCGGCACGCTGGGCGGCGACGTGGCGCAGTTTGTCTCGCCCGGCGTGCACGAGCGCCTCTTGTACAAGCTGGGCCGCACCGCCGCGGCGTGATCAGCGCCGCGCCACGGTGTCGTGCACGAAGCGCAGCTTGCGCAGCGCGCCCGTGGACAGGGCAAACGGATAGGCATCGCGCTGGCCCATGCTGCGGTTCAGGCTGTTGAGTAGCAGCGTCAGCGGCATCCACGCCGAGACCATGGCATCAAAACCGGGCGCCGGCTGTGCAAACGGGTCGGGCATGGCGTAGTGCTGCGCGTGGTCGGGTGTCGTGCCGGGAATGGCCATGCGGGTCTGAAAGCTGGCGGCCGTCTCCAGCAGATCGACCAGGTGCAGGTAATGCGCCCACGTCTCGGCCCAGTCCTCCCAGGGGTGCGCGGCGGCATAGGCGCTGACGTGCTGCGGCTGCCATTGCGCAGCGGGTAGGGGGGCACGCTGGTAGTGCGCCTGCAGCGCCTGGGCGTAGTCGCGCCGCTCGTCGCCGAAGAGTGCGCGGAAGGCCTCCACATGCCCGGCGCGCAGCACCAGTTCTTCCCAGTAGTAGTGGCCGGATTCATGCCGCAGGTGACCCAGCAGCGTGCGGTAGGGCTCATGCATGGCCTGGCGCCGGCGCGCGCGCTCGTCGTCATCGGCCTCGGCCACGTTGAGGGTCACGACACCCTGGGCATGCCCCGTCATGACGGGCGGCGCGCCCGCCACGTCCGCCAGGAATTCATACACTGGCCCGGGCTGCTGCGTGCTCAACAGTCCCAGGCGCGCCAGCGTGTAGAACAGGTGCCGCTTGGCGCTCTCTATCTGCGACCAGCGGCGCAGGTTGTCGGGCAGGGACAGGTCCGGTAGCACGCGCGTCCGGCGGCAGGCGGCGCACAGCCCGCCGTGCGCCTGGGCATCTGCGGCCGGTAGCGCAAAGGTGCAGGCGCCGTAGGTGGTGCGGTTGGTGCATAGCTGGTAGTGGGCCGGTGGCGCAGTGCCGTCGCTGCCGCGTGTAGGAACACGCTGCCAGGTGCGCGACAGGGCGTGGTCGCCGTCGTCCGCAGGCGCGAGCGCCAACATGGCCATGTCTTCGGGAGAGAACGCCAGCGTGCAGCCGCAGTGCACGCATTGCACGCTCTCGAAGAACACGAGGGAGCCGCATTGGCCGCAGTGGAACAGTCGCATGCGTAGGGATTCTGACGCAGGTAGTGCGCCTCACCTACCAGCCGAAAAAAAACGCCGCCCAGAGGGCGGCGTTCCTGCGCAATCGTGTGCGTCACGGGCGCACGACGATGCTGTTGCGCACCTCGCGCACATGCTTGGTGTTGCGCGCGATGGCTTCGGCGCGGTCCTTCTCGGCCTGCGTCTTGGCAAAGCCCGAGAGCTGGACGGTGCCGTTCAGCGTCTCCACGCTGATGGCGGTGGCAGAGACGCTCTTATCCTCTGCCATCTTGGCCTTCACGGCGGTGGTGATACCCGCGTCGTCCATGTAGGAGCCCACGGTTTGCTGGTTGCGTGCTACCGAGCAGCCGGTGGAAACGATGGTGGCGCCTGCAAGCAGGGAAAAGGCGATGGCACGTGCGTATTTCATGGTTGTGTCCTTGGGTTATGGTTGAAAACACGGGTGCTGGGATAACCCCGCTGCGGCCTGTTGCACCCTCCGGTGGCCTCAACGGTTGGGAAAGGGAGGCTAGCGGTGCAGCCAGTCCTTCAGTTCATCCGCATGCTCCTCCTCGTCGGCCAGGATGCCTTCGAGCATGCGCCGCGTGGTGGGATCCTTGTCGCCGATCAACTGGATCATCTGGCGATAGGCCTCCACCGCGATGCGCTCCGCCACGAGGTTGGCGCGCACCATGTCTTGCAAATCGGACGACTCATCGTATTGCGCATGGCTGCGCGACAGCAGCGTAGAAGGGGAGAAGTCCGGCGATCCGCCCAACTGCACGATGCGTTGGGCGAGCAGATCGGCATGGGCTGCCTCCTCGTTGGCGTGCACCAGGAACTCTGCGGCGATCGCCGGCGACTCGCGGCCGTCCGCCGTGAAATAGTGCCGCTTGTAGCGCAGCACGCAGACCAACTCGGTCGCCAGAGCGTCGTTGAGCAGGGCAATGATGGCATCGCGGTGTGGGCCGTACGCAGGCGTCACGGCGCCTTCGTCCAGATCCGCGGTGGCTGCCTGGCGCAGCGCGGCTTCGTCAAGCTGAAGCGCGCTGGCGTGGGTATCGCTGTGCATCATCGGGTCGGTTCCTGCGGTGGTCTCAATAGCGCTCGCCGCGGTGGCGTGTCCACATCAGCGCAGTGGCAAAGGCGGCGCCCGCGGCTGCGGCGATCAGCAGGGACTTGCCAGGTTGTTCCGTGACGTAGCGGTTCGTGGCGTCCGCAGCCTGGTGAAACTGGCGCCGCGCGCGTTCGCCGGTGTGCGCGCAGTACGAAATGCCGCGCGTGGCCAGGTCCTGCGCCTTGGCGGCCAGGTCGTCGATCATCGGGTCCACGCCCTCTTGCATGCGCTGCATGCGGGTCTCGGCCTTGTCGATGGACTCATTGGTCATCCGGCGGGTGGACTGCAGTGTTTCGGACGCCTTGTCGAACACGCCTTCGGCCACGTTGTGCGCCGTCTCTGCCGCCTTCTGGGTGGTGGTTTGGATCGTCATTGGGGGAGTTCCTTTCTGTGGTGGCATCTGCCTGGCGGGCCAGGTTGCTGGGGCGTCAGCCCCTCTTCAACAAGCTGAGCACGAAGGTCACAACAGCCATGATCACGAACACGAAGAACAGGATCTTCGCGATGCCCACGGCGCCGGCGGCGATGCCGCCAAATCCGAACAGGGCGGCCACCAAGGCGATGACCAGGAATACCACTGCGTAATGCAACATAACCAGCTCCTTGTTTTCGGCGCGGTGCGCCGGGTGGTTGCGAATGCGCCTGAGCACATGGCTTGACTGTAGGGAGGCTGGCGTTGCATGAGTGCCGGTGGCTGGCGCACCCCGCTGTAGGACGCCACCGATCAGATGCGCAGCCCGGACGCAGGGCTGCGAACGCGTCAGGTGAGCGTGTGCGGCAGCACGGCGCTGACCAGGGTGCCCTCGCCGGGCGTGGACGTGACCGTGAGCTTGCCGCCCGCAGCCTCGACACGGTGGCGCATGCCGAACAGACCATGCGCGTCGGGGGCGATGCTTGAGATGTCGAACCCGTCGCCGTCATCCCGCACCTGTACCGATACATGGTTGGGATAGCTGTGGACCGACACCAGCACCTTGCGCGCGTTGGCGTACTTGCTGATGTTGGTCAGGGACTCCTGCACCAGCCGGTAGACGGTGAGCTGCGCTGCGTCGGACAGCTTGGCAGACTCCAGGCTGGTGTCTATCTGCAGGTTGCTGCGCTGCGCGAAGTCGCGCGTGAGGATTTCCAGCGACGTGGTGAGCCCGAGATTGGAGAGCGACGAAGGGCGCAGGTCCTCGATGATGCGCCGCTTGAGCGCGATGCCGCTGTTGAGCGTCTCGGTGAGGTGCTGCACGCGCTCGGCGTTCTCGGGGGTGTGCAAATCGATGCGCGACTTCAGGCGTGCCACGTCCAGCTTGGCGGCCGTGAGCAAAGCACCCAGCTCGTCGTGCAGCTCGCGCGCCAGGTGTGCGCGCTCTTCCTCGCGTACTTGCTGCAGATGGCTGGCCAACTCGGAGAGCGCGGCAGTGCGTTCACGTACCAACTGCTCCAGTCGGTCGCGTTCGCGCGCCAACACCTCCTGCTCGCGCGCATGCGCAGCCTGCAAGGCGCTGGTCTGGCGCAGGTACAGGTAGAACGCCAGCAGCCCCACCACCGCCACGGCGGCGATGCCGATGCGCGAGAGCATCAGCGAATGCAGGATCTCCTGCGTGCTGTGTTCCGTTTGCTGGGCGCTGCGCGCCACCAGTCGCGCTGCGATCGCCCGGATGGCATCCATGTTCTCCTTGCCCACGTCGGTGGAGAGCACGAACTTCCAGGCGTCGTCGTTGTCCTGGCGGCGCAGCTTGAGGCTGAGGTCGAGTTCGGAAAGCTTGCGCGTGATCTGCTGCGACAGCTGGGAAAAGTCGTCCAGGTCCTGCGGTGCGTGCCGGTAGGTCTGGCGCAGCTCATCAAGGTTGGTATTGATGGTGGCGACCGCCTGCTCGTAGGGCTGCAGATAGCGCTCGTCGCCGGTGAGCAGGTAGCCGCGCAGCCCCGTCTCGGCGTTGAGCATGTTCTGCAGAAGCCGGTCGAGCGCAGCGCGCGTGGCGTGCGAGCGGGCCAGGTCGCCCACGGCCGCGTGCGAGCGCATGTACCCGGTTTCGTTGATGCCGACCAGCAGGGCCACAGCCAGCAATGCCAGCGGCAGACTGACGGCGATCTTGCGCAAACGGGACCAACTCATGCTTGGGCTTCTCCAAGGGGACTGGCAGGGCACGGTTGAAAATGCATATCATTGGCCTGCGCTGCCATGCTAGTGCAATGCAGAGCAGATGGGCAGATCTTCAGACCATACCTTACCGGGGAGCAAGGCGCTCTCCTCTTGAAAGAAGGCTCAATGATCAAGATTGGCATTGTGGATGACCATGCGATAGTCCGTGCCGGGCTGCGCCAATTTCTCTCGGAACATGTGGACCTGCGGGTCGTTGGCGAGGCAAGCAACGGCAGGGAAGCCATTGATCTGGTGCGCGTTCACGAGATCGACGTGCTGGTGATGGACCTGTCCATGCCCGGCCAGAGCGGCTTGGATGCGTTGGCCATGCTGCGCGCCAAGGCACCCGATATGGGCATCCTGATCCTCAGCGGCTACCCCGAGGAGCACTATGCGATCAATCTGATCCGCCAGGGTGCGAGCGGCTATCTGAACAAGGAATGCGAACCCAAGGAGATCGTGGAGGCCATCCGCACCATCGCCCTGGGGCGCCGCTACCTGACCCCGTCCGTGGCCGACCTGCTGGCCCAGCAGCTCAACCGCAAGGACGATGCGCCGCCCCACGAGCAGCTGTCGGAGCGCGAGTTCCAGGTGTTCCTCAAGCTGGCCAAGGGCGAGACGGCGGGTGACATCGCCAAGTCGCTGTCGCTGAGCGTGAAGACCGTGAGCACCTACCGCACGCGGCTCATGGAAAAGATGGGGCTGTCCTCCAACAGCGATCTGACGTACTACGCGCTCAAGAACAAGCTCATCGATTGAACGCAAAGCGCACGAAGCACAAGGGCCAGTCACTGACTGGCCCTTGTGCTTTGTGCAGAGGTTTGAGAGTAAGGATGGGCGCGTGTCAAAGTGCAGATGGGCTCGCGCAGCGCGTTCAATTGGTGGCCGCTGAACTGGCGGCTGCCCGCTGCGTGCTGTTGCTGTGTTCGATGCAATAGTCCACCAGCGCCTCGATCTCGTTGGATTTGTCAAACACGGCGTCCACCCCCAACTGCGCACAGCGCATGCGCACGTCGGGTGTCGCATAGTTGCTCAGCACCACCATCTTCTGCGCTGAAAGGCGGTTGCGGCAGGCGGCCAGCACGCCCAGCCCGCTGCCTTGGCGCAGGAACAGGTCCACGATGGCCAGGTCCCACTGGGAGGTGTGCGAGGTAAGCCACTCCTTGCCCTCGTCCTCCGTCTCGGCGATGCCGACGGCTTCCACCTCCGCCAGTTCTTCGAGCGTTCCGATCAGGTTTTCGCGGATGGTGGCGTTGTCTTCGACGATGTACGTGCGCAGTTTCACGGTGCTTCCTGTTCGGCCGGGAACGAAAAATAGGGCATCGGCGCTACTGTATGAAAACAGGCTGGCGGATTCTGCCAGCAGCCGGGTGCAGTGCCCGTAGGTGCATGCCTACCCGGCCGGCGCGTGCAGGGATCCGCACACGGGGCAATCCGGGTCGCGCTGGGTGCGCACTTCGGTCCACTGCATGTCGCGCCCGTCCAGCATCAGCAGCCGGCCAGCGAGCGAGCTTCCGACCCCCACGAGCAGCTTGAGCGCCTCGGCCGCCTGCATGGTGCCGATGATGCCGACCATGGGCGCGAACACGCCCATGGTGGCGCATTGCACCTCCTCAAAACGGGCGGTGGGAGAGAACAGGCAGGCATAGCAGGGCGTGTCATCCCGGCGGGGGTCGTACACGGAAATCTGCCCGTCGAAGCGGATGGCCGCGCCTGCCACCAGGGGCTTGCGTTGGCGTACGCACGCGGCGTTGATGGCCTGGCGCGTCTGGTAGTTGTCCGTGCAGTCGAGCACCACGTCTGCGGCGTTGACCAGCCCATCCAGCGCGGCGGCGTCCACACGCTGGCGCACGGTGCGCACTGAAACCAGGGGGTTGATGGCCTGCACGGCCTGGGCCGCGGAGTCGACCTTGGGCGTGCCGACGCGCGCCGTGGTATGGGCGATCTGGCGCTGCAGGTTCGTGAGGTCCACCACGTCGTCGTCCACCAGCGTCAGGGTCCCCACGCCTGCGGAGCCGAGAAACAGCGCGGCCGGCGAGCCCAGACCGCCGGCACCGATGACCAGTACGTGGGCTGCCAGGATGCGTTCCTGCCCCTCGATACCGATCTCGTCGAGCAGGATGTGGCGGGAATAGCGCAGCAGTTGATCGTCGTTCATGGGGTGGTGGGCGTGAAAAAGGCCGGGCTCCGCGGGAGTCCCGGCCTGGTTGCCAAGAAAGACAGCGTCAGTTGTCCTTCTTCTCTTCCTTGCGTTCCGTGAGGGTCTTGCTGGCCAGCACGGTGCGGCCCTTGAGCTGGTTGAGTGCCTGGCTGAGCTGGAAGTCCTTGTCCGAACCGTACTCGGGCAGCTTGCGCTCGGACACGGGCTTCTTGGCCTCTTCCTCGAGGCGCTTGCGGGCCTCCTCGCGCGCCTTCTCGCGGCCGGCGTCCTTCGCTTCCTCGCCCTGGCCGCTGGTCAGGTGTTTTTCCAGGTCGGCTTCGCGCATGCGCAGCGATGCGTAGATGTCGCCCTCGGCGGTCTCGTCGAGCATGACGTCTGGCACGATCCCCTTGGCCTGGATCGATTTGCCCGACGGCGTGTAGTAGCGCGCCGTCGTGAGCTTGATGCCCGTGTCGGGGCCCAGCGGCCGCACGGTTTGCACCGAGCCCTTGCCGAAGGTCTGGCTGCCCATGATGGTGGCGCGCTTATGGTCTTGCAGCGCCCCCGCGACGATCTCGCTGGCCGAAGCCGAGCCTTCGTTGACCAGCACCACCAGGGGCACGGTCTTGATGGCGGCGGGCAGGCGTTTGAGCGGGTCGCCGCTGCCGCGGCGCAGATAGAACTCGGGCGAGGCCTTGAAGGTGGCCTTGCTCTCGGCCAGCTGGCCGTTGGTGGAGACCACCGTCACGTTCTCCGGCAGGAAGGCAGCCGACACGGCCACGGCTGCATCCAGCAGGCCGCCGGGGTCGTTGCGCAGATCCAGCACCAGCCCCTTGAGGCGGGGATCCTGCTTGTAGACCTCTTCGACCTTGCGCACGAAGTCGTCCACCGTGCGCTCCTGGAACTGCGACAGGCGGATCCAGGCGTAGCCCGGCTCGATGATCTTGCCCTTGACCGATTGGGTCTTGATCTCCTCGCGCGTGATCGTGACGGGAAAGCTGCGGCTCTCGTCGCGGCGCAGGATGGTCAGCGTCACCTGCGTGTTCGGCTCGCCGCGCATGCGCTTGACCGCGTCGTTGAGGGACAGGCCCTTCACGGCCGTATCGTCGATTTTCGTGATGAGGTCGTTGGTCTTGAGCCCCGCGCGGTCGGCGGGGGAGCCCTCGATGGGCGAGACGATCTTGATCAGGCCGTCTTCCTGGGTGATTTCGATGCCCACGCCCACAAACCGGCCGGTGGTGCCTTCGCGGAATTCCTTGAACGACTTCTTGTCGAAGTACTGCGAATGCGGGTCGAGGCTGGCGACCATGCCACCGATGGCATCGGTGATGAGCTTGCGGTCATCGACCGGCTCTACATAGTCGGTCTTGATCAGGCCGAACACGGCCGAGAGCTGCTGGATTTCCTCCAGCGGCAGCGGGGTCATGGCGCCGCGTGCCACGGTCTGCAGCGAGACGGTCGTGAGCGCTCCGGCCACCACGCCCACCGATATCCATCCAGCAATTTTGAGTTTGTGGCCCATAGAACACCTCTACCGATTCAATATACACCTTGGAAGGGCTGCGGCCTGGGCAGTTCCTTCAGGATCTGCCTATTTTTCAAGCAAGACCGCGCTACGCTTTCCAGAAGGCGGCGGCTCAGGCCTTGCCTTGCGATGCCACCGCGGCTGCGGCCTTGGCGGCGGCCTCGGCGTCGCCCAGGTAGTAGTGGCGCAGCGGCTTGAGGTCCGCGTCCAGCTCGTACACCAGCGGAATGCCGTTGGGAATGTTCAGGCCAACGATGTCCTGGTCGGAAATGTTGTCCAGGTATTTGACCAACGCACGGATGGAGTTGCCGTGCGCGGCGATCAGCACACGCTTGCCCGAGCGGATGGCCGGCGCGATGGATCCGTTCCAATAGGGCAGCACGCGCGCCACCGTGTCCTTCAGGCATTCGGTCAGGGGCACTTCTCCGGCCTGCAGTCCGGCATAACGCAGATCGCCGCGTTCGCTGCGCGGGTCGGTCGTTTCCAGGGCTGGCGGGGGGGTGTCGTAGCTGCGGCGCCAGACCAGCACTTGCGCGTCGCCATACTGCTTGGCCATGTCGGCCTTGTTCAGGCCCTGCAGAGCGCCGTAGTGGCGCTCGTTCAGGCGCCAACTGTGCTCCACGGGCAGCCAGGTGCGGTCCATCTCGTCCAGGCAGTGCCACAGCGTGCGCGTGGCGCGCTTGAGCACACTGGTGTAGGCCAGGTCAAACTCGTAGCCCTCGGCCTTGAGCAGGCGGCCGGCATTCTTGGCCTGCTCGATGCCCGTGGGGGTCAGATCCACATCGGTCCAGCCGGTGAAGCGGTTTTCCAGATTCCACGTGGATTCGCCGTGGCGGATCAGAACGAGTTTGTGCATGGTGTCCCTTGGGGCTTCAGGTCAAAAACCCGACATTCTAGAATTGCGCGGTTTGCATACCCCAAGGAACCCCGTGAATTTCGTTCTCGACAATTGGTATTTGATCTTCCTCGCGCTGGCCTCGGGCGTCATGCTGTTGCTGCCTGCCCTCAAGGGGGCCGGGGCCGGTACCCTGGGCACGGCGCAGGCCGTACAGCTCATCAACCGTGAGAAGGCGGTGGTGATCGACGTGTGCGAGCCTGAGGAGTTCGCCGCGGGCCATGTGGGTGGCGCCAAGAACATCCCGCTGGGGCAGTTGCAGGAGCGCCTGCCGCAGGTGGCCAAGAACAAGGCCGTGCCCATCATCCTCGTCTGTGCCAAGGGCGCCCGCGCCTCGCGGGCTGCAGGCATCGCCAAGGGCCTGGGCTACGAGAAGGCGCAGGCGCTGGCCGGCGGCCTGGCCGCTTGGCGCGAGGCCAACCTGCCGGTTGAAAAGGCCTGAGGCGCCCGCATCTACCAGCATTGTTCGTTACGCAGAAAGGTCGCCGTCCCATGCAAGCCGTGAAGATGTACACCACCGCCGTGTGCCCCTACTGCATCCGCGCCAAGCAGTTGCTGAAGCTGAAGGGTGTGGAGCAGATCGAGGAAATCCGCGTGGACACCGACCCCGCCGCGCGCCAGCACATGATGGAGATCACCGGCCGGCGCACCGTCCCGCAGATCTTCATTGGTGACACCCACGTCGGCGGACATGACGACCTCGTGGCCTTGGACAGCCGTGGCGGCCTGGTGCCGCTGCTGGGCGCCTGAGCCTTTGCCGCCATTGGCGCGTTGCATAATGCGCCCCATGTTGCCCGCTGCGGGAGCCTCTCCCGGGCGGGCTTTGTTTTGACCGAAAGACCGAGACCACCATGGCCGAAGAAACCCCCGTGTTCCAGATTCAGCGCGTGTACCTGAAGGACCTGTCGCTGGAGCAGCCCAATTCGCCCGCGATCCTGCTGGAGCAGGAGCAGCCCAGCGTGGACATCCAGCTGGGGGTCGAGGCCACACCCGTGGTCGAAGGCATCTTCGAGGTGGCCGTGACCGCCACCGTGCAGACCAAGATCAAGGACAAGACCGTGTTCCTGGTGGAGGCCAAGCAGGCCGGCATCTTCGAGATCCGCAACGTGCCCGAGGACCAGATGGGCGCCATCATCGGCATTGCCTGCCCCCAGATCATCTACCCCTACTTGCGCGGCAACGTGGCCGACACCGTGACGCGTGCGGGCTTTCCGCCCGTGCACCTGGCCGAGATCAACTTCCAGGCCATGTACGAGCAGCAACAGGCCGCAGCCGCCGAGGCTGCCACCAGCACAGCCCAGTAAACGGCTTCTTGGTCGTAACGGGTGTTAGAGCCATTTAAGGCTCTAGCGCCCGCCTGATAAGCGCGAGTAGCTATGAAAATAGTAGTCCTTGGCGCAGGCGCCTGGGGCACTGCCCTGGCCATAAGCGCGGCTGCGCACGCAGCCTGCCATGAGGTGCAGCTGTGGGCCCGTGACGCACAGCAGGCGCAGGCCATGCAGGCGAAGCGGCAGAACCAGCGCTACCTGCCCGGCCTTGCGTTCCCGCCCGGCCTGCACGTGGCATCGGGTGACATGGCTGCGCTGGCCGCGGACGCCGACCTCGTCGTCGTCGGCACGCCCATGGCGGCGCTGCGCGGCATGCTGGAACGGCTGGACGGCTGTGCGGCGCCCATCGCGTGGCTGTGCAAGGGCTTCGAGGCCGGCACGGGGCTGATGGCGCATGAAGTGTGCGCGCAGGTCGCACCGCGGCTGCACAGTGGTGTGTTCAGCGGCCCCAGCTTCGCCCAGGAGGTCGCCACCGCCCAACCCACGGCCATGGTGGCCGCCAGCCCCCGTGCCACGGTGCGCGATGCGCTGGTGCAAGCCTTCCACGGGCCCGCATTGCGCGTATACGCCAGCGAGGACATCGTAGGCGTGGAAGTCGGCGGTGCGGTCAAGAACGTATTAGCGATTGCCACCGGACTGTGCGACGGGCTGCAACTGGGGCTGAATTCGCGTGCGGCATTGATTACCCGCGGCCTGGCGGAAATGACCCGCTTAGGCCTTGCTCTGGGTGCGCGGCCCGAGACCTTCATGGGCCTGTCGGGCCTGGGGGATCTGGTGTTGACCGCTACGGGCGACCTGTCGCGCAACCGCCGCGTGGGGTTGTTGCTGGCCGAGGGGCGGACCTTGGCACAGGCGGTGGAGTCGCTGGGCCATGTGGCTGAGGGGGTGTACAGCGCCCGCACCGTGGTGCAGCGCGCGCGTGCGCTGGGCGTTGAGATGCCCATTGCGGAGTGCGTCGTGGCGCTGCTCGACGGTGAATTGCGCGCTGCCGAGGCGGTGGCCCGGCTCATGGAGCGCGAGCCTACCGTCGAGCGCCATTGATGCGCACACATCTCCCGTGAACAGCAAAAAGCGGCCCGCAGGCCGCTTTTTGTCGTGCGCGGTTCAGGGTGCTTGGGTCACACGACACCGAACAGCATCAGCAGCAAAACGATACTCAGCGGGACACCCAGAAGCCAAAGAATGATCGGCATGTACGCCTCCTATAGGGATGGTTGAAACATGCCTTCACCTTAGCGATGGGCCAGACGCCCCGATGTCCGTCCAGGCTGCCACGCCGCGTAGGTCATCGCGGTCCTGTGCTTGTGCGAGTGCGCCTACGCACGGACTGCCGCCGCGCGCGGTCTCAGAACTCCAGGTTGTCGATCAGCCGCGTGCTGCCCAAGCGTGCCGCGCCCAGCGCCACCAGCGTACCGGCGGCTGCGCCTGCAGCGGGGGGCTGAAGATTGTGGCGCTGGCGCACAGTGAGGTAGTCGGGCGCCCAACCTTGCTGCGCCAGGGTCTGCAGGGCCTGTTGTTCCAGGGCGGCCAGCGGGGGGGCGCCGGGTGCCTGCGCCGCCTGGGCCAGCGCGCGCAGCGCCGCGGACAGTTGCACGGCCTGGACGCGCTCGGCGGTGCTCAGGTAGCCGTTGCGTGAGCTCAGGGCCAACCCATCGTCGGCGCGGGCCGTCTCGCC
Source organism: Diaphorobacter sp. B2A2W2 (assembly GCF_056730635.1). NCBI lineage: Bacteria > Pseudomonadati > Pseudomonadota > Betaproteobacteria > Burkholderiales > Comamonadaceae > Diaphorobacter > Diaphorobacter sp. B2A2W2. Next base: position 64,683 of record NZ_JBWZOR010000013.1, read on the forward strand.
TGCCACCACCTCTACGGGCAGCGCGAACTGCTGCACCATGCGGCGGATCACCATGAGCTGCTGGTAGTCCTTCTTGCCGAACACGGCCGTGCCGCCGCCGCTGGCGAAGAACACTGCGGAAAACAGCTTCATGACCACGGTGCACACGCCCGTGAAGAAGCCTGGGCGGAAATGCCCTTCCAGGATGTCGGCCAGTTGCGGGTCGGGCTGCAGCTTGAAGGTCTGGGGCTCGGGGTAGAGATCGCTCTCGCGCGGCGCGAAGACGATGTCGCAGCCCGCGGCCTCCAGCTTGGCGCAATCGGCCTCCCAGGTGCGGGGGTAGCTGTCGAAGTCCTCGTGCGGGAGGAATTGCAGGCGGTTCACAAAAATGCTGGCGACCAGCACGTCGCCCAGCGGCCGGGCCTGGCGCACCAGGGCGATGTGGCCGTCGTGCAGATTGCCCATGGTGGGCACGAAGGCGGGGCGGCCCTTGCCGGGGCGGCCTGTGCCGGGATGCGCGGCGATGGCGGCGCGCAGTTCGGGAATGGTGCGGACGGTGATCATGGGTGAAGGTGTTTGGTCAGTTCCAGGCGTGCAGTGCGTCGTCGGGAAAGCGCCCTTGCTTGACGGCCTGCACATAGGCCTCGATGGCGCCGCGCACGCTGCCCGCGTCCCGCATGAAGTCGTGCACGAACTTCGGGTTCTTGCCCAGGTTGATGCCCAGCATGTCGTGCATCACCAGCACCTGGCCGGCCGTGCCGCTGCCCGCGCCGATGCCGATGGTGTGGCAGCGTGGCAGGGCCTGCGTGAGGTCGCGTGCCAGGGGAGTCGGCACCATCTCCAGCACCAGCATGGCGGCGCCGGCGTCCTGCAGCTCCAGTGCCTGGCGGCGCAGCTGCTGGGCGGCCTGGTCGCCCTTGCCCTGCACACGGTAGCCGCCCAGGGCGTGCACCGTCTGAGGGGTGAGGCCCAGGTGGGCGCACACTGGCACGCCGCGCTCCACAAGGAACTGCACCGTGGGCGCGGTCCAGCCGCCGCCTTCGAGCTTGACCATGTGGGCGCCCGCCTGCATGAGCTGGCAGGCACTGCGCAGCGCTTGCTCGCGGCTCTCGGCATAGCTGCCGTAGGGCAGGTCGGCGATCAGCCAGGCCGTGCCCTGTACGCGGTGCAGGCCGCGTGCCACGCTGGCCGTGTGGTAGGCCATGTGCTCCAGCGTCACGCCCACGGTGCTGGGCAGGCCCTGGCAGACCATGCCCAGCGAATCGCCCACCAGGATGCACTCCACGCCCGCGGCGTCGGCCACGGCTGCGAAGGTGGCGTCGTAAGCGGTGAGCATGGTGATCTTCTCGCCCGCCTCGCGCATCTGCGCCAGGCGGGGCAGGCTCACGGGGCGCCTCTGGGGCAGCGGCGACGCGGGCGGCAGCGTGCCATAGGGCGTGCCGGCGGTGGGGGAGTCGGTCATGGCGCTTGGGATCCGTCGGGTTGCAAAAGTGCGGCGAGTCTATGCGATGCGGCTATGCTCGCCCCATGACGACGAGAGACTTGTTTGGCGCCGACGCACTCGCGGCGCTGGCCCGTGCCGATGTGGACCGCGCCCTGCTGGAAGACGTGGGCAGCGGCGACCTGACGGCCGGCCTGATCGACCCCGCGCGCCGCGTGCGTGCGCGCATCCTGGCGCGTGAAGCCGCCGTGATCTGCGGCGCTCCTTGGGTCGAGGCCGCGCTGCGTGCGCTGGACCCCGGTGTGAAGCTGACCTGGCATGTGGCCGAGGGCGCGCGCTGCGCCACCGACCAGGTGGTATTGGAGATCGAAGGCCAGGCGCGCGCGCTGCTGAGCGCCGAGCGCACGGCGCTCAACTTCCTGCAGCTGCTGTCGGCCGTGGCCACCAAGACGCGCACCTATGTGGATGCCGTGGCCGGCACCCGCGCCCACATCGTGGACACGCGCAAGACACTGCCGGGCCTGCGCCTGGCGCAGAAGTACGCCGTGCGCACGGGCGGTGGCACCAACCATCGCATCGGCCTGCACGATGCCGTGCTCATCAAGGAAAACCACATCGCTGCCGCGGGCGGCGTGACGGCGGTGCTGCGGGCCGCCCAGGCGGTGGCTGCGCAGGCTGCATTCATCGAGATCGAGGTGGAAACGCTGGCGCAGCTGCAGGAGGCGCTCGATGCGGGCGCGACGATGGTGCTGCTGGACAACATGCCGCTGGCACAGTTGCGCGAGGCCGTGCGCATCAACGCGGCGCATGCGGGCGGGGGCGCCATCCTGGAGATCTCGGGCGGCGTCACGCTGGAAGGCCTGCGTGCGCTGGCCGAGACGGGCGTGGACCGCATCTCCATCGGCACGCTGACCAAGGATGTGAAGGCCACGGATTTCTCCATGCGCCTGCAGGAATTGGCCTGACGCGGCGTAGCGTCTTCCAAGGCGCGACAATCGTTTCCCCCTCGTGAAGCCGTCGCGCCCCGGCGGCGAGAGCATTGCCATGAATACGACCGCCATCAAGGACGTCGAGTACGAACAGCCCCTCGCGGGCGCGGACGGCGCCACCTGCTCCACCAAGCACGCCTGGGCGCGTGTGCCGCCCGAGTTATCGCCCGCCGAGCGTGCCGCGCTCAAGGACAGGATCCGCCGCCTGCTGAAAGAGAAGAACGCGGTGATGGTGTCGCACTACTACGTGCACCCGGACCTGCAGGACCTGGCCGAGGAAACCGGCGGCATCGTCAGCGATTCGCTGGAGATGGCGCGCTTCGGCCGCGACCACGCGGCGCAGACACTGGTGGTGAGCGGCGTGCGCTTCATGGGCGAGACGGCCAAGATCCTCAGTCCCGAGAAGACCGTGCTCATGCCCGACCTGGACGCGACCTGCTCGCTGGACCTGGGCTGCCCCATCGACGAGTTCAGTGCTTTCTGCGACCAGCACCCCGACCGCACGGTGGTGGTCTACGCCAACACCAGCGCCGCCGTGAAGGCGCGTGCCGACTGGCTGGTCACGTCCAGCTGCGCGCTGGACATCGTGCGTGCGCTCAAGGATGCGGGCCACAAGATCCTGTGGGCCCCCGACCGCCACCTGGGCGCCTACATCGAGCGCGAAACGGGCGCCGACATGGTGTTCTGGAACGGTGCATGCATCGTGCACGACGAGTTCAAGGCGCTGGAGCTGGATTTGCTCAAGAAGGAACACCCGCAAGCCAAGGTGCTCGTGCACCCCGAGAGCCCGCCCGAGGTCGTGGCCCTGGCCGACGCCGTGGGTTCGACGTCCGCCATCCTCCAGGCTGCGCGTGAAATGGACGCGCGCGAGTTCATCGTCGCCACCGACAACGGCATGATGCACAAGCTGCGCAGGCTCAACCCCGGCAAGACCTTCCACGAGGCCCCCACTGCCGGCAACAGCGCCACCTGTAAGAGCTGCGCGCATTGCCCCTGGATGGCCATGAACGGGCTGGCTGACGTGGCGCGCGTGCTGGAGACCGGCGCCAACGCCATCCATGTGGATCCCGCGCTGATCCCGCGCGCGCGCCAACCTATCGACCGCATGCTGGCCTTCACCGCGGCGCTCAAGAGCGGGCAGCCCGCGGGTGCGCTGGTGCCGCATTTCGGGGCGGCCTGACGGGGTGTTTGGTTGCTATAAATTGAGTAGCTGTTTGCGCTTGATGGATAAGCGCTACGGCCTGTTTTGATGCCCACCACATCGCTGATCGATTTTGCCGATCCGCGCGACGCCGCCGCGCCGCGCCTGCGCCACGCCTTCGCGTCGCCGTGCCAGGTGCTGGTGGCTGCACGTCTGCAAGAAGTGATGGGTGTGTTGCATGCGGTGGAAGCTGCGGCCCGCGCCGGCCGCTGGTGCGTGGGCTGGGTGCGCTACGAGGCCGCGCCCGCGTTCGACCCGGCATTGGCGGTGCATGCCGAGGCGCAAGGGGAGGGCGCGCCCGCGCTCGCCTGGTTCGCGGTGTACGACGCCCCCGCGCCCTGGCCCGCGCACGAGGCCGCGGGAACGGCGACCATCGACTGGACGCAGGCGCTGCCACGCGCCGCATTCGATGCAGCGCTGACGCAGATCCAGCAGGGCATCGCAGCGGGGCGCTACTACCAGGTCAACTACACCGCACCGCTCATGGGCACGTGGCAAGGCGACGCGCAGGCACTGTTCGCGGCTTTGCGCCGCGCGCAGCCCGGCGGTTACGCGGCGCACCTTGACGACGGCGTAGGCACGCAGGTGCTGTCGGTGTCGCCCGAGCTGTTCTTCGATTGGCGCTCCGGGCCCACGGGCGCGGGCGGCATCCTCACCCGTCCCATGAAGGGCACGGCCGCGCGCGGCGCCACGCCCGAGGCCGATGCGGCGCAGGCCGCGGCGCTGCGCAGCAGCCCCAAGGAACGCGCCGAGAACGTGATGATCGTGGATCTGCTGCGCAACGACCTCTCGCGCATCGCCGCGCCGCACAGCGTGCGCGTGCCGGCGCTGTTCCACACCGAGCAGTTGCCCACCGTCTGGCAGATGACCTCCGACGTGGTGGCGCGCACGCGCACCGGCACGCGGCTGGCCGACGTGTTCGGCGCGCTGTTTCCCTGCGGTTCGGTCACGGGTGCGCCCAAGGTGGAGGCCATGCGCGCGATTGCCGCGCTGGAGACCGGCCCGCGCGGCGTGTACTGCGGCGCGGTGGGCGTGGTGCGGCCCGATCCGGCGGCGGGCGCGGGCGCCATCGCCGCCACCTTCAACGTCCCTATCCGTACCGTGGAGCTGCGGGGCGGCCACGCGCGCTGCGGCATCGGCAGCGGCATCGTCTGGGGCGCCGACCCGGCGGCCGAGTGGGGCGAGTGGGCGGCCAAGCGCGCCTTTGTGGATCGCGCCAGCGCGCCGTTCGACCTGTTGGAAACGCTGGGGCTGCGTGCCGGCGTGCTGCGCCACCGCGCGGAGCACCTGGCGCGCATGCAGGCCGCCGCCGTGCACTTTGGCTATCCCTGGAATGCCGCGCGCGTGCAGGCCTGCCTGGATGCACTGGCCGCTTCCCATGCGCAGGGCGACTGGCGTGTGCGCCTGCTGCTGAACGCACACGGCGTGCCGCGCGCCGAAGCCTTCGCGTTGGCCGCGACGCCCATGCCCGTGCGGCTGGCACTGGCCGATCGCCCCTTCACCGAGGCGCACAGCGAATTCACGCGGCACAAGACCACGCGTCGCGCGCACTACGCCGATTTCGCACCCGCGGCGGGCGGCGGTGTGTTCGACACCGTGCTCTACAACGCGGCGGGTGAGATCACCGAGGGCACCTTCGGCAACCTGGCGTTGCTGCTGGACAGTCGCTGGGTCACGCCGCCGCTGGCCTGCGGCCTGCTGCCCGGCGTGGGCCGCGCCGTCGCCCTGCGTGAGGGACGCATGGTGGAAGCCGTGGTGCGCTTGCAGGATCTGCCGCGCGTGCAGGGCTGGGCCTTCATCAACAGCCTGCGCGGGTGGCTGGACGCGACGTTGGACGGGGCGCCTTAAGCGGGGCCCCCCTGCTAAGGCGGTGGTTCCGCACCCGCGCATATCGGCGTTTACGGCAAAACCCGCTGAACCCGCTGAACCTGCTGAACCCGCCGGATTTCCCACTTGGTGCAGGATTGCGCGAAGTTGTTTGTTCCATAGGCTCGGCCCCACCGCAGGGACTGGCCGGGTAGTGGGGACGTGCGCACGGAGGCAGCGCGGGTGCGTGCGTAAGCAGCCTGCACATGCCGTGCGCCGTGCCTCGGCGGCGTTCTCCCGGTGAGGAACGGCCGGGCCGGGCAGGCACCCCAACCGCTGTGACTCTCAGAGCACAGCGGTTTCTTTTTTACATTCCGGATTCCCAGGTGCTTACAGGCGTTCCTTCACGTAGCTCGGCCGGTCCATGTCCACGATCTCCACGCTGAGCTGTACCAGCACGCCCGCAGGGTGCGGGGTGTGGCGGCGCAACACCTCGGCGATGCGACCCGCCAGGTCTTTCTTGGCTTCGGGGCTGCGGCCGGACAGCAGGCGCAGCTGCGCATGCACGAACGCGCGGTTGGCGGGCTGCGTGCCGATCTGGAAGCTGCCGCTGGTGCGCACGAAGCGCGACTTGAGGTCGGCTTCGTCCAGGATCTCGGGGCTGGCGCACAGGGACGCGTTGAGATCGGCCAGTGCCTGGGCCTCGGGATAGCCGGGCAGGTTGCTGGAGTATTCGATGGTCAGATGGGGCATGGTGTGTTCCTGGGAGTGGAGGGGTGATGGATCAAAGTGCCTGCGTGGGTACGTGGTGGCGCAATTCCACTTGGCGGTTCTGGTCGTTCACGAACACCAGTTGCGGCTGGTGTGCGGCCACGTCGGCTTCTGCCACTTGGGCGAAGGCCGCGATGATGAGCAGGTCGCCCACGCAGGCGCGGCGCGCGGCCGATCCGTTCACCGAGATCATGCCGCTGCCGCGCTGGCCCTTGATGGCGTAGGTGACGAAGCGTTCGCCGTTGTCCACGTTCCAGATGTGCACCTGTTCGTTCTCGCAGATGTTGGCGGCCTCCAGCAGGTCTTCGTCGATGGCGCACGAGCCTTCGTAGTGCAACTCGCAGTGCGTGGTCTTCACGCGGTGGATCTTGGACTTGAGCAGGGTGCGGTACATGGAATCTCCTTGGATTGTGAAAAGGGGTCAGCGTGCGGGCGGCACCAGGATGGTGGGCGCGGCGGGGGCGGCCACGTCGGGCCAGTCGCGGCTGAAGTGCAGGCCGCGGCTTTCATGGCGCATCTGCGCGCTTTTCACGATCAGGTCGGCCACCTGCACCAGGTTGCGCAGTTCCAGCAGGTCGCGCGTGACGTGGAAGTTGGCATAGAACTCCTGGATCTCGCCCTGCAGCAGCGCGATGCGGTGCGCCGCGCGCTCCAGCCGCTTGGTGGTTCGCACGATGCCCACGTAATCCCACATGAAGCGGCGCAGCTCGTCCCAGTTGTGGGAGATGACCACGCACTCGTCGGCGTCGGTCACGCGGCTGTCGTCCCACGCGGGCAGCGCGGGCAGGTCCGCGCGCTGCGCCTGCTGGATGTGCGCGGCCGCGGCGCGCGCGAACACCATGCATTCCAGCAGCGAGTTGCTGGCCAGGCGGTTGGCGCCGTGCAGGCCGGTGCAGGCGGTCTCGCCAATGGCGAAGAGGCCGTGCAGGTCGGTGCGGCCCGCCAGGTCGGTCAGCACGCCGCCGCAGGTGTAGTGCGCGGCGGGCACCACGGGGATGGGCTCGCGCGTGATGTCGATGCCCAGCTCTGCGCAGCGCGCGAGGATGGTGGGAAAGTGCTCCTGCAGGAACGCGGGGCTTTGATGCGAGATGTCCAGATGCACGCAGTCCAGGCCGTGCTTTTTCATCTCGAAGTCGATGGCGCGCGCCACGATGTCGCGCGGCGCCAGCTCGGCGCGCGCGTCGTGCTGGGGCATGAAGCGCGTGCCGCCGGCCTGCGGCGGCAGCTTGAGTTGCCCGCCCTCGCCACGCACGGCCTCGGTGATGAGGAAGCTTTTGACATGCGGGTGGTACAGGCACGTGGGGTGGAACTGGATGAACTCCAGGTTGGACACGCGGCAGCCCGCGCGCCAGGCCGCGGCAATGCCGTCGCCCGTGGCCGTGTCGGGGTTGGTGGTGTACAGGTACACCTTGCCCGCGCCGCCCGTGGCCAGGATGGTGTGCGGCGCGCGAAAGGTGAGCACCTCGTCGGTGGCCTCGTCCAGCGCGTACAGGCCCAGGCAGCGCTGCGCGCCAGCCAGTCCCAGCTTGGCGCTGGTGATCAGGTCCACCAGGGTGTGGTGTTCGAACAGCGTGATGCCGGGCGTGGCGCGCACCACGTCGATCAGCGTGCGCTGCACGGCCGCGCCCGTGGCGTCGGTGGCGTGCACGATGCGCCGCGCGCTGTGGCCGCCTTCGCGCGTGAGGTGCAGGGCGCCCTCTTCCTGCGAGAACGGCACGCCCAGGCCCTGCAGCCAGCGGATGGCCTGTGGCGCGTTCTCCACCACGAAGCGTGTGGCCGCCAGGTCGCACAGGCCGGCGCCGGCCACCAGCGTGTCCTGCACGTGCGACTCGAAGCTGTCGCCCTCCGCCAGCACCGCGGCGATGCCGCCTTGGGCCCAGCCGCTGGCGCCGTCGGCCAGTTGGCGCTTGGTGAGGACGGCCACGCGGTGGGTGGGCGCCAGCTGCAGCGCGGCGGTCAGCCCCGCGAGGCCGCTGCCTACGATGAGTACGTCGAAGTCGTGTGAGGTCATGGCAATGTGCGCCGCAGCCACCCGGCCGTGGCGAGGGGGATGGGGGCGATCAGACAGGCGTATAGGCCAGGCGCACGTAGATGGGTGCGAACGCCTCGGCCTGGGTGATCTCGATGAGGGTTTCCTTGGCCAGCTCCAGCAGGGCGATGAAGGTCACCACGAGCACGGTGCCGCCCTTCTCGGGCTGGAACAGTTCCTCGAATTCCACGAAGCGCCGGCCCTGCAGCGCCTTGAGCACATGGCTCATGTATTCGCGCACCGAGAGTTCCTCGCGCGTGATCTTGTGGTGCTGCACCAGCTTGGCGCGCTTCAAGATGTCGCGCCAGGCTTCCTGCAGGTCGGTCAGGCTCACGTCCGGAAAGCGCGGCTGCAGGCTCTGCTCGATGGTGACCTGCGCGCGGAGGAAGTCGCGGCCGTACTGCGGCACCTGGTTCAGGCGCATGGCGGCCAGCTTGATCTGCTCGTACTCCAGCAGGCGGCGTACCAGTTCGGCGCGCGGGTCCTCGGGCTCGGCGCTGCCTTCCTGCTTCTTGGGCGGCAGCAGCATGCGCGACTTGATCTCGATGAGCATCGCCGCCATCAGCAGGTACTCGGCCGCCAGCTCCAGGTTGCGGCTGCGGATCTCCTCCACGTAGCCCAGGTACTGGCGCGTGACATCCAGCATGGGGATGTCCAGGATGTTGAAGTTCTGCTTGCGGATCAGGTACAGCAGCAGATCCAGCGGGCCTTCGAAGGCCTCCAGGAACACCTCCAGCGCGTCGGGCGGGATGTACAGGTCCTGCGGCAGCGCGAACAGGGGCTCGCCATACAGGCGCGCCAGCGCCACCTGGTCCACCACCTGCGGCAGGCCGTCGCCAGAGGCCGGCGGCGCACCGTCGTCGGCAGTCGCGGCGAGACGCGGGGCGGCCATGGAGCTTACTATTTATTCAATAGCTGCCAGCGCTTGCTGCATGGGCGCTGGAGCCTGATTTGATGTGTGGCGCGCTCAGGAGCGCGACTGGTACACGTAGGGCTGCTGGGGGATGCGCCCGGCGTTGTAGTCCTGCCAGGCATCGTGGTCCACCTGCTTGTCCCACAGCAGGGCGCGGCCGGCCTGCTGCTGGGCATCCAGCTCGGGCTTCTGGGCCTTGAGCTGCTTGATGAACTGGGTGGTGTCGGATTCGTAGTCGGGGCGGCGAAAGAAGGACATGGTGCGGTGCGTGAGCCTCTTGGTAACCGCGCATTTTAGCCCCGGCCCCTGGGTGACGGCCCGTGCGGCAGGCCCGTGGACGCTCTACAGTGCAGCCTGTGCGCCGCGACCGGGCGGCCGATCACCATGAGGATGGACCTACCGATGGCTTTTCACCACTGGCTCAAGGGCGCGGGCGCCTCCCTGCTGGCCGTGCTCACCCTGCTGGCGGGCTGCGACGAGCAGCGCATCCGCGAGCTGGAAGAGGGCGTCTCCACCGAGCAGGACGTACGCGCGCGCTTTGGCGAGCCCGAGCAGGTCTGGCAGGAGGCCGACGGCTCGCGCACCCTGGAGTACAACCGCCAGCCGGCCGGGCGGCGCAACTACATGATCACCATCGGCACCGACGGCAAGATGAGCGCGCTGCGCCAGGTGCTGGCGCCGCACCACTTCGCCAAGGTGCAGCCCGGCATGACGCAGGAGCAGGTGCGCCGCCTGCTGGGCAAGCCCGGCAAGCAGGTGACCTACGAGCTCAAGCAGGAGACCGAGTGGGACTGGCACTGGACCGACGCTCCCGCGCAGGAGAAGCTGTTCACCGTGGTGTTCGGCGCCGACGGGCGCGTGCTGCGTGCGGCCAGCACCGAGAAGCTGCACGACGGCCCTTGAGCCGATCCTGAGCCGCCTCCTGAAGCCGCCCTGAATGCGCGGGCGGCGAGGGGCGGCGCGCTGGCGTCCAGCAGACCTAGGGTTTTCCATGAGATGATTGCGCCCCGGCGCCACCAGCGCCGACCCGCAGGATGCTCAGGAACCACACCATGGCCAGCCGCACCGCACACACTTTGCACGCCCAATCGTCTCTTTCCGCACTCGCGCCCGCTGGCGCGGCGCACGTTCCCTCTTCCAACGCCACCCTGCGCCACGGCCCGTTCGAGGACGCCCAGGCGCTGTTCGCCGGCTCGCTGTTCGTCGGGCTGGCCATGCTCATGTACGCCCAGGCCGGGCTGCTCACGGGCAGCACGGCGGGGCTGGCGTTCGTGCTGCACTACGCCACGGGCTGGTCGTTCGGTGCGGTGTACTTCCTCATCAACCTGCCGTTCTACTGGTTTGCCTGGCGCCACCTGGGGCGCGCCTTCACGCTCAAGACCTTCGTCTGCGTGGCCATGCTGTCGCTGGTGATGGTGCTGGCGCCGAACGTGTTCCACATCGACTACCTGCACCCGGCGTTCGCTGCGGTGGCCGGAGGGTTGCTGATGGGCACGGGCGTGCTGTTCCTGGCGCGCCACCAGTCCAGCCTGGGCGGCGCGACCATCGTGTCGCTCTACGCGCAGCAGCGCCACGGCATCCGGGCTGGCAAGGTGCAGTTGGCCATCGACTGCTGCGTGGTGCTGCTGGCGCTGTGCGTGGTGCCATGGCAGCGCGTGGCCTGGTCGGTGCTCGCCACGGTGGTGATGTGCGTGTTCCTGTGGGTCAGCCACCGGCCGGGACGCTACCAGGGCGGTTGATGCCGTTGATATGAAAAAGTGAGCTGCTCGCGCTTGTCTGGAAAGCGCTAGAGGCCAAAATCATTCATATAAAGAAAGCCCCGCGGTGCGGGGCTTTCTTGCGTGGGGCTCTCGGCCGCCTCACGGCGCGATCTTGCGCTTGAGCGCGCGCGCCACCTGCGGCGGCAGGCTGGGCAGGGCGCGCAGCAGCCAGGGCAGCACCTTGCGCTTCGGGCCGGCGAGCGACTCGGGCACCAGCGCCTCGATCAGGTGCGGCCCGGGGTGCGCCAGCGCGTATTCCAGCGCCTGGCAGAAGTCCTCGGCCGTGCTGGCGCGCACCGCATGCACGCCCATGCCCTGCGCGAGCTGGGCGAAGTTAAGTACCGGGCCCTTCAGGTCGAGCTGCGACTTGGCCTTGGGGCCCGCTTGCTCAGCGCCCACGCGCTCCAGCTCCACGTTCAGCACCGAGTAGCTGGCGTTGTTGAAGATCACGGACACCGCATGCAGGTTCTCACGCGCCATGCTCCACAGCGCCTGGAGGGTGTACATCGCCGTGCCGTCGCCGATCAGTGCGATCACCGGGCGCTCGGGGCAGGCGATGGCCGCGCCCACGGCATTGGGCAGGCCCTGGCCGATGGCCCCGCCGGTCAGCGTGATCAGGTCGTGGCGCGGGCAGCCTGCGGTCATCACGCCCAGCATCAGGCCGGAGGTGATGGCCTCGTCGATGAGGATGGCGTTCTCGGGCAGCAGGTGGCCCACGGCCTTGCACACTTTGGGCGCGGTGAGCGGCCCGCGCGGGCGGCCGGGGCGCTGCGCCGGGGCCAGGGGCGGTTGCGTGGCGCTGGCGCCCAGCGCGGCGGCCAGCTTGTCCAGGCTCGCTGCCGCGTCCTGCGCCGGGCTGCACAGGGTGTGCACCGTGCAGCCCGCCGGCACCAGGTCGCTGGCCTTGCCGGGGTAGGCGAAGAACGAGACGGGCGACTTCGCATCGACCAGCACCAGGTGCCGCGCGCCCGCCAGTTGCACGCCTGCCAGCTCGGCCAGGTAGGCCACGCGCTCCACGGCGGGCAGGCCCACGCCGCGCTCCATGCGGGTGGGAAACACCTCGGCGAGCAACTGCACGCCGCTGTGGGCCGCAATGCGCGCGGCGCTGCGCAGCGCACCCTCGCGCAGCGCGTGGCCGCCCAGCAGCACGATGGTCTTTTCGCCCGAGCGGATGGCCTGCATGAGGGTCTGAGCGAGGGCCTGCACGGCTTCGTCGCTGGCGGCGGCGGGTGCGGGCAACGCCGGGGGCGGGCAGGGCTGGCCGCCCTCGCCCCACGACACGTCGGCCGGCAGGACCAGCGTGGCCACCTGGCCCGGCAGGCCGCGCGCGGCAGCAATGGCATCTGCCGCGTCCTGGCACAGGTCCGCAGTGCTTTGCGCGGTGCGCACGAAGCCGGGCGAGACGTTGCGCGCCACGGTCTCGATGTCGGACTGCAGCTGCGCGTCGTACTGCGTGTGGTACGTGGCGTGGTCGCCCACGATGTTGACCACCGGCACCTTGCCCTTGCGTGCGTTGTGCAGGTTGGCCAGGCCGTTGCCCAGGCCGCAGCCCAGGTGCAGCAGCGTGGCGGCGGGCTTGTCCGCCATGCGTGCGTAGCCGTCGGCCGCGCCGGTGGCCACGCCCTCGAACAGCGCCAGCACGGCGCGCATGCGCGGCTCGCTGTCCAGCGCGGCGACGAAGTGCATCTCGCTCGTGCCGGGGTTGGTGAAGCAGACCTCGATGCCGGCATCGGCCAGGGTCTTGAGCAGGGCTTGTGCGCCGTTCATGGGAATCTCCTTGCTTCTTTATTCATAGCTGCTAGCGCTTGATGGGTAAGCGCTGGAGCCGTTTTTTTGTTATCAATCCGTGTCGAGGTGCTGGGGGCCGATGTCGGCCACGCGCGTCACGCCCGCCAGCGTCATTGCCAGCAGCAGCTCGCGCTGCCACTGGGCCAGCAGGGTGCGCACGCCCGCCTCGCCCTGCGCCGCCAGCGCCCACACCCAGGGGCGGCCGATGAGCACGCCGCGCGCGCCCAGCGCCAGGGCCTTGAACACATCCACGCCGCTGCGCACGCCGCCGTCCACCAGCACCTCGGTCTGCGCGCCCACGGCCTGGGCGATGGCGGGCAGCTTGGCGGCGGTGGAGGCCACGCTGTCGAGCTGGCGCCCGCCGTGGTTGGAGACGACGATGCCGTCCGCGCCCACCTGCACGGCGGCCTGGGCGTCCTGCACGTCCAGAATGCCCTTGAGCAGCAGGCGGCCCTTCCACTGGCTGCGCAGCCATTCGATGTCCTTCCACGTCACTCCCGGGTCGAACTGCGCGTCCACCCAGGCCTTGAAGGCGTTCAGGTCGCGCGCGCCGGGCACCTGCGCGGTCAGGTTGCCAAAGCGCAGCGGCTTGCCGCGCAGCGCCACGTCCCGCACCCAGCCGGGGCGCGCCAGCACCTGTGCGGCGCGGATGAGCGCCGGGCGCGCGCCACTCGCGGCCATGCCGTGGCGGATGTCGCGCAGGCGCATGCCGGGCAGTGGCAGATCGACCGTGAAGACCAGCGTGCGACAGCCGGCGGCCCAGGCACCGTCCAGCAGCGCGCGCACGGCGCCGCGGTCGCGCAGCATGTAGAGCTGGAACCAGGGCGGCGTACCGGCGGCGGCCGCCACCTCGGAGATGGGGCAGATGCCCACGGTGGAGAGCGTGAACGGCACGCCCGCGGCGTGCGCCGCGCGCGCGGCCTGCGCCTCGCCCCGGCGCGCGGCCATGCCCGCCAGGCCGATGGGTGCCAGCGCCAGCGGCAGCGCGCAGGGCTGGCCGGCCAGGGTGGCGCGCGTGTCCACCTGCGCCACGTCCACCAGCACGCGCTGGCGCAGGCGCAGGGCGGCGAAGTCGTCCACATTGGCCGCCAGCGTGCGCTCGTCGCTGGCGCCGCCGTCGATGTAGTCGAACAGGAAGCGCGGCAGGCGCTGCGCGGCCCGGTGGCGCCAGTCGGCGACCGATGCGGGGTAGCCCCTCATGCGCCGGCCCTCCCGGTGATGGCGCGCGCCGCTGCGCGTGCGGTGAGGATGCAGCCGGGCAAAAAGGTGCCTTCCAGCGAGCGCTTGCCGTTCGCACCGCCGCCGCCAAAACCTGCCGCCTCGCCCACGCAGTACAGCCCGTCGATGGGCTGGCCTGCGCCGTCGAGCGCGCGGCTGTGCAGGTCCGTTTGCAGCCCGCCCAGGCTCTTGCGCGTGATGAGCTGCATCTGGATGGCGATGAACGGCCCCGCGCCGGGCTTTTGCAGCGGTGCGGGCGCGCAGGTGCGCAGCCGGTCGGGGCCCCACTGGCGCGCGTGCAGGATGCGGCGGATCTGGTCGTCGTTGTGCAGCTTGGCGCCGTGGGCAAAGTTGGCGTCGAAGGCGTCGGCCGTGGCCTGCAGTACCTCAGGCGCCACATCGAGCGAGGCGGTGAGTGCGTTCATCTTCGCGGCCAGCCCGGCCAGGGTGTCGTCCACCAGGAATTGCGGGCTTTGCCGCTGCATCTGGCGCACCAGGCGGTGGTTGCCCAGCAGCGTTTCCTTGAGGAACTGCGGGAATTGCCTGTCGCGGATGCGCTGGTTGTGCTCGGCGCCGGAGATGGCGAACTCCTTGGCCGCGATGCGCCAGTTGAGCAGGTGCCAGGTCCAGGGCTTTTCCTGCGCGGCCACACGCTGGCACAGCCAGTGCGTGTCGAAGCCGGTGACCAGCGGCGCGGGGCCGATGCGCTCGCCCCGGTGGTTCAGCCACAGCGCCGACTTGCAGGGAATGGCCGACAGGCCATGCCCGTCGAAATGCGGAAACGGGTGCGGAAAGCCGGCGGCGTAGTTCCACATCTCGCCCGCGTGCGTGATCTGCGCGCCCAGGCGGGCGGCGTGGCGGTGCAATTTGCCATCTGCGAACGGGTGCGCGCCGTTGAGCATGGTGGCGGGGCGCGGCCGGCCCTGGGGCCAGTTGGCGCGGGTCTCCTCGTGCCCGCCGTTGATGCCGCCCACGGCCAGCACCACCACGGGGGCGTGCAGGCGTACTTCCTCGCCCGTGGCTTCGTTCACCGCCACGGCGCCGGAGATCCGTCCACCCTGGTGGTCCAGTGCCGTGACGCGGTGGCCGTGCAGCAGCGTGAGCCTGCCGCCTTCGCCCGCGCGGCGCAGCGCCGCGATCAGGCACCGCGTGAGTTCGCGTGAGGTGCCCCAGACGATGTGGTAACGCGGCAGGCTGTTGCCCTCGCCCTGCAGGCCGCGTTCCACCCAGTTCACCGCGGGCATGAACTTCACGCCCTCCTGCAGCAGCCAGTCGTGCACCTGCGCGCGCGAATGCTCCACGTAGTAGCGCGCCCAGGCGTGGGGCCAGTGGTCGTCAGCGTCCAGCTCGCCAAAGCGCAGCCAGTCGGCCAGCGCACGCTCGGGCGTGTCGGGGATCTTCATCTTTGCCTGCAGCGGCGTGCCCACCAGGGCCATGCCGCCGAAGGCCCACAGCGCCAGGCCGCCGAAGCGTTCGGGCGTGTCGCGGTCCACCAGCGTGACGCGCTGGCCCGCGCGCAGCAGCTCCAGCGCGGCCACTATGCCGGCCAGACCGCCACCAATGACGACGGTGTCGGAATGTTGGGTTGCCATGCGGCTGTCTCCTTGCGCGCTCTGTGTGGCGCACTGCCGGCCAAGATAGCGGCATATCATGGCGCGGCATAGACTTTGGAGGCCATAGAAATTGACCTTGCAGGCCAGCGTTTCGATGAGTTGGGTGAACACCGTGCTGGCCGCCGCCGAGCGCGCGGGCGTGGCGCGCGAGCGCCTGCTGGCGCGGGCGGGCATCGCACCGGCCGAGCTGGCGCACGAGCGCTGGCCCATTGACCACATCACGCGGCTGTGGCGCGCGGCCGTGCACTGCACGCAGGATTCGGGTTTTGGCCTCAAGGTGGGGGCACAGGTGGGGCCGGGCAGTTTCAATGTGGTGAGCTACCTGCTGCAGTCCGCGCCCAGCCTGCGCGCGGCCATTGCCGCGGTCCAGCAGTACCAGCGCCTCATCAGCGACGGCGGGCGTTTCCAGATGATTGCGGGCGAAACCGCCAGCTGGGTGGTGTACCACCCGCGCCAGGGCGCGCTGGCATTCAGCCCGCACCAGATCGAGGCGGTGCTGGCCGCGGTCGTGGCGTTTGCGCGCTGGGTCACGGGACAGGTGGTGCGTCCGCGGCAGGTGCAGTTCAGCCAGGCACGCATCGGGCCGCTGGCGGGCTACCGCGAGGCCTTCGGCTGCGCCGTGGAATTCGAGCAGGCCTTCAGCGGCGTGCTGCTGGACAACGCGCTGCTGGACGCGCCGCTGCCCCAGGCCGACGAGCAGCTCGCGCGCCTGCACCGCGAACATGCGACGACACGGCTGGCGGCACTGTCAGCGCCGGCCGACCTTGCACAGGCGCTGCACGCATGGATGGCCGATCAATTGCAAGCGCCGCTGCAAGGCAAGGCCCCCGAGCGCGCCCAGGCCGCGGCAGCGCTGGGACTGAGCGAGCGCACCCTGGCGCGACGCATGCAGGCGCTGGGCTTGAGCTACACCGCCGTACTGGACGCGGCGCGGCACCAGGCCGCACTGCACGCGCTGGCGCAGGCGGACCGCCCGCTGGGCGAGATCAGCCAGTCGCTGGGGTTCGCGGAGCCCAGCGTGTTCAACCGGGCCTTTCGCCGCTGGACAGGCTGCACACCGGGGCAGTGGCGGCAGGCCGCGCGGCCACCGGGCGAACCCTCGGCGTGACCATGCGTACGTCCTGTGGCGGGTGCCGCCAGGCAACGCGCGCAGCGGCTACGGCAGCGCCTCAGGCGTGGGTGCCGCCTGCTCCTGCGGCGGGGCATCCGGCAGCGGCTGCGGTGCGCCGCCTTCGCGGTAGCGGATGGTGATGCCGCTGTGGTCTTCTTCGTCTTCGGTCATCGCGTCATAGGCCTTGCCCACGCCTTTACCGACAACCTTGGCCGTGCCCACGGCGGCGTCGGCCGCCAGCCCCACGGCGGTCGCCGTGACACTGACGGCGGCTGCACCCACCGCCACCACCGTGCACCCCGAAAGCAAGGCGCACAAAAAAACCCCTGCAGCCGCAAGGCGCAGGGGCTGGCGTGATCGCCCGGGGCGGGCCATCAGTGGATGCGCATGCCCGGCTGCGCGCCGGGGAAGGGCTCCAGTACGAAGATGCCGGGGTGCGCCTTCTCGTCGGCGTGGCTGGCGGCCAGCACCATGCCCTCGCTCAGGCCGAACTTCATCTTGCGCGGCGCCAGATTGGCCACCATCACCGTGAGCTTGCCCTGCAGGTCCTCGGGCTTGTACATGCTGGCGATGCCGCTGAAGACGTTGCGTGTCTGCCCTTCGCCCACATCCAGTGTCAGGCGCAGCAGCTTGGTGGAGCCTTCCACGGCCTCGCATTTCACGATCTTCGCGATGCGCAGGTCCACCTTGGCGAAGTCGTCGATGGTGATCGTCGGGGCGATTTCCTCTCCGCCAGGGATGACCTTTTCGACTGCGGGAGCCGGCGGCTCGAACAGCGCGTCCAGTTGCTCCTGCGTCACGCGCTGCATCAGGTGCTGGTACTGGCCGATCTGGTGGCCGGCGCCCAGGGGCTGGGCCACTTCGGCAAACTGCTCGGGCGGCACGATGAGAAAGCGCGCCACCTCGGCCGCCACCTGCGGCAGGATGGGCTTGAGGTAGATCGTCAGGATGCGGAAGGCCTCGATGCAGGTGGTGCAGACGTCCTGCAGGCGCGCCTCCATGCCCTCCTGCTTGGCCAGCTCCCAGGGCTTGTTGGCGTCCACGTAGCTGTTCACGCGGTCGCACAGCAGCATGGTCTCGCGCACGGCGCGGGCCGTGTCGCGCGCCTCGTAGGCCGCAACGATGGGACCGGCCTGCTCGCGCAGCTGCGCCAGCAGCGCCTGGCCATCGGCGCTGACTTCGCCCAGCTTGCCGCCGAAGCGCTTGAAGATGAAGCCCGCGGCACGGCTGGCGATGTTCACGTACTTGCCGATCAGGTCGGAATTCACGCGGGCCATGAAGTCTTCGGGATTGAAGTCGATGTCTTCGTTCTTGCCGTTGAGCTTGGCGCCCAGGTAGTAGCGCAGCCACTCGGGGTTCATGCCCAGGGCCAGGTACTTGAGCGGGTCCAACCCCGTGCCGCGGCTTTTGCTCATCTTCTCGCCGTTGTTCACGGTCATGAAGCCGTGCACGCAGATCTTCGTGGGCGTCTTGCGGCCGCTGAACTTCAGCATGGCGGGCCAGAACAGCGTGTGGAAGGTGATGATGTCCTTGCCGATGAAGTGGTACTGCTCCAGCTGCGGGTCGGCCATGTAGGCGTCGTAGTCCTCGCCGCGCTTGTTCAAGAGGTTCTTGAGCGAGGCCAGGTAGCCCACGGGGGCGTCCAGCCACACGTAGAAGTACTTGCCCGGCGCATCGGGGATCTCGATGCCGAAATAGGGGGCGTCGCGGGAGATGTCCCAGTCGTCCAGACCTTCGCTGGTCGTGCCGTCGGGATTAGTGCGCGTGCCGAACCATTCCTTGATCTTGGCGGCCACCTCGGGCTGCACATGCTGGCCGTTCTGCGTCCACTCGGTCAGGAACTCCACCGCGCGTGGGTCGGAGAGCTTGAAGAAGAAGTGCTCGGAGGTCTTGAGCACCGGCTTGGCGCCCGACAGCGCCGAGTAGGGGTTGATCAGGTCGGTGGGCGCGTAGACCGAGCTGCAGACCTCGCAGTTGTCGCCGTACTGGTCCTTGGCATGGCAGCGCGGGCACTCGCCCTTGATGAAGCGGTCGGGCAGGAACATGTTCTTCTCCGGGTCGAAGAACTGCTCGATGGTGCGCGTCTCAATGAAGCCGGCGGCCTTCAGGTCCAGGTAGATCTGCTGGGACAGCTCGTGGTTCTCCGGGCTGTCGGTGTTGCTCCAGTTGTCGAAGGCGATGTGAAAGCCATCCAGGTATTGCTTGCGTCCGGCGGCGATGTCGGCCACGAACTGCTGGGGCGTCTTACCCGCCTTCTCGGCGGCAATCATGATGGGCGCGCCATGGGCGTCGTCCGCGCCGACGAAATTGACCGCGTTGCCCTGCATGCGCTGCGCGCGCACCCAGGTGTCGGCCTGGATGTACTCCATGATGTGGCCGATGTGGAAATTGCCGTTGGCATACGGCAGGGCGGTGGTGACGAAGATCTTGCGTGCGGTCATCGGGGGCGGCTCTCCAGTCGCCTCGGGTTTCGAGGCGCAACCCTCGATTTTAGGGCGTGTCAGTTCCGCGGCGCCCGCACGGGATTGCCGTGGTCCTGCCAGCCGAAGAAGGCGCAGATCTCGCTGCGCCGCGCCAGTGCGTCCCCGTGGCCCAGCGCCATGAGCTCGCGCGTGTAGCCGCGTTCGAACAGCAAGTAGCTGGCCAGCGCGCCGGTGCCCGCGTCAGGCCGGTCGGCGCGCACGCCCAGCGCGCTGAGCAGGGTGCGAATGGTCCCCGGCAGATCGCACACATGCCGCGCCGCCATCTCGTCCAGGTTGCGCGAGGGGGCGAACACCAGCAGCTCCAGCGGCCGCAGCGGGCTGTGGCTGCGGGCCTCGGGCGGAATCAGCGCCAGCGTCTGGTTGATGCGCTGAGCGCGCTCGATATCCACCGACAGCGCATCCAGAAAGATGTTGGACAGCGTGTGGCCCGCCACCTGGGCCAGCGCCGGGTAGGGCTGCTGCGTGCCAGCCATGCAGGGGCGCGGCGGCTCATAGGTGCGGCTGGTGCCCACCACCAGCAGGCGCTGCGCACCCAGGTGGATGGCGGGCGCCAGCGGCGCGGTCTGGCGCATGGAGCCGTCGCCGAAGTATTCGGTGTGCCCGTCGATGGCCAGTGGCGCTGCCGGGAACATGAACGGAATGGCCGACGAGGCCAGCAGGTGATTGCGCGTGATGGGGCCGCGCGCGGATTTGCGCAATGAGCGTACCCAGGGCTCCTGGGCGTCTCCGGCGTCAAAGAACGCCACGTGCTGGCCCGAGCTGTAGCTGGACGCGGTCACCGCCAGGGCGCGCAGATGGCCCGCGCGGATCAGCCGCGGCACGCGCGCCAGCGGCACCAACTGGTCCAGCAGCTGCGCGAGCGGCGCGTTGTCCAGCAGCGAGTGCGGGCGCATGCGGCTCCAGCGGGTGAGAGCCCAGCCCAGCGACAGCAGCGTGAGCCAGCGCGCGCCGCTGCGCATCACGCTCAGGGAGTCGGCGCGGTACACCTGTCGGGCATGGAACTGGGTCCACACGCGCGCCAGGCGCCGCACCGTGCGGTCGAACTGGTCCGCGCCACAGGCCAGGGCCGCCGCGTTGATGGCGCCGGCCGAGGTGCCGGTGAGGATGCCGAATGGCCCCGGCCCGCGCCGCTCGCCGCAAGCCAGCCGCAGGTCGGCAATCGCCTGCAGCACGCCCACCTGGTAGGCGGCGCGCGCACCGCCGCCCATCAGCACCAGGCCGGTGTGCGCAGGGGCAGGGGAGTGGGTCATGGAGCCACGCGGCTTGGGTTGCGTTTTTTTAACCTGCGGGCGTGGCCTTGAGCAGCAGGGCAGCCAGGGCATCGCCCTCCAGCAGCACCACGCCATGTTCGCGCGCAAAGCTGCGTGCGGTCTCGCTCACGGTGCCGGTCAGCGCCACGTACACGGCCTGCGCGCCTTGCTGCTGCGCTTGGGCGTGCAGTTCACGCAGGGGTTCCACACCATGGGTGGCGGCCTTCCAGCGGCGTGCGGCCACCAGCACCGCGCGGTCGCCCCGCGTGATGCGCAAGTCCGCGTGCAGGCCGGTCAGGCGTTGCACCTCGTGCCCCTCGGTGCGCCATGCGCGCTCCAGCGTGTTGGCGAAATCCTTCCACGGCATGGCGGCAGCGGCCTGCAGGGCACCCTGAACGCGCGCGGCGCTGGGGGCGCGCCACTGGCGCCACGCGGCGATGCAGCCGATCACGCCGATCGGCAGCGCGCCCATGGCGGCGAACGGGGCGATGTCCCTCGGCAGCAGCGCGCCGCAGACGAGCACGATGGCGGCGGCGATGGCAAAGCTCACCCACCAGGGCGAGCGCAGCAGGATTGCGAAGCCCGAGTTCGGGGCCATCTTCAGTTTCACAAAGGAGTCCTTGAGGAATGAGGTGGGTTTGAGCCTAGCCGAAGGCGGCGTGTTCCCGCACGAATCGCCGGGATTTCATCTGCGCGAGAGGGTTTCAAAAATGATAGCTATTTGCGCTTATCCATAAAGCGCTACAGCCTGATTTGACGCCGAACTATTCCAGCGCCAGCACGGCCTGCGCCACACCGGCGATGCCCTCGGGCGACAGGTCCGGCGCGCCCACGCGCTGGCGTGTCTCCCAGTGCGTGAAGTTGCGCGCCTGCGAGCGTCCGTAATGCGGGTCGTAGTGCAGCAGCATCAGCTCGGCGAACAGCGCGGACAGCTCCCCCGCCCGGGCCCAGGCTTGCCAGCGCTGCACGACTTCCTTGCCCTGCAGCTCGGTGAGCGTGCCCAGGCGCTTGGCCAGTGCATCGGGGTCGTCGCCCAGGTAAGCGTAGTCGCGCAGCAGGTAGGCCAGGCGCTCTTCGGGCGTGGCTTCGATCTCGATGCACGCGGCGGCGCGCAGGCGTTGCACCAGCGGCACCGGCACCGTGAGGCGGCCGATGCGCGCGCTCTCACCCTCCACATACACGGGGCGGGACAGGTCCAGCGCCTCCAGTGCGGTGGCGATCTGTGTCTCGAAATTTTTCTGCGATGGCTGGGGCACGCCCGGCAGCGCGCCGAGCAGTGAGCCCTTGTGGCGGGCGTAGTGCTCCAGGTCCAGCACCTGCGCGCCCATGCCGGCCAGCTGCTGCAGCACGCGCGTCTTGGCACTGCCGGTGGCGCCCACCAGCACGCGCAGCTCCAGCTGCGGCACCAGGGTCTCGATCTGCGTCATCACATGGCGGCGAAAGGACTTGTAGCCGCCGGCGAGCTGCTGCGCGTCCCAGCCCACCAGGCGCATCCACTGCACCATGGAGCCGCTGCGCATGCCGCCGCGCCAGCAGTAGACCAGCGGGCGCCAGTGCGCAGGCTTGTCGGCGAAATGCGTGCGCAGGTGGTGCGCCAGGTTGGCCGCCACCATGGCCCCGCCCACGCGGCGCGCCTCGAAGGCGCTTTGCTGCACGTAGATGGTGCCGACGATGGCGCGCTCCTCGTCGTTCAGCACCGGGCAGTTGATCGCGCCGGGGATGTGGTCCTCGGCGTATTCGGCGGGCGAGCGCGCGTCGATGAGGGCGTCGAACTGGTGGCGGTCTTCGGGACGGATGGGGCGGTGGTGGGACACGGGAATGCGGTGCTGAACAAAGCCGGGCAGGTGCGAATCTGGGATGATGCGCGCGGCGCGCCCGCGGCACACTTTTGTGCGTCGGGGCAGGCGCCATTGTCCGTCACCGCGCTTTTTCCCTGTTGAACGGGAGTGAGATAAAGGAAGAGTGGGAGGCGCGATAAATCGGGAAGATCGGGGCGGACTAGGGAAGAAACGGGATGGCCTAATGAAAATCTCTTTCCTAACGCGAAACTATGGGCAGGGATGAAAAAGGGCGCCGTTTTGGCGCCCTTTTGCTTTTGCATGCGTGGATCAATCCGCCGTGTTCATGATACCGCCGCCGCGCTCGCAAAGGCGCTCACCAGCGAGGACCGCAGAACGTAGCCTTCCAACTCCCACAGCTTGGCGCGAGCGGCTGCCCGTGCGTTGTCCGAAGCAATCTGCTCACCGATGTGGCGCTTGAAGTTCGTGGGGCTGATGCAGGCTGAGTGGCCGGTGGCCACCACGAAACCGTCGGGGAGCATGGCCACTGCGACCGTGGTGGTGGTCCCAGGAAAGTGGTGCGTGTGGATCACCAGGTCGTCACACAGAGCGTCGATCTCTTGCGCGGAAACGCGAGGTGCAACATCAGCGCCGGCCTCTCGGATGCGCTGCTCGGTCGCCTGATCCATGCTGGCAGCTGGTTGTTCAGGCGATGCCGAGGGCCCGTTGATGCAGTGTTCCAGCATCGCCTTGGCCTGACCGAAGTGCAGCAGGTTGGTGCCCGTTGGGGACATGCCTGCATGGGGCGAGCGGGTGAAAGTGATGCCGCAGTCCGGAGAAAAGTCATCCGGCAGTGGCCAAGAGAGGAAACGGCCGACCATCTCATCGCTGATCGCCAACGTTGCAGTTTTGAATAGCGGTAGCGGGAGCTCCCCAGTGGACGAATCCAGCTTAGTCTCAGGCGTCACGCTTTCTCTGACAGGCCAAGAAGCGTATCCGCCTTCGGGGCGTACATAGTCCTCCCGGTAGAGCAGCACCGAGGTGCGTTTGTGCAGATTCGCTTCGCCATCGAACAGCGCGAGGTTGACACAGTCATTGGACCAGACGCGCACGATGGTGGCTGCGAGCGGCTCGCCATTGCGGTACAGGGCATCGGTTGTGGCCGGAAAGAAATGAACGACGCGGCCGACGGTAGCTTTTTGCATGGTGGTGTAGAAAGATCAGCGGGGCACAAGGCCGCCCGCCATCGGCGCTATTCCTGCAGAAAGTACGCCCGGACCAACTGGGCGATGTTGGTCTGGTCATCCGCCGACAGCCCGAGAAACGGCCGCGCGGGGATGTCACCCCAAGGGATCGGGAAGCTGCCATTGCGGGTGGCGTACATGCCAAAGCCGAATTCCCCCGACTTGGCGCCGTAGTGGAAGGTGCTGGCATAGACCATGGGACTGCCGATGCTCACCGCGTCGTCGCCCTGCGGCTGGTAGTTGATCGTGGTGGCCAGCATGCGGGTCTCGCCGGTGCCGGGCTTCTTGCTCGCTAGCTTCTGCTCGCTGCGCTTGGTGAGCGATCCGTCCTTCTTGCGGGCGAACAGCGCACCGTAGTTCGCCAGCGTGACCGCGCTGTTGGGTGCCCAGGCCTCGCCGTCTGGCCCGGTGGCGGTAGAAAACCGCTGCTTTGTCACCTCAGCCTGGTCCTCACCGATTTCCCTCAGCAGCGGCTGCAGGTTCTGACCGCGCTTAACCAAGCCGTGCAGGTAGTCCAGGCCGCTGCGGTTGGTCAGTTCGATGATTTGCGGCATGGTGCCTCCCTGCGTAAAATCAGTCCAGCCTTGTGCAGCATCGGCCCCCGGTAGTTAACGCCGGACTCGTCTTGGACGTAATGGTCGGGGGTACAAGGCTTTTTCATTGGCGGGCCCGTGTCTTGATCACCAGGCTCAGCAGCTGCAGCGAGCGGTTGCGCTTGCCCGATAACACCTCCCACACCGTCCTGAACGTCTCGCCGTCAATCGCCTTGGTGGCGACCAACGTGGGGTTGCCTTTCTTGGAGCGATCGCCGGCCCGCAATGCGTCAGGGTCGTTCAGCACCTCCTCCAGCACCGCATAGTCCTGCGGTACTGCCGGCCGCTGCCCCGAGCCGTCAAAACCGTGAGAACTCAGCACATGCCGTGGCGCATCAGCCGGCAGAAGCACCGTGTATCCCTGCGCGTTGACGCCGGTGGCCTCCTGAATCCAGTCGGGACGTTCGGCGAACCCCAGCCACAGCGGCTCCCGCTTTTGGCGATTGGCGAGTACTTCACGCACGAAGTCCGGCACCAGCGTCTCGGTGTCGATGGTGCGGTTCACGTCGGCGGAAAGCGCCTTGCTGATCGCCGGCGGATAGTCGACCAGCTTGTCCTGAACAAAGCTGCGCAGCTCGTCATCGGCCCGCGCGCCAGGCGCATAGTCCCAGCCTGCATCCAGGCCCACCGCAGTGCCGGTGCGCGGGTCGGTGGCATCCCAGCCGTCCGGCGGCGCGCTGGCATCGCCCTCACCGGGCTTAGCCACCGCCACTACGCGGCACTTGCACCCCCAGCCATTCGGCGGAAAGTGGGTCTCCCAGAAGGGATGATCGTGGCGCAGCGTCAGCCGCATGTCGCCCCACTGCTTGTGGTGCGGTCGCGGGTGGGTGACGCTGTCGTTGTGCACATAGCGCCAGTACGGGCGCCGCTGCAGCAAGTCCGGGTCCAACAGCTGAGCGCGGCGCCCGGCCGCGTAGGCCGTGGCCATGTTGGTCTGGTAAATCACCCGCGTGCGCCACGCCTCGCCGGCCGCGCTGCCCTCGCCAGTCCAGCCGGTCCAGCCGTGCTTGGCCACGATATCCGCAAACTGCTTGCGAAACTCGCCGAGGGAGCCACCCTGCACGACCTGGTCAACGGCGCGGCGCAGGTCAGCCAGCAGATCGGCCTTCATGGCACCCGCCACCATGAAGGCGCGATCGTGTGCCGCACGCTGAATATCGCGCCAGGTCTCGCTGGGCAGATTCAGCTTGCGTCGGAAGAAATCGATCTGCTCGGCAAACTGCTGACGCGCGCCGTCTATGGTGCTGGCATCAGGCACGGCCGCCCTCCTGCTCGGCCTGGTCGCGCCCCTGCAGGTGGGCCAACTCAAAGGCCAGGGACATCAGCTCTGTCAGCTCAGCGGTGGGCAGATCGCTGTAAGCATCCAGCAGTGCATCCTGCAGAGCCTGCGGATCGCTATGCGTCTGCACCAGGTCGCGCACCTGCGCCAGCCATCCTGTCACCACGGGCGCGGCGCCTTTGCCCAGCAACTGCACGCCCGCCGACTGGGCTGCCTCGGCGGCCTGCGGTGCCTCGGCAAACGCAACCATGGCACCGTCAGGGGGCTGCTGCGCCTCCTCGATGTCGCCTTCCTCCAGCTTGTAGGCGCGCATCCAGTAGCGCCGCGTGAGCCTGACGCCCGAGCGCGTGAGCGATTCGTCCCGGTCGGCCTGGTCCTTGTTGACCTGCTCCTCCTCGTACAACTCCACCTTGGGCGCGGGGGCGTCCGTGCCTTCGTTCACATCCACCACCCAGCGCAGCAGTTGGTTCAGCGTAGCCTCCACCATGCGCGCGTCGCCGTCGCGGATCTCCCTGGCCACTTCCAAACCGGCCGTAGCGCTGGCATGGGTGCTGCTGGCCTCGGTGCTCTGGTTCTGCCCCAGCAGCGCGATCGCTACCTCCGAGCGGCAGAACATCAGCAGCTCCTTGTACATCTCCGCGCTCGCACTGCGGTCGCTGGCCTCCAGCGTGTCCACGCTGGCATCGTCTGGAATCACCGCCACCGCGTCCTGGATCATCGACTCCAGCTTGTCCAGTAGCTCATCGTTCTGGTGCTGCGGCGTGCCACGCGGCGTTTTGGCCACCAGCCAGGGCGTGCCGTACTTCTCGGTGAAGGTCACCCAGAACTTCAGCCCGCCACGCTTGAACACCGTGGGCCAGAAGCACATGGACAGATCTGCGAACCCGTAGGGGTTGGCATAGCTCGGCTCCTGCCTGGCCAGCAGAAATTTGCGGATCGGCAGCGCCTCCCCGGTCAACGGTTGCGCACGGCTCTTGAAGCGCAACTGCGCCTCCTGGTCGAACATGAACCACTCGCCCGGTTTGCCCACCACCTGCAGCGGCGCCAGCGCACCGCCCGTCCAGCCCCACTCCAGCTCCAGCGGTTGCCAGCCGAACAGCACGGCATCCAGAATCTCATTGCACAGGCGGTCCATGTCCAGGCCGCTGAAAATGTCGTTGGCCAGGCGCGTGGCGCGCGCGCTGGCCTTGTCGCGCAGCACGCGCCGCTCCAGTGACTTCACCGCCGCCTTGCGCCGACGGATGCAGCCGCCCACGTGCGCATCGCTGCGCAGATCGCGGTACACGCGAATGTCCTTAGCAGTGCCCACAGCGCCGCGATGAACAAGGCGGCTACCGTGATGACGTTGGTCATCGTCAGCTCAAAGATCATGGGGAAAGGGCTCCTGGGCGTTGGGAACAACGGTGCGCACAAAGTCCTGCAACCCGCTCACTTGGGTGCCGAGCCGGTCAGCCTCTGCTGCCACTGCTGCATATCGGCGGCTGCAGCTTCCAAGAAGCTCGCGGGCGGTGCGGGCTGCATCAACGAGGGCGGCGGTGTCGGCACTCTGACTGGCGCCGGGCATGTCATTGCCACCAGGGGCGAGTTGCGCGTTGAGCTCGGCGATGGTGTCGAGCAGGCTGCGGTTGCGAGCGTCAGCGCGGCCAAGAGCAGCGCGCAGAGCGCCCTCACGTTGTGCTTGTTCACGGGCGATCCTTTCGGCTTGAATCTGCTTGGCCTGCTCATCCTCGCGAGCAAGGGTCTCGGCCAGAGTGCGGCGCCGCCCGGCTTCGGCCTCAGCTTCCATCTGTTCGGCGCGTCGCTTGGTCTCAGCCAGGTGCCACTCCCCGCGCACGCGCTCAGCACCCTGGGTGTCGCCGAGGGCTATCAGGTGCGCGTTCCAAGCGCGCACGCCCAGCACTACGGCCAGGGTCAGTACCGCGGCAGCTATGACGCGCAGGCTCATGGCGTGGCCTCCAGGGGTTCACCCAGACACATGGCACGCAGGTGTTTGCGATCGGTCCACACGCCCCTGCAGGTGCGGTTGTCAGGGTGGCTGCAGCGGTCCCGCGGCTGGCGCACCGGCCCGGCGCGGTCATAGAGCAAGATTGCGTCACAGGCGCCGGGGTAGTCACCGGCCTGCAGGCGTTGCACCAGCGTGCTGGGGCCGGTGCGGTCGTTGTTCTTGCACACCGTGGGTGCGCCTACGTTGTAGGCCAGGCCTACATAGGCGTCCCATTCGCGCTGGTGCAGCGGGACAGCCAGGCAGCGCTTCAAGGCCACCTCGTATTCGTTCGCGTCGGCGCGCAACCGCACCAGCGCGCGCACGGGCGTGGTGCTGTCGCCCATCTTCACGCCGGCCGTGGAGCCGAAGCCCACCGTGGGCACCGTGGCGCCATGCACGGGGTCGGGGTATGCGCGATCGCTGTAGCCCTCGCGCTGGGCGATATAGACCAGCCCGGTGGCGGATAGCGCCAGAGCCGCTATGGCGATGCGGTTATCCATGGGGCACCCCTGCGCTGGGGTGCCCTGTGCGGACGTGAGGGGAAGTCATGCACGGCAGGATGCCGTGCGCGCGCGATCAGCAGTAAATGCTGCGCGCCATTGTTTGTGCGAGCTAGTTCTTTGAAATTACCGGCCCGATCACGCGTCTCACATAGATGCGTGCGGGCTTGAGTTCACGTGAGCGGCCTTTCTCCTTGTACACCAATGCCGCATCGACCATGATCTCTTGCCGTCCAAAAATATCCGCTTCTGAAACCGACGGATCCAGTTCTATAGGTAATCGCTCCTCACGCAACGCGAGCTTTCCTGCCCAGCCATTCTTCTTGCTGTCGAGGTTTGTAGCCCTGATGGCGAGTCGCGTGTTCTGGTACTCCTCAATGCGCTCGTTGGATTCCAACTCTATGCGTGCTGGCACTTCTGCCACAGCCTTAGCGGGAAACTCAAACCCCAGGCTGGGAGCATCAACCGGGCTGATAGACACCGAAGAACCAGGTTGCGAGCGAGCAGGGGCCATAAGTTTCAGCGCGCTTTCGGCCACTGCCTTTTTGTCGCCAACTGCGCCTCGCATGGCTGCCTCAAAGGCTTCAGGAGTAATGTTTAAAGAACCTGCGCCACCCTGAATGATGACGCTGTTTGTTGCTGTGATATTTGGAGCCGTACCAGGAGAAGTGGCCTTAATAACGCCATAGGCAACGATGCCCGCAATGATGGCCGAGATGACAGCAGTTTTCACCACTTTGCTCTTTCCCATTTTCTCGGCGAACTCATCGAACTTCTCCTTGTCACCAAAAAAGAACTTCACGATGAAGTCTTCTTGTAGGCTACCCGATTCGATACTCTGAACGAGAAACTGCGTTTCGGCAACATCGATCCCAGTAAGCGCCGTCACGGCCTTGGGCAGGACCCGGAGAATCCCTTCCAGTCCCTGCAGCGCAATGATCACCTCTTTGATTGGGACAGGCTGCTCTGTGTTGTAGTAAATGCGGTGGGTTGCTTCCCAAACGTACTGCTGGGGCTCATCCTTGGACAGCGTGTTGATCAAAGTCTCCTCCTGTTTCCACAATCGTTATCGGCCACCACACGGCTTCCTTGCGCAGTGGCGGGGGCTACTGCTTTGCCTGCAGCTCGCGCAGTTCTTTCTTCATCGAATCCAGCTCTGCATTCAGCTCTCGTGCCCTGTCCAAACAGATCCCGGACATGGAGCGCGGCTTCACCATCAGCACCAGCTATGGCGACTTGGTGGTGGAGGCCCATGAGGCGGCTGCCTTCGTAGAGGCGGCCACCAGCTGCCACCTGGTGGCTTTTACTTCGCGCCAGGCGCAGTGGAGCAGCAGCCGCGCGCTGGCCGCATTCCCCGCTGGCTGGTGCTGCTGGTGGAGGTGGCCCTGCTGCTCGCCATTGCCACCTCTCTGGCTGTGGCCAGCGGCTGGCTCCATGCGAAAGGCCTGATGTGAGCGACCTGTCCTGCCCCAGCTGCGGCGCGGAGTTCGACCTGGCAGTGGCCTTCTCCCACGAGGTGGACCAGCGCGCCCTGGCCCGCCTGGCCAGCGTCAGCATCCCCCTTGGCGCCCGAGTCCTGCAATACGTGGGGCTGTTCACTCCTCCGAAGCAGCGCCTCACCTCCGCCAAGAAGATCAAGCTGATCCTGCAGCTGCTACCCGACCTGGAGCGCCAGGCCATCACCTGGAAAGGCCGGGACTGGGCGGCGCCGCTCGCGGCCTGGGCTCAGGCGATAGACCAGATGCTGGACGCGCGCACCACAGGGCGTCTGGAGCTGCCCATGAAGGGCCACGGCTATCTCTACGCCATCTTGAGCGGCATGGCCGACAAGCACGAGGCCGCGGCCGAACACCAGCGCGAAGCCGACTTGCGCCAAGCAGGCCGCGCGCACTCCAGCGATGCGCCCACACAGGTGGGCCAGTTGCTGCAGACCGGCGCTACGTCTCCCGCCAGCACCACGGCCGCGCCGCGGCCCGCCACCGCACCGGCACCCGCCGGCATGTCCCCCACCGTACGCGCCATGCGCGCAGCCATCCAAGCGAAGAAAGGCGAGCAGCCGTGAACCCGAACACCCAGCAACTCCCTGGCCGCGGCCGCCCTCGCGGCAAGGTACAGCCGACGCCGCGTCTTGCAGGCGCCGTGCCACCCGCGCAGTACGACGTGATGCGCGCGCCCACCTGGACCACCAGCCCGGCGCCTGCGGCCCGTGCGGGTGCCGATGACCACAAGCGCATCCAAAGCCGCGGCTTTCGGTGCTGATCACACGAGAAGGAGCCCCTATGCCCACCGCCATCGAATCCATCAACAAGCACGCCGAGGTGTATGCCAAGGCCCGTGCGCTGCTGGCCGAAAAGGTCACCGCACTCAATGACGGCATCGCCGCGCTGCGCCGCGACCACCTGGCCGACATCCGCCGCGCAGTGAGGTGCGCCGCGTCACCGAGGTGAAGGTGACCATGAAGCTGGCAGAACCGCGCCACGCAGAGCACCCAGAAGATCGTGGCGTTGATTGACAAGCTGTCCAACAACCTGGACACCGTAGTGTCTGCGGCGATAGTGGCGGGCGATGTGATGGTGGCCGTTTGGGGTGTGCGAGCGCTCGGTGCGCTCAAGGCCTACACGGCGCAGCTTTCGATCGCGGCGGCCGAGACCACTGCCCTGATGGCCTCGACTACGGCCGCTGGCGCAAAGATGGCCGCCGGCCTCGCGACGGCTGGCAAGCTGGCTGGTGCGGCGTGGGTGGGATGGGAGATCGGCACGTTCCTACGCTCCGAGTTCGAGGTGGTCGAGCAAGCCGGCATTGCGCTGGCTGCCGGTCTCACCAAGGCTGCGGCGATCGCGCAATCCGGTTGGGAGATGACCAAGGCGGCGTTCACCGATGACACCATCGAAGCTGCGCAGGAGCGCCTGAGCAAGAAGCTCCAGGAAATCGACGACAGCTATGCAGACCTTTTTGCATCGGCAGGCCGCGCTGGCGACAAGCAACAGGAGGTTGGCCAGAAAACCGCATCAGCGGGTGCGGCCGCGCAGAACGCGAGTGTGCAGTGGGAGGGCTTGCGCACCAGCTACGCTTTGGTTCACAAAGAGCTGGAGTCCCAAGCAGCCCTGGTCGATAAGGTCGCCACGCTGAAGAACGCAGAAAGTGCCGCGGCTGTCACGATGGCCCAGGCACTGGGCACCGAGACCGAGCAGCGTGCCGCCCAGGCGGCTGCTGCAGCCACCCAGGCACAGCAACTGGCCAACGTCGCCCTGCAGCGCCAGACAGAAGTGAACGTACTCAAGGCGGAGCGCGATGCACTGATGGCGGTCGGGGAGGAACTGCTGCGCAGCAATCCCGAGAAGAAAAAGCAACTGGACGATCTGAACCAGCAGATCGCCCTACGGGAGGCCGACGCTGGCGCAGCCATGGCCCAGGCGCGTGCCGCACAAGCGTCGGCCGTGGCGGCGCAGGCCGAAGCCGAGGCGCAGCGCGACAACAGCGCTCGCGTGCACGAACTGCGTGCCGCCTATGAGCAGGCCAAGGCAAAGATGGAAGAGGTACGAGCTGCCAAAGCTGCAGGCAAAGCCACCACTGAAGATGTCACCAAGGCCGAGCTCGAGGCCGGCAAGGCCGCGCTGCTGTACCGCGACGCAGTGCAAGACCAACTCAAGGCTATCGACGCGCGTGCGCGAGCCCAGCGCGCCGATCTGGACGTGCAGGCAGCAGGCGTGCAGTTGGCGATAGAGCAGCAACGCACGATCCTTGAAGTGGCGCGCGCCCGTGGCGATGAGACCGGCGCGATGCGCGCACAAGAGAACATTCGCCGCCTGGAGATCCAGCTTCTTGAGCTGTCAGCCCAGGCCAAGCGCGCTGAGGCCGACGCCGCCATTGCGACCGCCCAGGCCAAGAAGGCCGAGCTGATCGCCAGCGGCGAATACAACGGCGTGAAGAAGCTGGAGATCGACGCCGCCATCAAAGCTGCTGAAGTCAAGCGTCTGGAGGGCCAGATAGCCCAGGAAACGGCTAGTCGGCTGCGCCAGCTTGGCGATGCGCAAGGAGAGTTGAAGCGCAAAACAGAGGATGCGACGGGTTCGCTGGTGAAACAGGCGGGCACTCTGGAGCGCCTGGCAGAGGGTGTCGAGCGCGTGGGAGAGGGCTTTCGCAACAAGGATGGCTTCACATCGGATAAGCAGGGGAACATGCAGCAGCAGTTCATGTGGACACGTTCCACTATCGTTGACTACCTCAAGCAGGCGGGGCTCGACGAGATGCTCGCAGCCCGCTTGTCTGAGCAGTTCGTGCAGCCTGATGGAACCGTACCCTATATCGCATCCGAGGCACAGAAGCGCTGGGGCGGCAAGTACTCCACGCTCGCGGGTGCGCTCGGCAAAATGGCGGAGTACTACAAGTTCGACAGCTCGGGACAGCATGAAGCCGCGCAGATGCTGGACTACGAGCGCACCAAAAAGCAGGCACCCGCAAATTCAACCAACCCAGTGCCCGCGCAGCCATCGGCATCACGTGGCGGGTCCGGCGCGTCCGGCAGTGGCGCCAGCTATGTCTCCAACATAACGATCCGGGGTGAACGGCGTACTCTGAAATACGCCGATCGCCAGAGCCAACTCGACGGCGACGCCATTATCCGCGAGCTCGCGGAAGGCAAGGGGGTCGCTCAATGATCACGCTCACCCGCGCGGGCGTGTTGGTCACGCTTTCGGAGCGCCTCATCTGGACCGATGAGTACGCCTGGTCGCCCGTGGTCACAGAGACCCGCACCGGCACCAATGGCGCACTGCACGTGCACGTCGGCAAGCGCTTGGCTGGCCGCCAGATCACCCTGGACGGCCGCGACACCGCCGCCTGGATCACGCGAGCGCAGTGCGACCAGCTCCAGGCCTGGGCCGCCATCCCCGGCGCCACGTTTGAGCTCGTGCTGCGCGGCACTGCCCGCACCGTGATGCTCACCGAATTCCAAGCCGCCCCCATCTGGCGGCTGGAAGACGGTGAGCACACGGCCGACACGAAGTACGTCCCATTTTTCAGGTTCATGGAGGTTTGAATGCCCCTGCTCGCCGGTGATATCCGCTTTGCCCGATCGGCCAACATGGCCGACGTGCCCGAGGGCGGCGGCCCGCCGTCCGCCCAGCTGCTGACCAGCGGCCGCAGC
>NZ_JBWZOR010000014.1:0-85565 GCF_056730635.1 Diaphorobacter sp. B2A2W2
GCCCACGTGCGACAGAAAGCTGCCCATGAGCACATCCACCTTCTCGCGCGCGATCAGTTCCTCGGCCGCGCGCACCGCGTCGCCGGGGGTGGCGTTGTCGTCGCGCGTGACCAGCCGCAGTTGCTTGCCCTGGATGCCGCCGGCCGCATTGATCTGCTCGACCGCCAGTTCCATGCCCTTCTTGTAGGGCTCCAGGAAGGCGGGCTGGGCCTTGTAGCTGTTGATCTCCCCGATCGTGTAGGCCCCCTGCGCATAGGCGCCACCTGCAAACAGCAGGGCGAGCAGGGGGGTGAAGGGCTTGTGCATGGTCGAATCCTTTGCCACAGGTCAGCTTCCGGGCAACGCAACTGTACCGCTGCCACGAGTTTGCCCGACAATGTGCGGGTTTGCCCGCATGGCAGGGGGCAGCCAACGCCCGCACGCGATGCTTGACGGGTGCCGTGGACACAGCGCAAATGTCGGCTTATGCCGAGAGCGCATATCAAAGCCGCGACACTAACGCCACCGGCCCTGCCCCCACGGCTCCCGTTCGCCCTGTTTTCGTTCATTTTTCTGGCACCCATCCATGAGCGCATTTCACGAAGAGCGTGTACTGACCGTACACCACTGGACCGACCGCCTGTTCTCCTTCACCACCACGCGCGACCCGGCGCTGCGGTTCTCCAACGGCCACTTCACCATGATCGGCCTGAAGGTGGACGGCAAGCCGCTGCTGCGCGCCTACAGCATCGTCAGCGCCAACTACGAGGAGCACCTGGAGTTCCTCTCCATCAAGGTGCCGGACGGCCCGCTGACCTCGCGCCTGCAGCACATCCAGGTGGGCGACTCCATCATCGTGGGCAAGAAGCCCACGGGCACGCTGCTCATCGACTACCTGCTGCCCGCCAAGCGGCTGTACCTGATGTCCACGGGCACGGGCCTGGCGCCGTTCCTGAGCGTGATCCGCGACCCCGAGACGTACGAGAAGTTCGAGCAGGTGATCCTGATCCACGGCGTGCGCCAGGTGGCCGAGCTGGCCTACCACGACTACATCACCAAGGAACTGCCCCAGCATGAGTTCCTGGGCGAGCTGATCACCAAGCAGCTCAAGTACTACCCCACGGTCACGCGCGAGCCCTTCCGCAACCAGGGCCGCATCCCCGACCTGATCGACAGCGGCAAACTGGCCGCCGACCTGGGCCTGCCCGAACTCAATCCGCTGGAAGACCGCGTGATGCTCTGCGGCAGCCCGGAGATGCTGGCCTCGCTCAAGGAACTGCTGGAAAAGCGCGACTTCGAGGAAGGCAACACCACGCGCCCCGGCGACTTCGTGATCGAGCGCGCCTTCGTGGAGAAGTGACGCACGCGGCCCTGGCCGCGCCGGTCTGCTAGCAAAATAGGAGCTATTGGCGCTTGCTCACAGGCGATCCAACGCCAATCCCCCTTCAAAACGGCCTGCCCGCAAGCGCAGGCCGCTTTTATTTTTGTAGCGCCTGCGTGGCCGCGCTCGTCAAACGCAACCCCTGCGCTCAATAGCCCCGGTCCACTACGCGCACCGGCTCCACGCCCGCACGGTCGGCGTCCGCCCCCGGGTCCACGCGCAGGCTCTTGCCCTGCACGCGCACGGCCGTGCCCTCGGCCAGCGGCTGGGCGCGCGTGAAGTTGCGCACCGAACCGTCATCCATGCGCACGCGCATCTGGTAGACCGTGGTGGTACGGGCGCGCTGCTCCACCTTGTGGCCCACGTAGCCGCCGCCCACGGCGCCCAGCACCGTGGCCGCGGTGCGGCCCGATCCCTTGCCGATCTGGTTGCCCAGCACGCCCCCCAGCACACCGCCGGCCACCGCGCCCACGCCCGTGGCCGGCGCGGCCTGCTCGACAGCGCGCACCGACTCCACCCGCCCGCAGGTGGCACACACCGGCGCCGCACTGCGCTGCGCCACGGCCCGCTGCAGCGGTTCGCCGCGCTGGGTTGGCACTGGCGAGGGCGATACCCCCGGCTGTGGATAGCCCTGTGCATACGTCTGTGGGTCGTCCTGTGGATACGCCTGTGGAGAAGGCGGCGCTGCTGCGCGCCGGGCTACGGGATTTGCTCCTGAATCGAGAGCTGCCATCGCTTGCTGAGACTGGGCTGGAGGCGCTTTTTCATTCAACACTTCCGCCTCGGGCGTGCGCGGCGCGGTGGCTGCCAGCGTGGCAGCCGGTCCGCTGGCCGCGGAGTCGCCAGCAGGCGGACCGCCGCGCAGGTTCTGCGCCAGCAGCGTGCCACCCAGGGCCAGCACACTCACGCCCAGCACGCCCACGGCGGCCCACAGCCATTTGAGCGAAGCCGCGGACGGGGCTGCGGCGGAGGAAGCAGAGGTGGAATGCATGTGCTCGTTCGGTTGCCAGAAGAAAAGCCGCGGGCTGCGCATGCAGCCGCCACGGCACCGGCGCCAAGGCTAACGCCGGCCCTGCTTCACAAAACCGCGCGCGGCGTAACGGACGTAATCAGCGGTCAACGGCCCGCCGGCGCGGAGGCGGCGGTACGCGTTTCGTGCAGCGCCCGCGCGCTGGCGGCCGAGAACAGCAGCACCGCGGACGAAAAGTAGATCCACATCAGCAGCACCACCAGCGAGCCCGCAGCGCCATAGGCCGACACCACCGCCGCGGTGGACAGGTACAGCGCCAGCAACTGCTTGCCCACCGTGAACAGCGTGGCGCCCACCACCGCGCCGAATACCAGGCAATGCGTGGGCGGCTTGGGGCCGCTGCCGATGCGCATCAGCCCCAAGAACAGCGCCACCGCCACGGCGAAGGCCACGGCCTCATTGACGATCTGCAGCAGCGTGCCCGAGCCGAACGGCAGCCGCGCGCTGGCCCAGGTGGCCAGCACGTTGATGGCCGTGGACAACACCAGCGACACCAGCAGCAGAAAGCCGATGGCCAGCACATAGGCCAGGCCCCGCAGGCGCAGCGAGGCCATGCGCCACCACGCCTTGCGCTCGGGCGCGGGCTGGCCGTGCGCCCACAGCCGCTCCAGCGCGCTCTGCAGCTCCACGAACACCCCCGTCGCGCCGGACAGCAGCAACACGAAGCCGGCCACCGACGCGAGGCGCCCCTCGGCCGGCTCCTGCGCGCTGGCCAGCGCCAGGCGCACCACCTCGGCGCCGCGCTCGCCCATCACCCCGCGCACCTGGGCGATGAGGTTGCTCTCCAGGTAGGCCTGGTCGATCCACCACCCGAGCACACCCACCAGCAACAGCAACAGCGGCGCCAGGCTCAGCATGCCGTAGAACGACATCGCCGCGCTCATGCGCAGGCCGTCGGCGTCCAGCCACATCTGCACGGCGCGCACCAGCGGCGCAATGGGCTGCAACACTCGCTGCAGCAGTGGCTGGGCAATAGATTTGAGGCTCTGCAGGGACAGTGGCATGGCCCGATTGTGAACAGTGCGGGCCCGGCCCCCTGTCGGCGCAAGCCGATAGCCGGCTGCGCACCGGCTGCCGCACGGACCAGGTGGACGCTCTTACACTTCCCAGTCTTCACTCACCACGACAGACAAGCATGCAAACGCGTTGCGCCCTGGTCGGCATGCCGGGCTCGGGCAAATCCACGGTGGGCCGCCAGCTCGCCCGCCGTCTGGGGCTTCCCTTCGTGGACCTGGACCAGCGGCTGGAGCAGCGGCTGGGCACCAGCATCCGCGACTATTTCGACCAGCATGGCGAAGCGGCCTTTCGCGACCACGAGGCTGCGCTGCTGGCCGAGCTGGCCGCCCAACCCGGCGGCATGGTGCTGTCCACCGGCGGCGGCGCCGTGCTGCGCGAGGACAACCGCGCCACGCTGCGCCGCGGCTTTCCCCATGTGATGTACCTGCGCGCTTCGCCCGACGAGATCTTCAAGCGCATCAAGCACGACCGCACGCGCCCCCTGCTGCAGGTGGACGACCCGCTGGCCCGCCTGCGCGACCTCTACCGCGCGCGGGACCCGCTGTACCGCGAGGCCGCGCACTACGTCATCGAGACCGGCCGGCCCACGGTGCACACGCTGGTCAACATGATCATGATGCAGCTGGAGATGGCGGCGCCGGGCGACCCGGTGTAGCTAGCGCCCTTCCTCAGACATGAAAAAGGCCCCGCATGCGGGGCCTTGGTTCTCTTGCGGCGCAGAGGCTTACCAGCTGCGCACACGTCCGGTGTCGATGTGCACGAACTGTTCCCGGGCGTAGTAGCCCACGCCGCCCGCCCGCAGGGAGATGGCGGCGTCGCGCAGGTCGCTCAGGGACACGCCGGGCAGGCGCACGTCGATGGCCTTGCCGTCCATGTGCAGGCTGCGCCGCGCCACACCGCCGCCGCGCGTGGTGCGCAGCGTCTCGTTGGTGTGGGGGCTGCGGTAGCCGGAGATCACCTCGAACGGCTGCTGCGTCTGCAGCGTCTGTCGCACGCGGTGCAGCAGGTGGAACAGGTCCGGGTCCATCACGCCGACGTCGCCGCTGTAGTGGTCGCGCAGGAAGTGGTTGAGCGTGGGCAGCGCCGCGGGAACGAATTGTTCGCCCTGGGCGTAGACCAGCGCCAGCCGCTCATGGGTGTGCAGGTGGTTGAAGGCCAGGCGCCGCGCAAGGTCCTGCGCTTCGCTGAGCGACGCCAACGCCGCCTTGGGCAGCAGCACCGCGGCCGCTGCGGCGTGCGCGACGGCGGCGCCGCGCCCCAGGAATAGACGGCGGTGGGGGTTGTGCGGTGGAGCCATGCGCGAAAAACCTCGAAAAAGCGAAAAAACGCGCTATTTTGGACCGATCACCCCGGCAGCACTACCCGCGCGGACCGCATCGTAGGGTTTTGCCGAATGCTGGCGCAGCAGGCTGGCGAGCTTGCGGTCATGGCCGTACAGGTCGCCATAGAAGTGCGGACGGCCGTCCTGCACCACCACGGTGATGTGCGTGATGATGACCGGCACCGGATGCGGCAGCCGTACGAACACAGGCTTGGGCTGCGCCATGGCCGCACGGATGCGCTCCACGGTCCAGGTGGGATCGTCCTGCAACACGAACTGGGCGAGCGCCACCGGCTCCTCGACACGCACGCAGCCGTGGCTCAGGTCGCGCCGGCTGCGGCCGAACAGCGTGGGCGCCGAGGTGTGGTGCAGGTAGATGTTGTCGTTGTTGGGCAGCACGAACTTGATATCGCCCAGCGCGTTCAGCGGCCCCGGGCGCTGGCGTATGCGCGCCTGGCCTGCCAGCACGGCGCCCAGCATCTCGGGTGTAGCGTCGGTGCTCACTCCCACCGCGCTGACGAACTCCATGCCCTGCCGTGCCAGGTAGCCCGGGTCGCGGCGCAGGCGCGGCACGGTTTCGCCGCGGGCGATGGACGGCGGGATGTTCCAGTACGGACTGAATTCGATGGACTGCATGTCCTCATCGAACAGCGGCGTGCGCGTATCCAGCGCCTTGCCGACGATGACCGCCATGGACAGGCGCAGCGTGATCCTGCCACCCGCGTACTCATAGGCGCGCAGGCGGTATTCGGGCACGTTCACGGCGATCATGCGCGGGCCCTGCAGCACGGGCGTCCAGCGCAGGCGCTCCATCTGCAGCGCGATCTGCTCGGCGCGTGCGGCCGGGGGCACATTCAGCGCCGCCAGCGTGGTCGCGCCCAGCACCCCGTCCGCCTCCAGCCCGTGGCGGCGCTGGAAGGCCGTGACGGCCTCGACCAATGCGGGGGTGTATTGCGCCGGCGCGGACGCTGCGGGCGGCTCGCCCGTGGGCTGCGGCGGCAGGTCGCCCAACGCCACCAGCCGCTCGGCCAGCACGCCCAGGCCCTCCCAGGGCTGGCCCGGCGTGAGCTTGCGGCCCGGCAGCGCGGGCAGCGGCTGCGCCCAGGCAGGGTGAGCGCCCATCGCGCGGTACTGCGCCAGCAGTGCGCGCAGCGCCGGGTACATGGGCACGCGAGGGATGGCCGCGTCCCGCGCCTGCTGGATCTGGCCGTCGGCCAGCGCGGTCTGCAGCGCGGCGCGCAGGTCGGGCTGGGGGCGGCGGGAGTGGTCGTAGCGCTCGTTGAGCCGTGCCGGATCGATGCGCCCGCCGTGCAGCTCATACAGGTAGCGCTCCACGGCCTGCGTCAGCTCCTGGTCGAGCGCCACGGCGGAGGCGGCATCCAGGCCGCGGGCGGCTGCGGCCGCCAGCGCATCACTCAGGTGCTGCGCGCCATAGTCGGCCGGCTCCAGCCCATCGGCTGCGGCTTCGTTGAGCCAGCGCACCGCTTCATGCGCAGCCGGCAGGGGGCGCCCGTCAGCCGTCAGCCAGGACGGGTTCGCCCAGGCAGCCAGCGGCATCCAGGCCGCCAGCAGCAGGGGGGCAGTGTGGTGTGTCAGCAGGCGCAGGTTCATGGGTCGATCTTGGCATGGCCTGCGCCGACCAGGCGCTATAGCCCCAGATTCGGCGCAAGCGCGCGCTCCACCTCGGCCAGGGGCACTCCGCTGCGCTGGGCCATGTCCTGCACCTGCGCATCGTCGATCTTGCCGACGCTGAAGTAGGTGCTCTCGGGGTGGCTGAAGTAAAAGCCGCTCACACTGGCCGCGGGCGTCATGGCGTAGCTGTCGGTAATGTCCATGTCCACGTCGGCCGTGCCCAGCAATGCAAACAGCGGCTTCTTCACCCGGTGATCGGGGCATGCGGGGTAGCCCGGCGCGGGGCGGATGCCCACGTACTTCTCGGCGATCAGTTCGTCGTTGGACAGCTGCTCGCCCGCCTGGTAGCCCCACCAGTCGGTGCGCACGCGGTGGTGCAGCCATTCGGCACCGGCCTCGGCCAGGCGGTCGGCCAGGGCCTTGAGGGTGATGGCGTTGTAGTCGTCGTGGTCGGCCATGAACTCGGCCACCTTGGCATCCACGCCGATGCCGGCAGTGACGGCAAACGCGCCAATGTGGTCGGCCTGCGTGGGTGCGCCACCCTCCGGGCGAGGCGCGATGAAGTCGGCCAGGCAGCGGCTGGGGCGCATGCGGCCCTCGGCGTCGGGCTGCTTCTCGGCCTGCTGGCGCAGGCCGTACCAGGTGAGCACGACCTTGTCGCGCACGGCATCGGCATACAGCTCGATGTCGTCATCGCGCACGGTGTTGGCGGGCCAGAAGCCCACCACGGCGTGGGCCGTGAGCCAGCGGCCCTCCACGATCTTCTTGAGCATGGCCTGTGCGTCGCGGAAGACGCGCGTGGCTTCCTCGCCCACCACCTCGTCCTGCAGGATGTCGGGGTACTTGCCGGCCAGGTCCCAGGTCTGGAAGTACGGCGCCCAGTCGATGAAGGGCACCAGCTCGGCCAGGTCGATGTTCTTGATCACGCGCCGGCCGATGAACTTGGGCGCCGGCGGCTGGTAATGCGCCCAGTCGATGCGCGTCTTGTTGGCGCGGCACTGCGCCAGCGGCCACACCGGCGTCTTCTTCTTGTTGGCATGCAGGTGGCGCACATGGTCGTAGTCGGCCTGCACCTCCGCCAGGTAGCTGTCCTTTTGCTCGCCCAGCAGGCTCTGCGCCACGCTCACGCTGCGCGAGGCATCGGGCACGTAGACCACGGGGCCCTGGTACTGCGGCGCGATCTTGACGGCCGTGTGCACGCGCGAGCAGGTGGCGCCGCCGATCAGCAATGGAATCTTCTTGATGCGGAAGTACTCGTCCTTGTCCATCTCGCCGGCCACGTACTGCATCTCTTCCAGGCTGGGCGTGATGAGGCCCGACAGGCCGATGATGTCCGCGCCTTCGGCCTTGGCGCGCGCCAGGATTTCATGGCAGGGCACCATCACGCCCATGTTGATGACCTCGAAGTTGTTGCACTGCAGGACGACGGTCACGATGTTCTTGCCGATGTCATGCACGTCGCCCTTCACGGTGGCGATGACGATCTTGCCCTTGCTGGACACGTCCAGGCCGGCGGCTTCCTGCTGGCGCTTTTCTTCCTCGATGTAAGGGATCAGGTGGGCCACGGCCTGCTTCATCACGCGGGCGCTCTTGACCACCTGCGGCAGGAACATCTTGCCCGCTCCGAACAGGTCGCCCACGATGTTCATGCCGTCCATCAGCGGGCCTTCGATCACGTGCAGCGGGCGGCCGCCGCCTTGCACCACGATCTGCTGGTAGGCCTCCTCGGTGTCTTCGACGATGAAGTCGGTGATGCCGTGTACCAGCGCATGCGACAGGCGCTCGCCCACGGACTTGGGCGCCTCGGGTGTGCCGCGCCACTCCAGCTTCTTGCTGTCGTCCTTGGCGGCGCCCTTGGCGGCCTCGGCAATCTCCAGCAGGCGTTCGGCCGCGTCGGGGCGGCGGTTCAACACCACGTCTTCCACACGCTCGCGCAGCTCAGGGTCGAGGTCGTCGTAAACGCCGACCATGCCCGCGTTGACGATGCCCATGTCCATGCCGGCCTTGATGGCGTGGTACAGGAACACGGTGTGGATCGCCTCGCGCACCGGCTCGTTGCCGCGGAAGCTGAACGACACGTTGGACACGCCGCCCGACACCTTGGCACCCGGCAGATGCTGCTTGATCCAGCGCACGGCCTCGATGAAGTCCACGGCGTAGTTGGCGTGCTCTTCGATGCCCGTGGCGATGGCGAAGATGTTGGGGTCGAAGATGATGTCCTCGGGCGCCATGCCCACCTCGTCCACCAGGATGCGGTAGGCGCGCTCGCAGATCTCGGTCTTGCGTGCGAAGGTGTCGGCCTGGCCCTTCTCGTCGAAGGCCATGACCACGGCGGCCGCGCCGTAGCGGCGGATCAGCTTGGCCTGGCGCTTGAACTCCTCCACGCCCTCCTTCATGCTGATGGAGTTGACGATGCCCTTGCCCTGCAGGCAGCGCAGGCCGGCCTCGATGACCTCCCACTTGGAGCTGTCCACCATCACCGGCACCCGGGCGATGTCGGGCTCGGAGGCAATGAGGTTCAGGAAACGCACCATCGCGGCCTTGCTGTCCAGCATGGCCTCGTCCATGTTCACATCGATGATCTGCGCGCCGTTTTCCACCTGCTGGCGCGCCACCGACAGTGCCTGCTCGTACTGGTCGTTCAGGATCATGCGCGCGAACGCCTTGGAGCCGGTGACGTTGGTGCGCTCGCCCACGTTGACGAACAAGCTCCCCTCGCCGATGAACACGGGCTCCAGCCCCGACAGGCGCATGGGCGGCACGGCGTGCGAAGGGACGGAAGATGCGGGGGCGGACGACGGCATGGGGCTCACCTGGATAACAAGAACAGACACATCAGGTGAGCGCCGTTGGTACACGCACGGCTGCATGCCGCGGTGGGCCCGAGCCTGACGCCGCCACGCGCGGGCCGCCTGTACGGCCCCGGCCGGCGGGCGCTGCAGCGCTCC
Organism: Diaphorobacter sp. B2A2W2; assembly: GCF_056730635.1. Classification (NCBI taxonomy): domain Bacteria; kingdom Pseudomonadati; phylum Pseudomonadota; class Betaproteobacteria; order Burkholderiales; family Comamonadaceae; genus Diaphorobacter; species Diaphorobacter sp. B2A2W2. Next base: position 9,309 of record NZ_JBWZOR010000014.1, read on the forward strand.
TCGGGAAAGCGTCGAATTCTACGCGGCCCACCTTTGGGGGGCAGGCATATGGATATACCCCCGCGTGCACTGTGCGCCCAGAACATGGCCCCTACACGGGCCGGTGGCTGTTTCAAGCAAAAACAGACCGCAAGCCAGCCACAGCAAGCGCTGAAAGCTATCAAACAAGGAGCATCAGCCCTGCTCCCGTAACAGTCGCAGTTTGCGGTACAGCGTGCGCGTGCTGACCCCCAGGGCGCGCGCCAATTCGCGACGCGACGCGGCCCCCCCCGCCAGCGCCGCGCGCAGGGCCTCGGATTCGATGTCACGCAGGGTGGCATGGTCGGGCTGCTGCGCAGCGCGGGCCGGCGCCGCCGCGGGCGCATCGAACGAGAGCGCGCGCTCGATCGTATGGGCGGTCACCACCGCGCCGTCGGTCAGCAGCGCGGCACGTTCCAGCACGTTGCGCAGCTCGCGTACGTTGCCGGGGAAGGGGTGCTGCGCCAGCCGGCGCAGCGCCGCGGGCGCAAGCACCAGGCCCCGCCCCCCGGCCACGCGCTGCAGGAGCGATTCCGCCAGCAGCGGAATGTCCTGCGGGCGTTCGCGCAGCGCGGGCAGCTGGATGGGAAAGGTGCTCAGGCGGTAGTACAGGTCCTGGCGAAACCGCCCCTCGCGCACCATGGCGCGCAGGTCGCGGTGGGTGGCCGCCACCAGGCGGATGTCCGCGCGGCGCAGCTCGGTGTGGCCCACGCGGCGGTAGGTGCCGCTTTCCAGCAAACGCAGCAGCTTGACCTGCATGGTGAGCGGGATGTCGCCCACCTCGTCCAGGAACAGCGTGCCGCCGTGCGCCGCCTCCACCAGGCCGGCGCGTGCGGCATGGGCGCCGGTGAAGGCGCCACGCTCGTGGCCGAACAGTTCGCTCTCGAACAGCGTCTCGGGCAGGCTGGCGCAGTCCACCACCACCAGCGGCCGCCCCGCGCGGGGGCTGGCCTCGTGCACGGCGCGCGCGGCCAGCTCCTTGCCCGTGCCCGACTCGCCCAGCAGCAGCACGCTGGCCTGCGACGGGCCCACGCGCGCGATCAGCTCCAGCACGGCCTGGAACGCGGGCGCGCGCCCGATCATGCCCGGCGCGCCCGGCTGCCCCTGGGCAATGCGCAGCGGCTCCATCTTCTCCAGAAAGTACTGAGGCTGGCCCGCCTCGTCGCGCAGCGGCACCAGTTCGATCTGCACGTATTCCTCGCCCGCCGGGGTGTGGTGCAGGTGCAGCACGCGCTCGCGCTGGCCACTGAAGAGCGAGCGCGCCAGCGGGCAGGTCTCGCCCGCCTGGTCGCACGGCACGGGCGAATGGTGCGAGACCGCATGGCAAGTGCGCCCCACCACCGGCGCGCCCTGGCCGAACTGGCGACGGTAGGCGCCGTTGGCGGCCACGATGCGGTAGCCGCGGTCGAACAGGATGTGCGGCTCGGGCAGCCCCTCCAGCCAGGAGGCAAGCAGCGCGGTCTGCGCCACCTGCGCCGGGGTGGGAGAAAGATCAGGAGTGTCGGCCATGGTGACATATGGTGTCACAAATGGCATGCATTGGCAGTGTTTCTGCCGTCCACCATGGCAGCGCTGACTCCGTGGGTGGATGTAAGCCTTTGTTCCACATAGGGATTTCGCACGCAGTGCCGCGCAGCCAGGCTGGCACGGCTCTTGAGTCAGGACAAGCAAGCGCGCGGTCCTTTGGCCGCGCCCATCGTGAAGGAATCGCCATGACTGCCCTGCCCGCCTCGTGCACCTGCGCTGCGCCCGACGCAGAACGCCGCACCCTGATCCACGCCACGGCCGCCGCCGGGGGTCTGGCCGCCGTCGGCGCGGCCGTGCCCCTGGTCAGCAGCCTGGCGCCCAGCGAACGCGCACGCTCCCTGGGCGCAGCCGTGGAGGTGGACATCGCCGGCTTGCCGCCGGGCGGCATGTTCACGGTGGAGTGGCGCGGCAAACCCGTCTGGATCGTGCGGCGCACGCCGGAGATGCTGCAGTCGCTGCAGGGGCTGGAGGCACAGTTGGCCGACCCCGCATCGGCCAAGGACCAGCAGCCCGACTACGCGCGCAATACCCACCGCTCCATCCAGCCGGAGGTCTTCGTGGCCATCGGCATCTGCACGCACCTGGGTTGCTCGCCCACGGCCGTGGCCCCGGGCGCGCCGCAGTCCGGCCTAGGCGCGGGCTGGCCCGGGGGCTTCTTCTGCCCCTGCCATGGCTCCACGTTCGACAACGCGGGGCGCGTGTACCGCAACAAGCCCGCACCGACGAACCTGGAGGTGCCGCCGCACCGCTTCCTGAGCGCCACGCGGCTGCTGATCGGCGAGGACAGCGCCAGCGCCTGATCGACCGCCCTTCGCCCAAGACCATCACAACCACGCCCCCTTCCATGCCCGCCCCACAGACCCAGCCCCCCGCTGCCGAACGCGACGTCTACGTCGACCTGTACGAAGCCAAGAAGAAGATCTACCCGCGCGCCATCGGCGGCGTGTTCACGCGCTGGCGCTGGGCACTGGTGCTGCTCACCCAGGGGGTGTTCTACGGCCTGCCCTGGTGGCAGTGGGGCGAGCGCCAGATGGTGCTGTTCGACCTGGGCGCGCGGCGCTTTTACCTGTTCGGCCTGGTGCTGTACCCGCAGGACTTCATCTACCTCACCGGCCTGCTCATCATGTCGGCGCTGTCGCTGTTCCTGTTCACGGCGGTGGCGGGGCGGCTGTGGTGCGGTTTTGCCTGCCCGCAGACGGTGTACACCGAGCTGTTCCTGTGGCTGGAGCGCCTGACCGAAGGCGACCGCAGCGCGCGTATGCGCCTGGACAAGGGCCCGTGGACCTTCGAGAAGCTGTGGCGCAAGACGCTCAAGCAGCTCGCCTGGGTGTCGGTGGCGCTATGGACCGGATTCACGTTCGTGGGCTACTTCGTGCCGATCCGCCAGCTGGGCGGCGAGCTGCTGGCGCTGCACGGCACCTGGCAGATCTTCTGGGTGGGGTTCTACAGCTTCGCAACCTATGGCTTTGCGGGCTACATGCGCGAGCAGGTGTGCAAGTACATGTGCCCGTATGCACGCTTTCAGAGCGCGATGTTCGACAAGGATACGCTGATCGTCACCTACGACACCCAGCGCGGCGAGCCGCGCGCCGCGCGCAGCAAGAAGGTGGACGCCAAGGCCGCCGGCCTGGGCGACTGCATCGACTGCTCGCTGTGCGTGCAGGTGTGCCCCACGGGCATCGACATCCGCAAGGGCCTGCAGTACGAATGCATCGGCTGCGGCATGTGCGTGGACGCCTGCAACACCGTGATGGACAAGGTGCAGTACCCGCGCGGGTTGATACGCTACGCCACGCAAAACGGCATGCAAAACCGCTGGAGCAGCGCACAGATGCTGCGCCGCGTGCTGCGTCCGCGCGTGCTGTTCTACAGCGCCGTGCTGCTGGCGCTGTGCACGGCCATGCTGGCCAGCCTGGTCACGCGCACGCCGCTGAAGGTGGATGTGGTGCGCGACCGTGCCGCGCTCTCGCGCGTGGTGGCGGGTGGGCAACTGGAGAACATCTACCGCGTGCAGGTCATGAATGCCACCGAGCAGCCCCAGCGCTACCGCATCACGGCCAGCGGCCTGCAGGGGCTACAGGTGGCCTCGGAGCCCGAAGTGGAGATCGGCCCCGCCGAGTCGCGCTGGGTGGCGGTGCGGCTGCAGGTGCCCTATGGCGCCGCGCCCGCCGGTTCGCACACCGTGCACCTGGACGTACAGGCGCTGGGCGACCGGGCGCAGGTGTCGGAAAAGACCGTGTTCCTCGTGCCGCGGTAGGCGCGGCCGCACATTACAAGCCAAAAGAGCTTCCAGCGCGCTTCTATCAAGCGCTGGAAGCTCCTTATTTCATAGCAACTTCGCTATCAATCCATGCGGATGTTGCGCTCCTTGATCAGCGCGCCCCAGCGGGCCAGCTCCTTGTCCAGGTGCGTGGCCAGCTGCTGCGGCGTGGTGCCGATGGGCTCGGCGCCGATGGTCTCGAACTTGGCCACGGTATCGGGCTGCTTCATGGCGTCGATCAGCGCGGCGTTGATCTTGTTCACGATGGCCGCCGGCGTGCCCGCGGGCGCGAACACGGCAAACCAGGGCGAGACCTCGTAGCCCGGCACGCCGGCCTCGGCGATGGTGGGCACGTCGGGCAGCGTGGCCGATCGCTTGGCGCTGGTCACGCCCAGCGCGCGCAGCTTGCCGGCCTGGATGTGCGGGCGCGCCGAGGTGATGCTGTCGAACATCAGGTCCACCTGGCCGCCCAGCATGTCGGTCACGGCCGGGCCGCTGCCCTTGTAAGGCACGTGCAGCAGGTTCAGCCCGGCCATGGAGGCGAACACCTCGCCCGCCAGGTGAATGGAGGTGCCGTTGCCGGCCGAGGCATAGGTGAGCTTGCCGGGGTCGCGCTTGGCATGGGCGACCACGTCGGCCACGGACTTGTCGGTCGTCTTGGCGGTGTTCACCACCAGCACGTTGGGCACGATGGCCAGCAGGCTGATGGGCGCGAAGTCCTTCACCGGGTCGTAGCTCAGGCGCGGGTACAGCGCCTTGTTGGTGGCCATGCCGATGGACGTGATCATGATGGTGTAGCCATCGGCCGGCGACTTGGCCACGGCGTCGGCGCCGATGTTGCCGCCCGCGCCGGGGCGGTTCTCGATCACGAAGGGCTGGCCCAGCGTGCGGCCGGCCTTCTCGCCCAGCGTGCGGGCAATCACGTCCATGGCGCCGCCCGGAGGGAAGGGCACGACCCACTTGATGGGCTTGGCAGGCCAGTTGGCGTCGGGCTGCGCCATGGCGGCAGCGGGCAGCAGGCCGGCGGCGGCCAGGGTGCAGGCGCCCAGCAGGGCAATGCGGCGGGAGAAAGTCATGGTGTGTCTACCTCAGGTCCAGGATGTCAGGCGGCGGCCACGCGGTCCATGCGTGCCTCGGGGCGCTGCTCGTCGGCCGACAGGGCCTTTTGCAGCACGAAGTCAAAGCGCACGCGGGTGAACGGCGCGCTGATGCCCAGCGATTCATAGCCGGCGGCGGGCGTGCCCGGCTCCAGCGTGACCACCAGGCCGTCGCGCGTGGCGAAGGCGAAGTCGTCGTCCAAGAAGCTGTCGCCCGGAATGTTGACCTGCGTGGTCAGCGTGCGCAGGCCTTCTGCTACCACCAGGAAGTGGATGTGCGCGGGGCGGTTGCCATGGCGGCCCAGGGCGTCGAACAGTTCGGCCGTGGGGCTGCCCGGCGGGATGGCGTAGCCCGGCGGGATGAAGCTGCGAAAGCGATAGCTGCCGTCCGCCCCCGTGCGGATCTTGCGGCGCAGGTGGTAGGGCGCCTGGTCGGGGTCGAAGTGCGAGTAGCGGCCCAGCTCGTTGGCGTGCCACACGTCCACCAGCGCGCCGGCCACGGGCTGGCCCGCGGTGTCGAGCACGCGGCCTTCCATCACCACCACCTCGCCGCGGGGCGGCTCCTCACCTTCGTCCAGGCGCACCTCGCGCTCGGACAGCGGCGCGCCGGCCACGAACAACGGGCCCTCGATGGCGCGCGGCGTGCCCGCGGCGCGCTGGGCGCGCTCGTCGGCCTCGTCCATGCGGATGTCGATCAGGCGGTCAAAGCCCAGGCCGGCGGTGATCAGGCCCGTCTGACCGGCGGCGCCCAGGCGCGTGAGCCAGCCCACGCCGGCCCAGAACTCGTCGGGCGTCACGTCCAGGTCTTCGATGGTGCGGAACAGGTCCGTGACGATGCGCTGCGTGATCTGGCGCACGCGGGCATTGCCCTCGGCCACGTGCACGGTGTTGACGATGTCCAGCAACTGCTGGGCGGTGTATTCGGCCATGTCTCTCTCCTGTGGGATGGAATGTGGGGTGTCGGGGGGCCGTGCGTCAGCCGGCGGCGCCTTCTTGCACGATGGCTGAAGGGTGGTTCGCCAGCGGCGTCACGTGGATGTCCATGTAGGGGAACAGCGGCAGTTGCGACAGCAGCTGGTGCAGCTCGTCGTTGGACTGCACGTCGAACACGCTGTAGTTGGCGTACTCGCCCACCACGCGCCAGATGTGGCGCCAGCGGCCGTCACGCTGCAGGTCTTGCGAGTACTTCTTCTCGCGGGCCTTGATTTCGTCGGCCTGCGCGGCGGGCAGGTCGTGGGGAATCTTCACATCCATGCGAACGAGGAACAGCATCTGGGTTTCTCCTGGCAAAAAAAGGGGTTCAGGCGGGCTGCGCGCTGGCGCGGCCCAGGTCCACGTGCACGGGCGTGAGGCCCTGGCGTGCACGGTCGAAGCGGTCGAGCCGCTCGGGCACCACGGTGAGGCCGAAGCCCGGCCCGTCGGGCAACTGCAGCGCGAAGTCGGAAAGGACCATCTGCTGCTCCACGATGTCGTCCACCAGCAGCTGCGGGCCGAACAGCTCGCAGTTGTGGTGCGTGCCGCCCAGCGTCGCAAACACATGGGCCGAGGCAGCGCTGCCGACGGAGGTCTCCAGCATCGTGCCGCCGTACCAGCCGATGTCGGCGGCGCGCGCCACGTCGGCCACGGCGCGCGTGCGCAGCAGGCCGCCGTGCTTGGCGATCTTGAGCGAGAACACGTGGCAGGCGTTATGGCGCGCCAGGCGCATCGCGTCCTGCGGCGTGCAGACGGTCTCGTCGGCCATCACCAGCGCGGTGTGGGGCAGCGTGGCGGTGAGCTGGCGCAGCGCCTCCTCGTTCCACTGGGCCACGGGCTGCTCGATCAGGCCCACACCGGCGTCGATCATCTCGGGCAGGTAGCGGCGCGCGGTGGCGCCGTCCCAGGCCTGGTTCACGTCCACCGTCATGCTGGCGCGGCCGTCCAGCGCGCGGGCGATGCGTGCCACGTGCGCCACGTCGTCCTGCGGCGCGCGCGCGCCGATCTTGAGCTTGAAGATGCGGTGGCGGCGCGCGGCCAGCATCTTCTCGGCCTCCTCGATGTCCTTGGCGGAGTCGCCGCTGGCCAGCGTCCACGCCAGGGGCAGGCTCTCGCGCTGCTTGCCGCCCAGCAGTTGCCACACGGGCAGGCCCATGCTGCGCGCCACGGCGTCGATGGCGGCCTGCTCCACGGCGCTCTTGGCAAAGCGGTTGCCCTTGCAGGCCTGATCCATGCGCTGCAGCAACTGCTCGAAGCGGCCCGCGTCCTGGCCGATCACGGCAGGCGCGAGGTAGCTGTCGATGGCATGCCGGATGCTCTCGGGCGATTCCTCGTTCCACGAGGGGCCGCCGATGGTCGCGGCCTCGCCGAAGCCGCTGGCGCCATCGCTCAGCCACAGCTGCACGATCACGGGGCTCTGGCGCTGGATGGCGCCGAACGAGAGCTTGTGCGGGCGGATCGTGGGGATGTCCAGGATGCGTGCCTGGATGCGTTCGATGCGCAGCACGGAAGCGGAAGGAGAAGTCATCATGGAAAGCGGGCCGTGGCGGAAAAAAGCGTTACGGGCCATGACCTTAGCGCTGGCATCGGGGCGAATCCAATGAGATATATTGCAGTTTTTGTTCGACACCATCGAACAGTCACAGGTTTTAGGGTTAACCCTTAGAACGGATTGCACCCATGGAACTACGCCAGTTGCGGTACTTCTTGAGCGTGGCCGAGACCGAGCACCTCACCCGCTCGGCGGATGCGCTGTTCGTCACGCAGTCCACGCTCTCGCACGGCCTGCGCCAGCTGGAGGCCGAGTTGGGCGTGCCGCTCTTTGACCGCCTGGGGCGCGGGCTGCGCCTGTCCCAGGCGGGCCACGCCTTTCGCGACCACGCGGCGCGCGCGCTGCAGGAGCTGGAAGCCGGGCGGCAGGCCGTGGCCGACATGAGCGCGCTGCAGACCGGCACGCTCCAGGTGGGCGTGATCCCCACCTTCCTCACGCGCTTCGTGCCCGACGCGGTGGCCGCCTTCAGCGCGCGCTACCCGGGCGTGCAGCTCACCGTGCGCGACCTGCGCAGCGGCCAGATCGAGGAACTGCTGATCGCCGGCCGGCTGGATCTCGGCATCGCCTTCCATCCGGCCAGCCGCGAGGAGATCGAGGCCGAGCCGCTGTTCGAGGAACGCATGCATCTGGTGGTGCACCAGGGCCACCCGCTGGCGCGCAGGCAGCGCCTGCGGCTGGCCGAGCTGGCGGGCGTGCCGCTGGCGCTGCTGCCGGCCAGCTTCGCCACGCGCCGGTTGATCGACGCGGCCTTCGCCCAGGCGGGCGTGACGCCGCTGGTGCGCGTGGAGATGGAGTCGGTGGATGCGCTGCTGCAGGCCTGCCGCAGCGGGCCGCTGGCCACCATCGCCGCCGAGCACGCGGCCCTGCACGCGGGCCCCGACATGCGCGCCGCCGTGCTCACCGAGCCGCGCACCGTGCGCCGCGCCGGCCTGCTGTGGCGCCGCGGCGCCTCGCGCAGCGCCGCGGCGCGCGAGTTCGTGGCGCTATTGCGGCCCGCCATCGCACGCACCGCTGCTCCGCCTTCCCTGCAGGGCGGTGTTGCACAGCAAGAGTAAAAAATGGCTCTAGCGCTTACCAGTCAAGCGCAAGCAGCTATGAACTAAGGAGCGCCTACCGCTACCCCGGCTGGCGCGGCAGCAGGCACGGCCTGGGCCGATGCGGGCAGGCCGAAGATGCGGTCGAACGCCCAATTGAAGGCGTAGGTGTAGACAAGGAAAAACAGCAGCAGGCCGGCCTCCATCACCGTGGCCTGCCACAGGCTCACGCCGAACCACCAGGCCATCAGTGGGATGAGGACCAACGCTAGACCGCCCTCGAAGCCCACGGCGTGCACCACGCGCCGCAGTACGGAGCGGCCCTTGACGCGCTGGCGCGCCTCCCAGCGCTCGAACAGGGCGTTGAAGGTCACGTTCCAGGCGATGGCCAGCGCGGACGCGACGACGGCCATCACCCCCGAAGCGCCCGCGCCCTGGCCAATGGCCATGAAGAGCAGGCTGGAGACGATGATCGCGATGATTTCGTAAAGGGTGACAAAGACCACCCGGCGCTTCGGCCCCTGCAGGCCGACCGCATGTGTTGTTGCACTCATGCGGCGCAGTATAGGGAGTGAAATCTGAAGGAAAAAGTCATCTTCTTTCAGAAATATTGATAGATTGGCGCATGGCCTTCACTTCCGACAACGTCCTCGTGTTCCTGGCCGTGCTGGACCGCGGCTCGTTCTCCGCCGCGGCGCGGGCGCTGTCGCGCGTGCCCTCGGCCGTGAGCATGGCCATCGCCCAGCTGGAAGCCGAGCTGGACATGCCCCTGTTCGACCGCAGCGGCCGCGAGCCGCGCCCCACGGCGGCCGCGCGTGCGCTGGAGCCGCAGGCACGCGCGCTGGCGGCGCAGCTGCAGCAGCTCAATACCCAGGCGCTGGCGCTGACCCAGGGGCTGGAGGAGCGCCTGACCCTGGCCATTGCACCCGAGCTGTTGGCCGCGCGCTGGCACGGCCCGCTGGCCACGCTGGCGCAGGACTACCCGCTGCTGCAGGTGGAGGTGCTGGCCGCGCCCCAGGCCGATGCGCTGGCCCTGCTGCATGCCGGGCGCGCCCAGCTCGCGCTGGTGTTCGAGCGCCCCAGCCTGGACGGGCGGGAAGACTTCCAGGAGGTGGGCAGCGAAACCCTGGTGGCCGTCATCGCGCCGCAACATCCGCTGCTGGCGCCGCGCGCGGCGGGTGCGGGCCCTGCAGGCCTGCGCGAGGAACACCTGGCCGGCACGCGCCAGATCGTCGTGGCCGGGCGCGACCTGGGGCAGACCGATGCGCGCTTCGTCTACGCGCGCCACCATTGGCGCACCGACAGCCACTTGGCCGCGCTGGGCTTGATCGAGGCCGGCCTGGGCTGGGGCTGGCAGCCGCGCGCGCTGGTGGCGCCGCGCATCGCCGCCGGCACGCTGGTGGAACTGCCCCTGGAGAACCTGAGCAACGGCGCCCAGTTGTGGGTGGACGTGGTCTGGTCGCGCGAGCGCCCGCTGGGCCTGGGCGCACGCCGCTTCGTAGAGTTGATGGCGCGCCAGCGCCCCGGCAGCAGCCCGGCGCCACAATAGCCAGGCACTGACCATCTTGAGGAGCGTTCATGCCCACCTACCTGCCACCCTTTGACATCGCCGACGACGCGCTGGCCAAGCAATGGCGCCAGTGGCAGCCCAAGGACTTCGCCCCGAACGGCGGCAACGGCAAGAACGACAAGAACGGCAAGCACGCCGACAAGGACAACGGCGCGCTGCACCTGAAGGACTACGACCCTGGCGCCAAGCCTTTTTCCTGCGGCGACAAGGCACTGGACAAGGCCCGCGTGGAGGAGCTGGCGCTGGAGCTGGACGCGCTGCAGGACCTGCTGTACGCCGACCGCCGCTACAAGCTGCTGGTGGTGCTGCAGGGCATGGACACCGCCGGCAAGGACGGCACCGTGCGCGGCGTGTTCGGCCGCATGAGCGCCCTGGGCGTGCATGCCGTGGGCTGGAAGGCGCCCACCGAGCTGGAGCGCGCGCACGACTACCTGTGGCGCATCCACCGCCAGGTGCCGGGCGCGGGCGAGCTCACCGTGTTCAACCGCAGCCATTACGAAGACGTGCTGGTGCCCGTGGTGAACGGCTGGATCACGCCCGAGCAGCAGCGCCAGCGCTATGCGCACATCAACGACTTCGAGCGGCTGCTGGCCGAAACGGGCACGGTGGTCATGAAGTTCATGCTGCACATCAGCAAGGACGAGCAGCGCCAGCGCCTGCAGGAGCGCCTGGACGACCCCACCAAACACTGGAAGTTCGACATGGGCGACATCCAGGTGCGCGAGCAGTGGGACGCCTACCAGCGCGCCTATGAGGCCTTCCTGCCCGCCACGCACACCCCGTGGGCGCCGTGGACCATCGTGCCCGCCGACTCCAAGACGCACCGCAATCTGATGATCGCCAGCGTGCTGCGCGGCGTGCTGCAGCGGTTGGAACTGCGCTACCCACCGGGCGAACCCGCGCTGGAAAAGTTCACAGTCAAATAGGGCTCTAGCGCTTGCATGGCAAGCGCCAACAGCTCCTTTTAAAGGAGCAAATTTCACCAAGGCGCGGGCATAGCAAGGTTATGCATCGAATGCATTAGATGGAAACATGGCGGCGTTGGACAGCCCTGGGCGACAGGCATAAAGTGCTTCGCTTGGTAGACATTCCCCAAGGAATTCCGCATGTCCAACACCCCCAACCCACCCCTTCCCACCCACGCGCTGCCGTCCTATCTGGACCCCAACCACCTCGGCCCCTGGGGGGTGTATCTGCAGCAAATCGACCGCGTCACCCCTTACCTGGGCAGCCTGGCGCGCTGGGTGGAGACGCTGAAGCGCCCCAAGCGTGCGCTGATCGTGGATGTGCCCATTGAGCTGGACAACGGCACCATCGCCCACTTCGAGGGCTACCGCGTGCAGCACAACGTCAGCCGAGGCCCGGGCAAGGGCGGTGTGCGCTTTCACCAGGACGTGACCCTGTCCGAAGTCATGGCCCTGTCGGCCTGGATGAGCATCAAGAACGCGGCCGTGAACGTGCCCTACGGTGGCGCCAAGGGCGGCATCCGCGTCGACCCCAAGACCCTGTCGAAGGCCGAGCTGGAGCGCCTGACGCGCCGCTACACCAGCGAGATCGGCATCATCATCGGCCCCTCCAAGGACATTCCCGCGCCGGACGTGAACACCAACGCCCAGGTCATGGCCTGGATGATGGACACCTATTCCATGAACGTGGGCACCACCGCCACCGGCGTGGTCACGGGCAAGCCCGTGGACCTGGGTGGCTCGCTGGGCCGCGTGGAGGCCACGGGCCGCGGCGTGTTCACCGTGGGCGTGGAGGCCGCGCGCCTGAACGGCATGGCCATCGAGGGTGCGCGCGTGGCCGTGCAGGGCTTTGGCAACGTGGGTGGCACGGCCGGCAAGCTGTTTGCCGAGGCCGGCGCCAAGGTGGTGGCGGTGCAGGACCACACCGGCAGCATCCACAACGACAAGGGTCTGGACGTGCCGGCGCTGCTGGCGCACGTGCAGCGAACCGGCGGCGTGGGCGGATTCGCCGGCGCCGAGCCCATGGACAACGACGCCTTCTGGGGCGTGGCCTGCGACATCCTGATCCCCGCAGCGCTGGAGAGCCAGATCACCAAGGACAACGCGGGACGGATCCAGGCCAAGATGGTGATCGAGGGCGCCAACGGCCCCACCACCCCTGAGGCCGACGACATCCTCAACGACAAGGGCGTACTGGTGCTGCCCGACGTGATCTCCAACGCCGGCGGCGTGACGGTCAGCTACTTCGAGTGGGTGCAGGACTTCTCCAGCTTCTTCTGGACCGAGGACGAGATCAACGCCCGCCTGGTGCGCATCATGAAAGAGGCCTTCGCGGGCGTGTGGCAGGTGGCGCAGGAGAACAAGGTCACGCTGCGCACGGCGACCTTCATCGTGGCCTGCAAGCGCATCCTGCATGCGCGCGAGATGCGCGGCCTGTACCCCTGAAACGGCCCGCTCCGTGCGCAAGGCGGCCTGCGGGCCGCCTTTTCTTTGCCTGCCCTTCCGGCCCCGGCGCACGCGCATACGGGACATCGCGGATGACGCGCGCGCACCCCATTTTTATAATCGGCCGTGCAGACTGCCCTTGGCGGCCTGCATGCGCCCTTTTGTTCGGGCAGGCCGCAGTCCCTGTGGCCACCTGGAATCCCGAACCGTCTGCCGGGCGCGTCATCGCGCTGGCCATTCCTGCGATGGCCAGTTTCATTGCTCTCCCTGCTGCCTGCGGCAGCGCCACGCCCATGCCTTCCCCGAGAGGGAGCGGCAGGGCGTTTCATCACACAAGGAGTCTCCCCAGGATGCGCATGTCCCAATGCCTGCCTCTCAGTTTTGCCACCCTCGCCGCCCTCGCCCTGCCGGCCGCCGCGCAGTCGCAAGTGACCATCAGCGGCTATCTGGACACCGGCGTCTTTCGTGACTACGACAAGACCCGCAAGCTGGGGACGATCCAGCGCAGCCATCTGGCGGTGGCCGGCACGGAAGACCTGGGCGGTGGCCTCAAGGCCACCTTCCGCCTGAGCACACGCTTCGAGCTGGACACGGGGCAATCCGAAGGGGCGGGCAGCAAGCCCTTCTGGCATGACGAATCCACCGTGGGCCTGCAAGGCGGCTGGGGCCAGTTGCGCCTGGGCCGCGCCCTCAGCGCGATGTGGAGCCAGGAATGGAAGTTCGACGCCTTCTCGAACTTCAACCGCATTGCCTCCACCGCCTGGCACATGGCCCACTACTACACGCCTACCGACCGCGCCAGCAACAACGGCGCCGCGGAATATGGACGCATGACCAACGGCATCTACTACGACTCGCCCACCTGGGACGGCTTCTCGTTCAATGCCAGCGCCTCGACCGAGCGCACCCAGGCACCCGGCCGCGACGGGCGCGGCGGCTCGGTGGCACTGAACTACGACCAGGGCCCGGTGGCCGCCATGGTGGGCTACGAGCGCAACGGCAGCGGTGACAAGGACCTGTTCCTGGGCGGCCTCTACCGCCTGGGCGCCGCCACGCTGATGATGGCCTACGACCACAGCCGCGCGGGGAGCAGCCCCGATACATCACGCATGGTGTCGGTGGGCGGCATTTACGCCCTGGGTGTCACCACGCTGCGCGCCAGCTACGGTCGCCAGCGGCTGAACGACGGGGTAACCCACCACATGGCGTCACTGGGGGCGGAGTACCACCTGTCCAAGCGCACCATGCTCTACGCGAGCCTGGGGCACCAGCGCTACGAACACAACCCCTCGCGCACGGCGTTCGGCGTGGGCGTGGCCCACGCCTTCTGACGCTGCCTCAGAGCACGCGCTGCGCGCGCAGCGCCTGCAGCTGCGCGGCATCCAGCCCCAGCCGCTCGCGCAGCACCTCGTCGGTGTGCTGACCCAGTGCGGGCGGGGCATAGCGCAGGGTGACGGGCGTATCGGACAAGCGCAGCGGGCTGGCGGTGGTCACCACGCGGTTGACCACCTCGCCGGCCGGCGGCTGGGCGCCGGGGTAGCGCTGCTGCTCCACGCGCAGTCCGCGTGCGCGCACCTGCGCATCGTCGAACGCCTGGCCGACGTGGTTGATCGGGCCGCAGGGCACGGCCTTGTCCTCCAACAGCGCGATCCAGGCGGCCGTGGGCCGCGTGCGCGTGAGGGCGGCCATCAGGGGGATCAGCGTCTCACGGTGGGTCACCCGGCCGGCGTTGGTGGCAAAGCGTTCGTCACCGGCCCAGTCGGTACCCGCCGCTTCGCAAAAGCGCGCGAACTGCCCGTCGTTGCCGATGGCCAGCAGCATGTTGCCGTCCTGCGTGGGAAAGTCCTGGTAGGGCACGACGCTGGGGTGGGTGTTGCCCTGGCGCTTCGGAATGTTGCCGGCGTTGAGGAAGCCCGCACCCTGGTTGGCCAGCACCGCCATGGCCACGTCCAGCAACGCCATGTCGATGTGCTGGCCGCGTCCCGTGCGGTGGCGCGCCTCCAGCGCACCCAGGATGGCGGTGGTGGCATACATGCCGGTGAACAGGTCGATCACAGCCACGCCCACGCGCATCGGGCCGCCGCCAGGCTCGCCATCGGCATGGCCGGTGATGCTCATCAGGCCGCTCATGGCCTGGATCAGCAGGTCGTAGCCGGCCCGCGGCGCATACGGCCCGGTGTGGCCGAAGCCGGTGACCGAGCAGTAGATCAGGCGCGGGTTCAGGGCCGACAGGCTTTCGTAGTCCAGCCCGTAGCGCTTGAGGCCGCCGGTCTTGAAGTTCTCCACCACCACATCGCTTTGCTGGGCCAGCTCGCGGATCAGCCGCTGCCCCTCGGGCGTGGCCATGTCCACGGTGACGGAGCGCTTGTTGCGGTTGCAGGCGACGAAGTAGCAGGCGTGTTCGCTCGGCTGGCCGTCGGCATCGGGAAAGAACGGCGGGCCCCAGTGGCGCGTGTCGTCGCCATCGCCGGGCTTCTCGATCTTGATCACGTCGGCGCCCATGTCGGCCAGGTTCTGGGTGCACCACGGGCCGGCCAGCACGCGCGATAGGTCGAGTACGCGCAGATGGCCGAGCGCGCCGGCGCGGCCTGCGCCTGGGGAAGAGGAGGAATCAGGGGTGGTCATGGACAGGCGGTGTTTGCCGAGCGGAAAGCGCATGGTACGGCCAGCCCCGGCGCCGCGGCTTTGCATTTGTGAAAGCTGGCGTTCACGCAGGGCCGCCAGGGTATCCAGCGCTTTCTACAATGCCGGCCATGGCCATGCATTTCGATCTTGTGGATCTGCGCCTGATGGTGCACATCGCCGACGCCAACAGCATGACGCGCGGCGCGGAACTCTCCTTCATCTCCCTGCCGGCGGCCAGCACGCGCATCAAGAACCTGGAAGAAAGCATCGGCACCAAGCTGCTGTACCGCACCAGCCAGGGCGTGACGCTCACACCGCCGGGCCAGGCCTTCGTGTCCCACGCGCGCATGGTGCTCGGGCAGATTGAACACCTGCGCGGCGACATGCAGGAATACGTGCGCGGCATCAAGGGCCATGTGCGCGTGTTCGCCAACACCACCTCTCTGGGCGAATTCCTGCCGCCGGTGCTGCGGCACTTCCTGCGCCGCAACCCCGACGTGAACATCGACCTGCGCGAGCGCCTGTCGCACGACATCGTGCGCGCCGTGACCGAGGGGCAGACCGACATCGGCATCGTCGCCGGCCTGGTGCGCACCGAGAACCTGGAGACCCTGCCCTACCGCCGCGACCGGCTGGTGTTGGTGGTCCCCAAGGGCCATGCCCTCGACGGCGAGATGCAGATCGACTTTGCCGACACGCTGGAGCTGGACTACGTGGGGCTGCACGAATCCAGCGCCATCCACGCCTTCCTGCGCCACGCCAGCGACCAGCTGCACCGCCCGATCAAGCTGCGCATCCAGGTCGGCAACTTCGAGACGGCCTGCCGCATGATCGAGGCCGGCGTGGGCGTGGGCGTGCTGCCCGAGTCCGCCGCCAGCCGCCATGCGCAGGCCATGGCCATCGCCATCGTGCCGCTGTCGGACGCCTGGTCGGTGCGCGAGATGCAGATCTGCGTGCGCAGCATGGAGGCCCTGCCCAGCTTTGCGCAGGAACTGGTGGACCTGCTGGTGGCCGATGCGCAAGGGCGGCTGCAGCTGGAGTGACCGCCGCAGCCACAGCGGTAGCGGCAGCGGCCCGCGCGATCTTTGAATGAAATTGGCCTCTAGCCCTTGCTAGACAAGCGCTAGCAGCTCACTTTTTTGAATCAAGCGTGGTCGGCGCCAGCCAGTACTTGAAGGTGCCGTGTGCGGTGGCCACGAGCCGGCCGTCCTCGTCCAGCAGCTGGCCCGCGCAACTGCACAGGCTGCGCGTGGCATGCACCACCCAGCCTTCGGCCAGCAGCGCGCCGCGCCCCGGGCGGTGAAAGCGACTGCTCATCTCCACCGTCACCGCGGTCTGCGAGGGCGCCTCGGGCAGCTCGCCCGCGGCGCGCGACATCACGGAATCCAGCAGCGCCATGACCACGCCGCCATGCGCAGCGGGTAACTGGTTGAGCAGTTCCTCGCGCAGGTGCGGCAAGCGCACCTGCACCTTGCCCGGCGGCGCCGGCACCTGCGCGGCGCCGATCAGGCGCATGAAGGCGCTGCGGTCCACCAGCGGCGGCACCCCGCTCATGCGGCGCGCGCCTCGCGCACCATGTTGCGCGCGATGATGATCTGCTGGATCTGCGTCGTGCCCTCGTACAAGCGGAACAGGCGCACGTCGCGGTAAAAGCGCTCGATGCCGTACTCGGCCATGTAGCCTGCGCCGCCCAGGATCTGCACCGCGCGGTCGGCCACGCGGCCGCACATCTCGGTGGCAAACATCTTGGCGCACGAGGCCTCGGTGGAGACGTTGTGCCCGTCGTCGCGGCGGCGCGCGGCGTCGATGGTCATGCACTCGGCGGCGTACAGCTCGGCCTGGCTGTCGGCCAGCATGGCCTGCACCAACTGGAAGTCGCAGATGGGCTGGCCGAACTGCTTGCGCTCCAGGGCATATGCGAGGGCGTCGCGCAGGATGCGCTGGGCCACACCCACCGCCACCGCGGCGATGTGGATGCGGCCCTTTTCCAGCACCTTCATGGCGGTCTTGAAGCCGCGGCCCTCCTGCAGGCCGATGAGGTTGGCCGCCGGCACCTTGACGTTGTCGAAGTTCACGTCGCAGGTGTGGGCGCCGCGCTGGCCCATCTTTTTGTCGTACTTGCCAAAGCTGATGCCGGGCGTCTTGGCGTCCACGATGAACGAGGACACGCCGCCCGCGCCCTTGTCGGCCGGGTTGGTGCGTGCCATCAGCGTGAACATGCCGGCGTGCGGCGCATTGGTGATGTAGCGCTTGGTGCCGTTGACGATGTAGTGGTCGCCGTCCTTGATGGCCGTGGTGCGCAGCGATGCGGCGTCCGATCCCGCCTCGGGTTCGGTCAGCGCGAACGAGGCGATGACCTCGCCGGTGGCCAGCTTGGGCAGCCACTGGGCCTGCTGCTCGGGCGTGCCATCCATCAGGATGCCCTGCGAACCGATGCCCACGGTGGTGCCGATGATCGAGCGGAAGGCCGGCGCCGTCTGGCACAGCTCGAACAGTACGCGGCACTCCTCCTCCATCGTCAGCTCCAGGCCGCCGAACTTCTCGGGAATGGTCATGCCGAACAGGCCCAGCTCGCGCATCTCCTGCACGATGGACTCGGGGATTTCATCGGTCTCGGCCACTTCGTTCTCGGCCGGCACCAGGCGTTCTCGCACAAAGCGGCGCACGCTGTCGAGCAGGGCTTCCAGGATGTCTGGGTCGCGGATCATGAGGGTTCTTTCTTCGGTATGCGGGTTCAGAGGGTGTCGGCGGTGCCGAGCACGGCGGTGGACTGGCTGGACAGCGTGCCGCCGTTGCCATGCACCACGGAGGTGTCATGACGCGATAGCTGGCGCGCGCCGGCCTCGCCACGCAGCTGGCGCACGGCCTCGATCAGCGCGAAGATGCCGTACATGCCCGGGTGCACGCACGACAGGCCGCCGCCGTTGGTGTTCACGGCCAGGCGCCCGCCGGGCGCGATGCCGCCGTTCTGCACGAAGGCACCGCCCTCGCCCTTGGCACAGAAGCCCAGGTCTTCCAGGAACAGCAGGGTGTTGATGGTGAACGCGTCGTAGACCTGGGCCATGTCCATGTCTTTGGCCTGCAAACCCGCCATCGCGAAGGCCTGGGCGCCCGACTGCGCTGCCGCGGTGGTCGTCAGGTCGGGCATGCAGGAGATCTGGCGGTTCCAGATCGCGGTGGCATTGCCCAGCACATAGACGGGCGGATTGGGCAGGTCGCGCGCGCGCTCGGCGCGGGTGAGCACGAGGGCGCCGCCACCGTCCGTCACCAGGCAGCAGTCGCGCACGGTGAGCGGGCTGGCGATCGGCCGGGCCGCCAGCACATCCTCGATGGTGAGCGGGTCGCGCATGAACGCCTCGGGGTTCTGCTGCGCCCAGGCGCGTGCGGCCACGGCCACCTCGGCCAGTTGTTCGCGCGTGGTGCCGAATTCGTGCATGTGGCGCGCGGCGGCCAGCGCATAGGCGGACACGGGCAGCACCGGCTCATAGGGAAATTCGTAGGGCTGCGGGTCCAGGAAGCGGCGTGCGGCCACGCTTTCCTTGCGCCCGAAGGTGGCCGAGCGCTGCGCGCTGCCGTAGCACACCAGCACGGCCTTGCACTGCCCGGCCTCCAGCGCGCGGATGGCGGGCAGCAGGTGGGCGATGAAGCTGGAGCCACCGATCATCGTGCCGTCCACATAGGTCGGGTTGATGCCGAGGTGTTCGATCACCGGCATGGTCCACATGCTGGCGTTCACACTGCAGGTGGCCAGGCCGTCGATGTCCTGCATGGTCAGCCCCGCGTCGGCCACGGCCGCGTGTGCTGCACGCACCAGCAGCGTCATGTCGTCCATGCCGGGCGCCTCGCCGCAGCCGTAGGTGGCGGCGCCGACGATGGCTGCGCGGCCGCGCAGCGGCCGGTTCACGGCGGCGGCGTCCAGGGGGGATTGCGGAACGCGGCTCATGCGGCACCCCCTTGCGCTGCGGGCTGGAACAGCACCAGGCCGCGCCCGTCCTTCTGCGCCACGCGGGCCTGCACCCGCTGGCCGATGCGCACGTCTTGGGGCGCCACCCCCTCCACGCGGCTCATCATGCGCACGCCTTCATCCAGATCGATCAGCGCGACGTTGTAGTTGCCCCCCGCGTCCGCCTTGCGTGCGATGGTGGTGGCGGAATACACGGTGCCCAGGCCGCTGGCACGCACCCAGCGCAGCGGGCTGGCGCCACAGTGCGGGCACAGCTCGCGCGGCGTGAATACGTGGTTCTTGCACTGCGGACAGTGCTGCAGGCAAAAGCGGCCGGCATCCAGCTCGGCCTGGTAGTGGGTCTGTGCGCTCAGGTGCATGGGATTCTTCGAGTCTTCGGAGTACGAGGCACAGCATGCCCCGGCCACCGCATCACTTCAATTCGACAATCTGAAAGGGCGTCTTCGCCGCGGCATCAACCCGGCGTGATCCCCGCCGTCTTGATCACCTTGGCCCACTTGTCCAGCTCGCCGCGCAGGCGCTGGCGCATCTGCTCCTGCGTGCCGGGATCGGCCTCGGCGCCGGCGTCCAGCAGGCGCTGGCGTACGGCGGGGTCTTTCATCGCGGTGTTGAAGTCGGCGTTGATCTTGTCCAGCACAGCCTGGGGCGTCTTGGCGGGCGCGAACAGCGCGGCCCACGAATACGCCTCATAGCCCGGCAGACCCGATTCCACGCCCGTGGGCACGTCGGGCAGCATGGCCGAGCGCTGGCGGCTGGCCACGCCCAGCACCTTCACGCGGCCGCTCTTGATGTGCTGCAGCGCCGTGGGTGCGTCGCTGAACATGAGCTGCACTTGGCCGCCCAGCAGGTCGTTCATCGCGGGGGCGCTGCCCTTGTAGGGAATGTGCTGCAGCTTGGTCCCCGCCTCCATGTTGAACAGCTCGCCCGCCAGGTGCGTGCCGCCCCCGTTGCCCGACGAGCCATAGGCCAGCGGCGTGCCCTTCTTGGCCAGCGCGATCAGCTCCTGGATGGTGTTGGCCGGCACCGAGGGGTGCGCCACGATGAACACGGGGAACATGGCCGCGAAGCTGATGGGCGCGAAATCCTTCTCGATGTCGTAGGGCAGCTTGCCCATCAACGAAGGGTTGACCGAGTGGTGGATGGCACCCACGAAGAGGCCGTAACCGTCGGGTGCCTCCTTGGCGGCGGCCGTGGCGCCCACCACGCCGCCCGCGCCGGCGCGGTTGTCGATGACGGTGGGCGTCTTCCAGATCTCGGACAGCCTGTGGCTGAAGACGCGGGCGGTGGTGTCCACCGGGCCGCCGGGCGGGAACGGCACGATGAAGCGCACGGGCTTGCTGGGCCAGGGATCGGCCGCGAGCGCCGCCAGCGGATGGGCGGCGGCAAGCAGGCTGCCGGTGATGAAGCTGCGGCGGGAGGTGGTGGAATGCATGGTGTGTCTCCTATCGTTCAGGTGGTCAGGCCCAAGGCCTGGTCTTTCAAGGTGCGCTTGAGCACCTTGCCGTTGGTATTGGTGGGCAGCTCGCTCAGAGCGACGATGTGGGACGGGCGCTTGTAGGGCGCGAGCAGCTCGCGCAAATGGGACTGCATGGCATCGGCATCCAGCGCGGCGCCGGGGCGCAACTCCACAAAGGCCACGATCTCCTCGTTGCCGTCCTCCACGGTGCGGCCCACCACGGCCGAGCGCTGCACGCTGGGGTGGGTGTTGAGCGCGGTCTCCACCTCGGCGGGGTAGACGTTGAAGCCCGAGCGGATGATCATTTCCTTCAGGCGCCCCACGACGAACAGCGCGCCGTCGGCATGCATCTCGCCCAGGTCGCCGCTGGCGTACCAGCCGCCCTCGCGCATCACCGCGGCCGTGGCCGCGGGGTCGCGGAAGTAGCCGGGCATCAGCCCCCGGCCGCGGATCCACAGCTCGCCGCGCTCGCCCAGCGGCAGCGGCTCGCCGGTGGCCGGGTCGGTCACGCGCACCTCGGCCTCGGCCACGGCGTAGCCGGCACTGGTGTCGGGCCGCTGCTCGCCCAGGCGCGTGAGGTGCACCGAACCCGCGTATTCCGACAGGCCGTAGCCGTGGTGCAGCGCCTGGCCGAAGGCGGCCTCCACGCGCTGCTTCAGCGCCAGGTCGAGCGGGCCCGCTCCGGTGTAGAGATAGCGCAGCGCCGGCGCCTCGGGCCGCTGGATGCCGCGCTCCTGCAGATGCGCCAGCAGGCGCGAGAACAGCGCGGGCGGCCCCTGCAGCTGCGACACGCCATGGTGGACCAGCGCATCCAGCAGGTCGTCGGGATCGAACTGCGGACGCATCACGAGCTGCGCACCGGCCAGCAGCGAGCTGATCAGCACCGTGCCCAGACCGAAGATGTGGGTCATGGGCACAAAGGCGTAGCTGCGGTCCTGCGGACCCAGCGCACGCGATGCCCCCGACACACGCGCGAAGTGGATCAGCGCATCGTGCGTGAGCATCACGCCCTTGGGCTGGCCCGTGGTGCCCGAGGTGAAGATCAGCGAGGCGACCGTATCGCGCAGCGCACCTGCCTCAGGCTGCGCGTCCTGGAGAACTGCGCCGTGCTGCATGCCCGGCAGCGCGGAATCGACCGCCGCGAAGCGCTGGGCATGCGCGGCAGCGCTGCGCGATGCCGCAGCCGTGAAGAACACCACGCGCGCATCGGCCTTGCCGACGAAGGCGTCGATCTCGGCGGGCGCCATGCGTGCGTTCACGCCGCAGGACCAGGCGCCCACGCGGCTGCAGGCCAGGATCAGCGCAGCATGCTCGGGGCAGTTCTCGGCCACCACCAGCACGCGGTCGCCAGGGCGCACATCCAGGGCCCGCAGTTCGGCCTCGGCCGTGTCGGTGAGCGCGCCCAGGTCGACAAAACTCAGGCTGCGGCCGTCCGGCAGATGAATGAAGGGCCGCGCGGGCGCCTCGGCCAGCCAGCGGTCCAGCAGGTGATGGATGCGCTCTGCCATCTCAATCCACGGTGATGCCCTGGGTCACCGTGGCCCACATGGCGCGCTCCTGGGCGCCGCGCTCGGCCAGCTTCTGCGGCGCGCCGGTCCACTCGTCGTAGCCCAGTTCCTTGTAGCGCTTCTTCAGATCGGGTTGCTGCAACGCTGCATTGACGGCCTTGTTGAGCTTGGCCACCAGCTCGGGCGACATGCCCTTGGGACCATAGACGCCGTACCAACCACCCACGTCGAAGCCCTTGAGGCCGTCGATGCCCGACTCGGCGAACGTGGGCACGTCTGGCAGCGAGGCATTGCGCTGCGGCGAGGTGACGGCAACGGCGCGCACCTTGCCGCTGTGGATGTAGGCGCTGGCGGTGCTGATGATGTCCAGCATCATGTTGAGCTGGCCGCCGATCACGTCCGTCATCGCCGGGGCGTTGCCCTTGTAGGGGATGTGGTTCATCTCGATGCCGCTGCGCTTGGCGAACAGCAGCGCGCCCAGATGGTTGGATCCGCCCACACCGGCCGAGCCGTAGGCCAGCTTGCCCGGATTGGACTTGGCGGTGGCCACCAACTCGCGCACGCTCTTGTAGGGCTCGTTGTTGTTCACCACCAGCACGTTGTAGTAGCTCAGGATGGGCGCCACAGGCGTCAGGTCCTTGGCCGGGTCGAACGGCATCTTGGTCATCACATTGGGGCTGATGGTGATGGTGGGGCTGGCCGCAAACCACAGCGTCATGCCATCGGGCTTGGAGCGCACGACCTCGCTGCCGGCAATGGTGGCGTTGGCGCCGGTCTTGTTTTCCACCATGACCGGCATGCCCAGTTCCTTGGACAGGGCCGGTGCGAACAGGCGCGCCCCCTGGTCCACGGGGCCACCCGCGGCATAGCCCACGATGAGGCGCACGGGCTGGCCGTCCTGCGCGGCGGCAGGCAGAGCGAAGGCGAAAGGCGCCAGGGCCAGGGCGGCCGTGGCGAGACGACGGGAAGCGGGCATGGTGTGTCTCCTGATGTTGTAGGTAACGCGGGCACCGCTGGGGCGAAGGGCCAGCGCGTTGGCAGCAATGGTGCGGCCCGGTGCGCACGCTGGGAATCTGCTTTTGCCAAAGCCGGGGTTCAGGTGTCCTTAGGGCCAGGCCAACAACGCGCACGCTGGCGCGCGCCTTGCACCGCAGCCGTGCAAGGCGCCAGGTCACGCAGTCACACGCGGCGGTCTGCGGGGGCGCAGATCCGCCGCTCAGTGCAAGCGCCGCGCGTCAGACGCGCTCGAACACCGCGGCGATGCCCTGGCCGCCGCCGATGCACATGGTCTCCAGGCCGTAGCGGCCCTTGCGGCGCTGCAGCTCATGCAGCAGCGTGGCCAGGATGCGCACGCCCGTGGCGCCGATGGGGTGGCCCAGCGAGATGCCCGAGCCGTTGACGTTGAGCTTGTGCGCGATGGCATCCTGGTCCCGCCATTCCCAGCCCTTGAGCACGGCCAGCACCTGGCAGGCGAAGGCCTCGTTGAGCTCCACCAGATCCATGTCGTCGATGCGCAGGTTCAGCCGCGCGAGCAGCTTCTTCACGGCCGGCACCGGGCCGATGCCCATGTGCGAGGGCTCGCAGCCCGCGGCCGCCCAGCCCACCAGCGTGGCCATGGGCGTGAGGCCCAGCTCGGCCAACTTGTCCTCGGCCACGATCAGGCAGGCGGCCGAGGCATCGTTTTGCTGGCTGGCGTTGCCGGCGGTCACGGTGCCGTTCGGCATCAGCACGCGCAGCTTGGCCAGGCTCTCGGGCGTGACGTCGGCGCGAAAGCCCTCATCGCGGGCAAACGTGACCGGCTCGCCCTTGCGCTGCGGCACCTGCACGGGAACGATTTCGTCGGCAAAGCGGCCCGCCTCCCAGGCGGCGGCCGCACGCTGGTGGCTGCGCAGCGCGAAGGCATCGGCCTCCTCACGCGTAATGCCATAGTCGCGCGCCAGGTTCTCCGCCGTCTCGATCATGCCGCTGATCTTGCCGAAGCGCTCCACCGGCTGCGAGCGTTCACGGCCGCGGTCCAGGCGGTCAAAAAAGCGCACATTGCCAGAACGCGCGCCCCAGCGCATGTCGGTGCTGTAGTACTCGATGTTGCTCATGCTCTCCACGCCGCCGGCGATCACCACGTCGGCGGCGCCGCTCTGCACCATCATCGACGCGGTGACGATGGCCTGCAGGCCGCCGCCGCAGCGCCGGTCCAGCTGCATGCCCGGCACCGACACCGGCAGGCCCGCCTGCAGCGCGGCCCAGCGGCCTACGCAGGGCACCTCGCTGTTGGCGTACGACTGGGCCATCACCACGTCGTCGATGCGTGCGGGGTCGATGCCGCTCCTCTCGACCACGGCGCGCACCGTGGTGGCGGCCAGCTCCTCGACGGGCACGGGCCGCAGGCTGCCGCCAAAGGTGCCGACAGGGGTGCGGACGGGGGTGACGATGGCGGCTCTGCGCATGGTGTTGCTCCTTGAAATATGAATGAAAATGGCCGCTAGCGCTTATCTGGATTGCGCTAATAGCTATCAAATTTGAAATGCCGCGCCACAGCGGCGCAGCGTGTCGTGGGCCTGGCGCTCCAGGTCGGCGCGGTGTTCGGGGGCGGCAATGTCGATCAGCCGGCGCACGCGGCGCGACAGCGTCTGGCCGCGCAGGTCGGCCACGCCATGCTCGGTGACGATCAGACCCGCGTCGCTGCGCGGCGTGCTCACCGGGCCCGAGAGCTGCGCCACGATGCGCGTCTTGCCCTTGGCGGTGGCGGGCAGGGCCACGATGGGCAGGCCGCCTTTGCTGCGGGCGGCGCCGCGCAGGAAGTCCACCGCGCCGCCCACAGCGCCCACGTAGCAGCCGGCGGCCACCTCGGCATTGATCTGGCCGGTCAGGTCTACCTCGATGGCCGCGTTGATGGCGGTGAGCTTGTGGCTGGTGGCCAGCACCTCGGGGTCGTGCGTGTAGTCGGTGCCGCGCAGCTCGATCTGTGGGTTGCGGTGCGCCCAGCGGCGTAGCTTCTCGCCGCCCATGAGGATGCCGCCAATGCCCACGCCGGTGTCCAGGCTCTTCCTGGCGTTGGTGAGCACGCCGGCCTCGGCCAGAGCGGCAATGCCGTCGCCCACCGCGCCGCTGTGCAGGCCCAGGTCGCGGTGGCCGTGCAGCGCGGCCAGCACGGCCTCGGGCAGGTTGCCGATGCCCAGCTGCAGCGTGGCGCCGTCTTCCACCCACCCCGCCACATGGCGCGCAATGGCCTGCTCCACCGGGCCGGGCGCGCTGCGGCTTTGGTCCAGCGGCGGGTGCTCGGCGTCGATGAGCAGCGCGAAGTCGCTGGCCTGCAGGTGCAGGCCGCCGTGCGTCCAGGGCACGTCGGGGTGCACCTCGGCAATCACCACGCGCGCGCGCTCGATGGCGGCGGGCAGGTATTCCTGCACCAGCCCCAGGCTGTAGCGGCCCTGCGCATCGGGCGGCGACACCTGCAGCAGCACCACGTCGGCCGGCAGCACCCCCGCGCGGATCAGGCCCGGCAGATGGGAATAGTGGCTGGGCAGGATGTCCAGCACGCCGGCCTGGGCCAGGGCGCGGTGCGGCCCGCCCGCGGCATAGCCGAAGAAATCGATGGCGTCGGCCTGCCCGGGCTGGAGCGTGTCCGACGCGCCGATGCCCACGAACACGCGCAGCCGCCCGCCCTGCGCCAGCGCGTGGCGCTGCTGCACCACGGCGCGCGTGAGCGTCAGCGGCTCGGCCGTGGCCTGGCCCCACCACAGCGTGTCGCCGGGGCGGATCAGTGCCTGCAAACGTTCGGCCAATACGCTCATATCAGCCATCCATGGCGCAGCGCGCCCCCCGCAACCCATGAAACTGGCGCGCCGGCACCGGTCCGATGGCCGCGGAGCAGGCCATGCCAGCGGACGCCGTGGTGCGGGCTTTGCCCGGCCACTGGCGTCGCCCCCCTGGGGGGATGGCGCCGAAGGCGACACGGGGGGGAGTCATTTCCTGTCCCAGTCGAAGCGCAGCGGCTGCTTGTCCTTGAACCGTCGCACCGCGTCCTGGTGGTAGTCGGAGCCACGGCACACAGATTGCGCATAGGACTCCAGCTCGGCGATGGTGCGCGCGTCGCTCTCGAAGGACTGGTTCATGATGGTCTTGGCCATGCCGATGGCAGCCGTGGAGGCCTCGCCAAAACGCCGCGCCAGCGCCAACGCGGCCTCGGTCAACGCGGTGGCGTCGGCCACAATGTCGAACACCATGCCCAGTTGCTTGGCTTCTTCGGCATCGACGGTGCGCGCGGTGAAGACCAGCTCCTTGGCCTTTTGCTGGCCCACGATGCGCGGCAGCAGGTGCATCGCGCCCAGGTCGGGGATCAGGCCAATGCGGCCGAACACCGCGCAGAACTTGGCGCGGCGCGTGGCCAGCACGAAGTCGGCCGCCAGCGCCAGGCTCAGGCCCGCGCCGAAGGCCGGGCCGTCCACCGCGGCGATCACGGGCTTTTCCAGGTTCACGAGTTCGGGGAACCACTGGTGCAGCTCGCGCATGCCCTTGCGAAAGGCCAGGCCGGTGCGGGTGGTGTCCAGCATGGCCGAGATGTCGCCGCCCGAGCAGAACGCGCCGCCCGCGCCGGTGAGGATGACCGCGTGCACCTGCGCGTCGTCGCGCATCTGCGCGATGGCGGCGGCCAGGGCCGGGCGCATGGCCTGGTTGAGCGCGTTGCGTGCCTCGGGGCGGTTCAGGGTGATGGTGCCGATGCCGTCCTGCACGGAGGTCAACACGGGGGATGCGCTCATGGCGTGCTCCAGGGTATTTGATTCAGAACGAGCTCCAGCGCTTACCTATGAAGCGCCGGCAGCTCACTTTTTGATAGCTCACGCCAGTTCGGCGAAGCCGTGGCTCAGCACCACCTTGTCGCGTTCGAGCACACGGGCGCGCAGCTGCACCTGCGCCGGCTGGCCGGGCACGCGCCAGATCTCGGTCACCAACGTCTCGCCTGGGTACACCGGGGCGGCGAATCGGATGTCCAGCGCCTTGAGGCGCGCGGGATCGCCGCCACAGCACTGGCGCAACACCGCATGCGCCACCAGGCCGTAGCTGGCCAGCCCGTGCAGGATGGGGCGCTCGAAGCCGGCCTTGGCGGCCACGGCCGGGTCGGCGTGCAGCGGGTTGTAGTCGCCCATCAGGCGGTAGAGCAGCGCCGCCTCGGGGCGGGTGGGTTGGGTGTCGGTGAAGTCGGGCGCGCGGTCCTGCGGCGTGGGCTGCAGTGCGGGCAGCGGTGCGTCGCTGGGCTGGCCGCCGCCCTGCTGGCTGTAGCCGCCATCCCCGCGCAGGAAGGTCACCTGCTGCACGGTGGCCAGCAGCTCGCCGGCGGCGGTTTCCAGGCGCCGCTCGGTCACCATGATGGCGCCCTTGCCCTCGCCCTTGTCGGTCAGGTGCGTGATGCGGTTGTGGCCCACGACCTCGCAGCTCGCGGGCAGCGGGCGGTGCAGGCGCATGCGCTGCTCGCCATGCAGGAGCTTGACCCAGTCGATGCCCGTGTCCGGCTCGCGCGCCCAGAAGCCCGGGTAGCCCAGCACCACGGCCTGCGACGGCAGGGCGCGCAGGCCGCCTTCCAGCCCCTCGTAGACAAAGCGCAGCGCGCTGGCGTTCAGCGGATCGTTGCCCAGCCCGAGGCTGAGCGCGTAGAGCATGGTGTCGCGCTCGGTGTAGTGCTGGTGCACCGGCGGGAAAACCCGGCTTTTCAAGTGTTGGTAGTCAATAGCCATTTCGTTCCTCCATGACGCTGCGCGTCACCTGCATCGCTTGAAACTGGCGCGCCCCACACCAGGGCAGCCGAGCAAGGGCCTGGGCCTGCCGCGCCGCCCCGCAGCGAGGGCTGCGTCCCCCTTCCCGTAGCGCGCAGCGCTGCGAGAGAAGGGGGAAGGCGCGCAGCGCCTCAGGGGGTTGTCTCTGTCACACAGGATCCCAGGAGAACACGTCGCCCGAGCGCTCCATGGGCACGAACGAGGCCTTGAGCGCGGGCATGCCGTGCTCGGCGATGAACTCGGGCGTCCAGCCTTCGCTGCGGTGCACCGAGCGCAGGGGGCGCGGCTGGCTCATCAGGAAGATCTCGTTGTTGCGCACGGCGAAGACCTGGGCGTTCACGTCCTGGGCCTGGTCCGACAGCAGGTACACGGCCAGCGGGGCGATCTTGTTGGGCGTCATCTGCTGGATCTTGGCCACGCGCGCCTGCTGCTCGGGCGTGTCGGTGGGGATCGAGCCGATCATGCGGCTCCACGCAAAGGGCGCGATGCAGTTGGAGCGCACGTGGAACTTCTGCATGTCCAGCGCGATGGACTTGGACAGCGCCACCAGCCCCAGCTTGGCCGCGCTGTAGTTGGCTTGGCCGAAGTTGCCGATCAGGCCCGAGGTGGAGGTCATGTGCACGAAGGCGCCGCTCTCCTGCTCCTTGAAATGGTTGGCGGCCGCGCGGCTCATGTAGTAACTGCCGTACAGGTGCACCTTGAGCACGGCGTCCCACTCGTCCAGGCTCATCTTGTGGAAGAAGCGGTCACGCAGGATGCCCGCGTTGTTGACCACGCCGTCGATACGGCCGAAGTGGTCCAGCGCGCACTGGATGATGCGGCCCGCCGCGGCGGCCTCGGCCACGCTGTCCATGTTGGCCACGGCCTGGCCGCCGGCGGCCTTGATCTCCTCGACCACCTTCTGCGCGGGGCCGGCGTCGGTGCCTTCGCCCGTGGTGGAGGTGCCGATGTCGTTCACCACCACCTTGGCCCCGGCGGCGGCCAGCGCCAGCGCCATGTCGCGCCCGATGCCGCCGCCAGCCCCCGTCACCACCACCACCTTGTCCTGCACCATCTTCTGCGCCATGTCTGTCGTCCTTTGTTTGCGATAGGAAATCAATGGCTGCGAGCATGACGGCAAAGGGCCGCCCGCGCTATTCGGCAATCGCAAGGGCGGGCTTCGGCCCCATGAAAGCGGCGCGAAGACCCCGGGGGCTTCATGGGCGCCGAAGAGGCGCTTTCACAAACGCGGATTGCGCGGGTGTCGGCCAGACCGCACGATGGCGACCATGACCGAACCCACCATCGACACCGCCCAGCTCGCGCACCTGCAGACCTGGCAGGGCCAAAGCGAAACCCTGAGCGACACCCTCACGGCCACGCCCATCGCGGCGCTGTCGGCCACGCTGGACCGCGACGACCCCGCGCCGGCCCCTGGCACCACCGTACCGCCGCTGTGGCACTGGCTGTACTTCCTGCCGCATGCGCGCCAGAGCGAGATCGGCCCGGACGGGCACCCCAAGCGCGGGGGTTTTCTGCCGCCCGTGCCGCTGCCGCGCCGCATGTGGGCGGGCGGGCGCCTGCGCTGGGAAATGCAGGGGGATGGTGCCAACCCGCTGCAGGTGGGCCAGCAGGTGCAGCGCACCTCCACCATCCAGTCCGTCAAGCACAAGGCCGGGCGCTCGGGTGAGCTGCTCTTCGTGCTGGTGGAGCACCAGTACCGCAACGCGCAGGGCCTGGCGCTCACCGAGGAGCACGACATCGTCTACCGCAGCGCCGCCCAGCCCGGCGACCCGGCGCCCACGCCGCAAAAGCCGCCGCTGGAGGGCCAGGCCGCCTGGTCGCGCACCATCGTGCCCGACGACGTGCTGCTGTTTCGCTACTCCGCGCTCACCTTCAACGGCCACCGCATCCATTACGACCGCAAGTACGTGACCGAGGTCGAGGGCTACCCCGGCCTGATCGTGCACGGCCCGCTGATCGCCACGCTGCTGCTGGACCTGCTGCGCCGCAGCCTGCCCGGTGCGCAGGTGCTCACGTTCGACTTCCGCGCCGTGCGACCGACGTTCGACCTGCACCCGTTCAGCGTGCACGGCAAGCCCTCCAGCGACGGCAAGACCGTGGAGCTGTGGGCCCAGGACCACGAGGGCTGGCTGACCATGCAGGGCACCGCCACGCTGGCCTGAACACTACCAAATCCATAGCTACTAGCACTTGCTGCATCAGCGCTAAAGAGCAAAAACACTTGAAATCCACCATGATCCACCAGCCCGACCAGTACCAGGAAATCCGCGACGCCGTGCGCGCTCTGTGCGCCCAGTACCCTGACGAATACTTCCGCAAGGTCGATGAGGCCCGCGCCTACCCTGAGGCCTTTGTCGATGCCCTGACCCAGGCCGGCTGGATGGCCGCGCTGATTCCGCAGGAGTACGGCGGCTCGGGCCTGACCATGGCCGAGGCCTCGGTCATCATGGAAGAGATCAACCGCAGCGGCGGCAACTCCGGCGCCTGCCACGGCCAGATGTACGTGATGAACGCCATCGTGCGCAGCGGCAGCGAAGCGCAAAAGCAGAAATACCTGCCCAAGATTGCCTCGGGCGAGCTACGCATCCAGTCCATGGGCGTGACCGAGCCCACCACGGGCAGCGACACCACCAAGCTCAAGACCAGCGCCGTCAAGAAGGACGGCCGCTGGGTCATCAACGGCCAGAAGGTCTGGATCTCGCGCATCCAGCACAGCGATCTGATGATTTTGCTGGCCCGCACCACGCCCGCCGATCAGGTGAAAAAGCGCTCCGAAGGCCTGTCGTGCTTCCTGATCGACCTGCACCAAGCGATTGGCAACGGCCTCACCGTGCGCCCCATCCTAAACATGGTCAACCACGAGACCAACGAACTGTTCTTCGACAACCTCGAGATCCCCGAGGACGCGCTGCTGGGCGAAGAAGGCAAGGGCTTCAAGACCCTGCTGGACGGCCTGAACGCCGAGCGCACGCTGATCGCCGCCGAGTGCATTGGCGATGGCTACTGGTTCATCGACCGGGCCAGCAAATACGCCAAGGAGCGCGTGGTGTTCAACCGCCCCATCGGCCAGAACCAGGGCGTGCAGTTCCCGATTGCCGATGCCTTCATCGAGCTGGAAGCCGCCAACCTGATGCGCTGGAAGGCCTGCGAGAAGATTGACGCCCACCAGAACGCGGGCGCCGAGGCCAACATGGCCAAGTACCTGGCGGCCAAGGCCAGCTGGGAAGCGGCCAACGTCTGCCTGCAGACCCACGGCGGCTTTGGCTTCGCGTGCGAATACGACATCGAGCGCAAATTCCGCGAGACGCGCCTGTACCAGGTGGCGCCGATTTCGACCAACATGATCTACAGCTACGTGGCCGAGCACATCCTGGGCTTGCCCCGTTCGTTCTGAGATGAACAACCCCCTGAGCGGCTGCGCCGCTTCCCCCTTCTCTCGCGCTTCGCGCGGGAAGGGGGACGACGCCAGCGCGGCGGGGCGGCCCTTGCGCGGCGTCTGCTGGCTTGGGTCGCGCCGGTCGCAAGCGCCGCTCACCGCGCTCCTACAGGGAACGACTGACCGATGACAAAAACCATCCGCCCCCTTGACGGCATCACCGTCGTCTCGCTGGAACACGCGGTGGCCGCGCCGTTCTGCACGCGCCAGCTGGCCGACCTGGGCGCGCGCGTCATCAAGGTAGAGCGCCCCGGCAGCGGCGACTTCGCGCGCGGCTACGACCAGCGCGTGAAGGGCCAGTCGTCGCACTTCACCTGGATCAACCGCAGCAAGGAGAGCCTGGCGCTCGATGTGAAGCAGCCCCAGGCCAAGGCCGCGCTGCTGCAGCTGCTCAAGACCGCCGACGTGCTGGTGCAGAACCTCGCGCCCGGCGCCGCCGCGCGCATGGGCCTGTCGTACGAAGCCCTGAAGGCGCACAACCCCAAGCTCATCGTGTGCGACATCAGCGGCTACGGCGCGGACGGCCCGTACCGCGACAAGAAGGCCTACGACCTGCTGATCCAGAGCGAGGCGGGGTTCCTCTCCGTCACGGGCACGCCCGAGACGCCATCCAAGTCCGGCATCTCGGTGGCCGACATTGCCGCGGGCATGTATGCCTACACCAACATCCTGTCGGCCCTGCTGCTGCGCGGCAAGACGGGCGAGGGCAGCCACATCGACGTGTCCATGCTCGAAGCCATGGGCGAGTGGATGGGCTATCCGATGTACTACGCCTTTGACGGCGCGCCGCCGCCGCCGCGCACCGGCGCATCGCACGCCAGCATCTACCCCTATGGCCCGTTCGTGGCGGGCGATGGCAAGACGGTGATGCTGGGCCTGCAGAACGAGCGCGAATGGAAGGCCTTTTGCGACGCCGTGCTGCAGCGCCCCGAAGTGGCCACGGACGCGCGTTTTGACAGCAACGGCCAGCGCAACGCCCACCGCGACGCGCTGCAGGCGCTGATCCTGCAAGAGTTCTCCACGCTCAGCGCCGCCCAGGTCGTCGAACGGCTGGACCAGGCGGGTATCGCCAACGCCCGCGTGAACGACATGGCCGACCTGTGGGCGCACCCGCAACTGGCCGCACGCCAGCGCTGGAGCGAGGTGGATTCCCCCGTGGGCCGCATCCCGGCCCTGCTGCCGCCGGGCGTGAACAGCGCGTTCGATTACCGCATGGACGCCGTGCCCGCCGTGGGCCAGCACAACGCCGCCATCCTGGCCGAGCTGGGCTGGAGCGCCGAGCAGATCGACGCCCTGCAGGCTTCGCAACCTCTCTGACGCAAAAACCATAGCTACCCGCGCTTGATACACCTGCACTGGAGCCCGAAATGAAACAAGAAACCCAAGCCACCATCCATCCCCTGGCCCAGTTTGCCGCCACGCTGCAATGGAGCGACGTGCCCGCGCCCGTGCAGCGCCGCACCGAAGACCTGTGGGTGGACTGGTTCGGCTCCGTGCTCGCCGGCTGCCGCGCGCGGCCGGTGGCCAGCATCACGCGCTTTGCCCTGTCGCAAGGCCCTGCCAGCGGCCCGGCCGAGGTGATCGGCCACGGCGCCACCAGCAGCCCCATGATGGCCGCGCTGGCCAACGCCGCGGCCAGCCATGTGGCCGAGCAGGACGATGTGCACAACGGCTCGGTGTTCCACCCGGCGGCCGTGGTCTTTCCGCCCGCGCTGGCCGTGGCGCAGAGCATCGGCGCCAGCGGCGCGCAGCTCATGGCGGCCTGCGTGGCGGGCTACGAGGTCGGCATCCGCGTGGGCGAATTTCTGGGCCGCAGCCACTACAAGGTGTTCCACACCACGGCCACGGCGGGCACGCTGGCGGCGGCGGCGGCCGTGGGGCGCCTGCTGGAGCTCACGCCCGCGCAGATGCAGCATGCGTTTGGCTCGGCCGGCACGCAGTCGGCGGGGCTGTGGGAATTTTTGCGCACCGCGGCCGACAGCAAGCAGCTGCACACCGCCCACGCCGCCGCGGCCGGCCTGATGGCCGCCTACCTGGCCCAGGACGGCTTCACCGGCGCGCAGGACATCTTCACCGGGCCGCAGGGCCTGGCCGCGGGCATGTCCAGCGATGCCAACCCGGCCAAGCTCACCGAGGGCCTGGGCACCCGCTGGGCCACGGCCGAGACATCGTTCAAGTGGCATGCCTCGTGCCGCCATACGCACCCTGCGGCCGACGCGCTGCAGCAGGTGATGCGCGAGCACGGCCTGGCGCCCGCCGACATCGCACAGGTGACCTGCCATGTGCACCAGGGTGCCATCGACGTGCTGGGGCCGGTGGTCTCGCCCACCACGGTGCACCAGTCCAAGTTCTCCATGGGCACGGTGCTGGCATTGGCCGCACGCTTTGGCCATGCGGGTTTGACCGAATTCGACGAGCAGTTCCTGGCCCCGGACACTGTGACCTTGCGCGAGAAGGTGGGCATGGTGCTGGACCCCGAGGTGGACGCTGCTTACCCGCAGCGCTGGATCGGCAAGGTCACCGTGCAGACGACCGACGGCCGCACGCTGGCCGGGCGCGTGGAAGAGCCCAAGGGCGACCCCGGCAACACCCTCTCGCGCGAGGAACTCACGGCCAAGGCCCTGCGCCTGGCCGCCTACGGCGGCGCGGTGTCCGATGCGCAGGCTCGGGCGGCCGTGCAGCGCCTGTGGCAAGTGCAGGAGTGGCCGCGCACGCAGCATCTGCTGGGCTGACCGGCGGTCCCGCCTGCGCCGCGGCCCATGATCCCCCCAGGGGCGCAGAAGACGCCCTCTTCACCACCACCGACAAGGAGACATACGCATGACCGCACGCTTCATCCCGATTTCCCGGCGCACCACCTTCGGCGCCATCGCCGCGGCCTGCGCGGCGATGGCCTTGGGCGGCCCTGCCGCCGCCAACACCTGGCCTGAAAAGAACGTCACCCTGGTCGTGCCCTACAGCGCCGGCGGCCCCACCGACGTGGTGGCGCGCCTGCTGGCCGTGCCCATGGGCCAGTCGCTGGGCCAGACGGTGGTGGTGGAGAACACCGTGGGCGCGGGCGGCACGCTGGCGCCCGCGCGCATCGTGCGCTCCAAGCCCGACGGCTACACCATCCTGATCCATCACATGGGCATGGCCACGGCCCCGGCGCTGTACAAGAAGCTGCCCTATGACCCGCTCAAGGACTTCGAGTACATCGGGCAGGTGCTGGATGTGCCCATGACGCTGCTGTCGCGCAAGGACTTCCCCGCCAACACCTTCCCCGAGCTGCTGGACTACGTGAAGAAGAACCAGGACAAGGTGTCGCTGGCCAACGCGGGCGTGGGTGCCGTGTCGCAGCTGTGCGGCATGCTGTTCATGCACCAGGTGGGCGTGAAGCTGACCACCGTGCCCTACAAGGGCGCCGGCCCGGCCATGAACGACCTGATGGGCGGCCAGGTGGACCTGCTGTGCGACCAAACCACGCAGACCGCCCCGGTGATCCAGGATGGCAAGCGCGCCAAGGTGTTCGGCGTGACCACGCCGCAGCGCCTGGCATCCATGCCCAACATTCCCACGCTGGACGAGCAGGGCCTCAAGGGCTTCGACGTGAAGGTGTGGCACGGCATGTACGCCCCCAAGGGCACGCCCAAGGACGTGATCGAGAAGCTCAACAAGGCATTGAACGTGGCGATCAAGGACGAGAACGTGAAAAAGCGCATCGCCGAGCTGAGCTCCGACCTGGTCACACCCGAGAAGGCCACGCCCGAAGGCCTGCGCAAGCACCTGGAAGCCGAGGTGGCGCGCTGGGACAAGGTCATCAAGGCCGCTGGCGTGAGCGCGGAGTAATCTCGCCCGTTTTGCCCCGGCTGGCACGCTGCCGGCCGGGGCGCATGCACCACAAGGCACCCCATGATCGACCGGCTGGACCACCTCGTGCTCACCACCGCCCATGAGGCGCGTTGCGTGCACTTCTATTGCACCGTGCTGGGCATGGCGCTGCAGACCTTTGGCGAAGGCCGCAAGGCCTTTGTGTTCAACGGGCAAAAGATCAACCTGCACATCCAGGGCCGCGAGTTCGAGCCCAAGGCCCTGCACCCCCTGCCGGGCGCGCTGGACCTGTGCTTCATTGCGTCCATCCCGCTGGCGCAGGTGCAGCAGCGCCTGGCCGAGCACGGCATTGCCATCGAGTGCGGCCCGGTGCAGCGCACCGGCGCGCGCGGCCCCATCCGCTCGGTCTACGTGCGCGACCCGGACCACAACCTGATCGAAATCTCCGAATACGCCTGACCCGCGCTGTTCCCGCCTCCCTGCTTCCCATGACCGACTCCGTGCGCCACGCCTGCTCCTTCCTCTTCGTTCCCGCCACCCAGCCCGAGCGGCTGCCCAAGGCCCTGGCCTGCGGCGCCGACCTGGTGATTGCCGACTGGGAGGACGCCGTGGCCCCCGCCGACAAAGAACGAGCCCGCACCGCCCTGGCCGACGCGCTGGCCGCCCTGCCAGCCCCGCAGCGCGCACGGCTGCTGGTGCGCATCAACAGCGAGACAACCCCCTGGTTTGCGGCCGACCTGCAGGCGTTGGCACAACTCACCGCCCAGGGTTTGGCCGGCGCCGTGGTGCCCAAGGCCGAGCGCGCGCAGACCCTGCAGGCCGTGGCCCAGGCCGCCGGGCTGCACGCCGCGCTGGTGCCGCTGGTGGAAAGCGTGGCGGGCCTGGCGGCCGCCGACGCGCTGGCTGCCGCGCCCCAGGTAGCGCGGCTGGCCTTCGGGCATCTCGACTTCCAGGTGGACGCAGGCATGGCCTGCGCCGAAGACGAACAGGAGTTGCTGCCCGTGCGCATGGCCCTGGTGCTGGCCTCGCGCCGCGCGGGGCTGGCCGCGCCCATCGACGGCGTGACGGTGGACACGCGCAACCCCGAGCGCATGGGCCGCGATGCCGAGCGCGCGCGGCGCATGGGCTTTGGCGGCAAGCTGTGCATCCACCCGGCGCAGGTGCCAGTGCTGCATGCCGCGTTCGACCCCGATGAGGCCGCCGTGACCCATGCGCAGCGCGTGCGGCAGGCGCTGGAGCAGGCGGGCGGCGGCGTGTGCGTGCTGGACGGCCGCATGGTCGATGCACCAGTGCTGGCGCAGGCCGAGCAGACCTTGCTGCGCCACGCGCGGGCGCTGCAGCGCCTGGCGAGGGTCTGAGCGCCCGCTCCGGTTTCGTGCCCGCAGCTCTGCCGCGCGCCGGCACAATCACCGGCGTGCCCCTACCGTCATTCCTCCCTTGATGAGACTCTTCCGTACACAACCGCTGTGGGTCATGCTGCTCACGCTGCTGTCGGGCTTTGCACTGAGCCAGGCTTACCGCACCACCACCGCCATCGTGGCCCAGGGCCTGCAGGCAGATTTCGGCCTGCAGGCTTCCTCGTTGGGG
The DNA here is from genome assembly GCF_056730635.1 of Diaphorobacter sp. B2A2W2. Lineage (NCBI taxonomy): Bacteria > Pseudomonadati > Pseudomonadota > Betaproteobacteria > Burkholderiales > Comamonadaceae > Diaphorobacter > Diaphorobacter sp. B2A2W2. The sequence continues at coordinate 45,907 of NZ_JBWZOR010000014.1, forward strand.
GCGTTTGCCGGACTGTTTGGTTTGTCGTTCGGCATTGCGCAACTGCTGATGGGCATCGCGCTGGACCGCTACGGCCTGCGCCGTACGGTGCTGGTGGCTGCGCCCCTGGGCATCGCTGGCGCGGCCCTGTCTGCGCTGGCGCCCAGCTATGGCTGGCTGATGGTCGGTCAGGTGCTGATCGGGGTGGGCTATTCACCCGCCTTCGTGGCCTGCACGCTGTTCATTGCGCGCTATTTCGCGGCCGACCGGTTTGCCTTTTTCTCGGGCCTGAGCATGGGCCTGGGCGGGCTGGGGTTGCTGTTCACCGGCACGCCGCTGGCCTGGGTGGTGCAGCACTGGGGCTGGCGTGCCGGCTTTGGCCTGCTGGCAGGCCTGAGCCTGCTGTCGTGGCTGTTGATTTATGCGCTGGTGCATGAACCGGTACGTGCCGATACCGCACACCGTCCAGCCAGCAGCTGGGGGGAGGCACTGACGGGCATGGGACGGCTCTTTACCGTGCCACACACCTGGGGCATCGTGATCCTCGGCATGTCGTGCTATGCGGCCTTTTTGTCGCTGCGCGGCCTGTGGCTGGGGCCTCTGCTGATCGACCGCTACGGTTTTTCGCTGGTGGACAGTGGCAACGTGGCGCTGGTGTTGTCGCTGATTGCGCTGTTCACCCCCGCCGCTTTCGGCCGCATGGACCCGGGCCCCGCCCGGCGCCGCACCTGGGTGGGCCGCGCTTCGCTGTCGATGGCCGGCCTGTTCGCCATCATGGCCTGGGTCAACAACGCCCAGGCCACGGTGGCGCTGATGATCGCGATGGGGTTGCTGTCAGGCTACAGCATCTTGCAATATGCCGACGTGCGCTCGTCCTACCCCAACGAACAGACGGGACGCGCCCTGTCGCTCTACACCATGGCCATGTTTCTGGGGGTGGCGCTGATGCAATCGCTGACCGGCGCCGTGGCCGCCTGGGCCACCAGCGCCGGGCTGGAGCCCTACCGCGCGGTGTTGCTGTGCATCGCCGCCTGGCTGGCGCTGGCGTCGCTGGCTTTCAGGCTGCTGCCAGCGTCCGCGCTGCTCCAGCAACGGTAACCAGGGCCGCGCGGGAGACTGCCCCGCGCAACGCGCTCAGCGCTGGCGCCACACGGCCCGCGCGCCGGACTGGCCCAGTCCTTCCATGACCGACTGCGTATGCGCGCCGGGCGCGCATGCCTCGCCCGGCTCGTAGGCTGCACCGTCAAAGCGGGGCGCGGGTGCCGCCTGTAGCACCCCCTGGCGTTCGGAATACACACCCCGCACACGCATGTGCGGGTGCTGCGCCGCCTCGACGGGGCTGAGCACGACGCCAAAACAGGCGTCGGTGGGCTCCAGCAGCGCCTGCCAGTGCGCACGCGGCTGCGCCAGGAACAGCGCGGCCAGCCTCGCGCGGCGCACCGGCCAGGCGGCCTTGTCCCATTGCGACCCGGTGAAATCGGGGTCCTCGGCCAGCCCCAGCACCTGCAGCAGCAGGGTGTAGAACTGCGGCTCGATAGCGCCCACGGTGACGTAATGACCGTCGGCGCAGACATAGGTGTCGTAGAAGGGCGCGCTGTCGTGGATGCTCTGGCCACGCACATCGGCCACCAGGCCGCTCTGGCGCGCACTCAGCATCAGGTTCAGCATATGGGCCGAGCCGTCCACGATGGCTGCGTCCACCACCGTGCCGCGGCCCGTGGCGCGCGCCTGCACGATGCCCGACAGCAGCCCCGTCATCAGGTACATGGCACCGCCGCCGATGTCGCCAAGCACGGCGAAAGGCGAGACGGGCCGCGCGTCCGCCGGACTGCAGCCCCACAGCGCGCCGCTGACGGCGGCATAGTTCGTGTCGTGCCCCGCACGCAGTGCCAACGGTCCGCTCTGGCCCCAGCCCGTCATGCGCCCGTACACCAGGCGCGGGTTGACCGCCAGGCACTCCTCGGGGCCCAGACCCAGGCGCTCCATCACGCCAGGGCGCATGCCCTCGATGAGCGCATCGGCCTCGGCCACCAGAGCCAGCACCAGCTGGCGGCCCTCCTCGGTCTTGAGATCGGCAAACACCGAGCGCTTGCCGCGATTGAGCAAGGCGCCGGTGGTCTCGCGGCCCTTCGTTTCACGGACTATCGAGATCACGTCTGCACCCAAATCGGCCAGGTGCATCGCACAAAACGGCCCCGGCCCCAGGCCGCCAATCTCCAGTACGCGCACGCTGTCCAGAACCTTCACGATGTCTCCTTGGTAGATGTTGTATGGGTGGCGGGCGCGGGTATCAGGTGAGGCCGGAGGCCCCGAGCACGCTCTCCACCGAGCGCACCAGCGTGCGCAGGCGCGGGCCCAGGTCTGTCTCCAGCCGGGCGTACATGGGGCTGAACACCGGCACCGAGACGGCGAACACCCAGAGTTCCCCGTCCTGCGGCTGCGACATGGGCACGGCGATGGATTCGATCTCGCGGTGCAGGTCGCCGTGGCTGCGGCAGAAGCCGTGGCGCGCGAAGTCGTCGCGCGCGTCCGTCAGGCGCTGCTCCAGCCACGCGGCGCGCTGCGGGTCGTTGCGCTGCAGGTCCTGCAGGTAGGCCTTGCGCTCATCCTCGGCCATGCCCAGCAGATAGGCGCGGCCCGTGGCCGTGCGCGACAGCGAGATGGGCACGCCGATTTCCTGGCGGAACACGGTGTTGCCCATGCCGTTGGCCAGCTCCACCATGCACAACCGGCGCTTGTGGCCCACGGCCAGCTGCACCTGCCCCTCGGTCAGGTCGGCCAGCGCCTGCATGTGCGGCCGGGCGAACTGGCGCAGGGCCATGCGCGTGAGCACGGGCGAGGACAACTGCAGCAGGCCCAGGCCGGGCACGTACTTGGACAGGCGCTCCGAGTAGCGCAGCAGGCCCAACTCGCACAGCGTGTCCGTCAGGCGAAACAGCGTGGGCTTGGGCAGGCCGGTCAGGTCCATCAGCTCCTTGGCGCTGAGTTCCTGGCACTTGCTGGAGAAGCACCGCAATATGGAAACGCCACGCACCAGGGCGCTGACCAGTTTGCCGTCCGGATCTGCGTTCACGTTCACATTGACCTCAAAAAGCTTGAGATTTTCACCTGTTTCAAAGTCAGGTCTGCGGCCACTGGAAGGGCATCGGCCTTTTCTCCAGGAAGCAGCGCACGGCCTCGCGGTGCTCGGGCGTGCCCATGGCCAGGGCCTGGGCGTTGGCCTCCTGCTCCAGCAACGACGGCAGGTCGCTCGCGGCCAGCGCGAGCGAGCGTTTGATCAGGCTCAGCGCCACGGGCGATGCGCCCACGAAGCTGCGCGCAATCGCCTGGGCGCGGACCTGCAGCGCATCGGGCTCTACCAGTTCGGTGGCAATGCCCAGGCGCAGCGCCTCTTCGGCCTGCACCTCGCGGCCCGACAGCATGAGCTCGCGCGCGCGCTGCACGCCCACCACGCGCGGCAGGGTGTAGAACGCCGCGCAGTCCGGCACCACGCCCACGCGGATGAACGACATGGCAAAGCGCGCGCGGGTGCTGGCGATGATGAAGTCCGCCGCCAGCGCCAGGCTGAAGCCCGCGCCATAGGCCGCGCCATCGACGGCAGCAATCACCGGCTTGTCCAGCAGCACCAGGTCCTTGAGCCAGTCGTGCAGGCTGGTCAGGCGCTGGCGCCAGCCGCCGTTGTCCAGCCCGCTGGCGGCGATGTTGGAGAGGTCGCCGCCCGAGCAGAAATGCGCGCCCGCGCCCGTCAGCACCAGCGCGCGAATGACCGGGTCGGCCTGCACCTGGCGCACCACCGCGGCCATCTCCCCGCGCATGGCGGGGTCGAAGGCGTTGCGCTTGGCGGGGTTGCTCAGGGTCAGCGTGGCCACGCCGTCCTGCACCTCGAAAACGATGCGCTCGTATATCTGACTCATGCCGCGCTCCGCGGCACGTACGACGCGCGCATGTCGCGCCCGCCACGCAGCGACGATCCGCCGTCCACCGGGATGACGGCGCCCGTCACGTAGCCCGCCTGCGGCGACGAGAGGAACAGCGCCATGTTCGCAATGTCATCGAGCCTGCCCATGCGCTGCAGCGGCACGGTGGCGACCGCGTTGGCCAATGCCTCGGGCGTGGGCGCCAGGCGCCGCATGCCCTCGGTGTCACCGATCGGGCCGGGCGCGATGGCGTTCACGCGCACGCCCACCTCGCCCCATTCCATGGCCAGCACGCGCGTCATCATGTCGATGCCAGCCTTGGCGGCGCAGGCATGCACCTGGTACATGGTGGGGTTCACGCCCTGCGGCGCCGAGATGTTGATGACGCTGGCGCCCGGTTTCTTAAGCATCGGGTACGCCAGGCGCAGCACGTGGAAGCTGCCGTTCAGGTCGATGTCGATCACGGTCTTGAAGCCGTTGGGCGACAGGTCGGCCGCGGGCGCGATGAAGTTGCCCGCTGCGCCGGAGATCAGCACGTCGATGTCACCGAACTGCGCATGCGCCTGGCGCAGCGCGGCGTCCACCGCAGCGGGGTCGCGCACGTCGGCGCTGATGCCCAGCGCCTGCGCACCCAGCGCGCGCAGGCCTTCGGCCGCCTGCTGCACCTTGTCGGGCGAGCGGCTCATGACCACCACGTGGGCGCCCGCGCGTGCAAACGCCTGGGCGATGCCGAGGTTGATGCCGCTGGTGCCGCCGGCCACGAAGACGTGGCGGCCTGCGAAGGAGGAGGACTCAGCCATGGCGCGCTCCTCAGTCCAGCTGCAGCTTCTGGCTGCGGATCAGCGCGCCCCAGTCCTGCCGGTCGCGCTCCACCATCTGCGAGAACTGCTCGGGCGGCATGCCGCCGGGGCGGCCGCCCAGCTCGCGGTAGCGTTGGACCACGGCCGGGTCCTGCAGCACGGCGATGAGGTTGTCGGTGAGCTTCTTCACGACGGCCGGCGGCGTCTTGGCGGGCACGAAGAAGCCCATCCAGCCCACCTTGTCGAAGTCCTTCATGCCCAGTTCGGTCATGGTGGGCACGTCGGGCAGCTCGGGCTCGCGCGTGGCGCCGGTCACGGCCAGCGCACGCAGCTTGCCATCCTTCACATGGCCCAGCGACCCCGTGAGGTTGTCGAACATGAACTGGGTCTCGCCGGCCACGATGGCCATGGTGGCAGGCGCCGAGCCCTTGTAGGGCACATGCACCACGTCCACCCCCGCACTCTGGCGCAGCAGCTCGCCCATCAGGTGCGTGGTCTGGCCCACGCCCGCGGACGAAAAGGCCAGCTTGCCCGGCTCGCGCTTGGCCGTGGAGACAAGCTCCTTCAGGCTCTTGATGGGCGACTTCACCGGCACGACCAGCACGTTGGCGAACGAGATCATGTCGGTCAGCGCCACGAAGTCCTCGACCTTGTAGGGGAGCTTCTGGTAGGCGGTGTAGTTGATGGCGTTCGAGCCGGTGTTACCCACCAGCACGGTGTAGCCGTCCGGCTGCGCGCGCGCTACGAGACTGCTGCCCAGCGAGCCGCCCGCGCCGGGCTTGTTGTCCACCACGATGGGCTGGCCCAGCCGCTCGCTGAGCTTTTGCGCCATGAAGCGCACGGGCGTGTCGGTGGTGCCGCCGGCCGCGCCGGGCACGACGAAGGTGATGGGGCGTGTGGGCCAGGCGGCGTCGGCCCGTGCGGGGTGCGACGCCGTCAGGGCGGCCAGGCCCAGCAGGGCGGTGGCGCCTGCGAGGCGCAGCGCGTGGCGGCGGGGAGGGAATGGCATGGTGGTGTCTCCTGGGGTCCTTGCGGCACTGCGGCCGCTTTTGCTATGAATTAAATAGCTGTTAACGCTGAATGGACGGGCATCAACGCCTCTTTTTCCATCAAACGCCCTTCCAGACCGGCGCGCGCTTCTCGGCAAAGGCCGCAGCGCCCTCGCGCGCGTCCTGCGAGGCGAATACCGGCGCGGTGATGGGGGCCTGGCGCTCGAACATCTCGGCCTGCGACCAGTCGGCCGACTCCTGCGCCACGCGCTTGCTAGCAATCAGCGCCAGCGGCCCGTTGGCGGCCACGGCCTGGGCCAGCTCCAGGGCGGCGTCCAGCGCCTGGCCGGGCTCGACCAGGCGGTTGACCAGGCCATGGGCGTGCGCGCGCTCGGCGCTGAACATCTCGCCCGTGAGGATGGCTTCCATGGCCACGTGGTAAGGCAGGCGCCTGGGCAGGCGCAGCAGCCCGCCGGCCGCGGCGGCCAGGCCGCGCTTGACCTCGGGAAGGCCGAATTGGGCCGTCTTGGCGGCGACGATCAGGTCGCAGGCCAGCACGGTCTCAAAGCCGCCGGCCAGGGCATAGCCCTCCACGGCCGCAATCAGCGGCTTGCGCGGGGGCTGCTGCGTGAGTCCCAAAAACCCCCGCCCCGGCAGGCTGGGGCGCTTGCCCTGCAGAAAGCCCTTCAGGTCCATGCCGGCGCAGAACGTGCCGCCCGCGCCGGTGATGACGCCCACCTGCAGCGCGGGGTTGCGGTCCAACTCGTCCAGCGCCGCCGCCATGGCCTCGGCCATCTCCAGCGTGGCGGCGTTGCGCGCCTCGGGGTTGCTCAGCGTCATGACCAGCACGTTGCCGCGCACTTCGACCCATACCGTGGATGCCATCACAAATTCCTTTCAGTTGTTCGCCGGGTTACATGGCCCGTGTCGCATGCAACCGGCACCTCGGCCAATTACTCCGAAGGCCGCGGAGCAGGCCACGCCAGCAGACGCCGTGGAGCCGGCTTTGCCGGGCCACAGGCGTCGTCCCCCTTCCCGGAGCGCGAAGCGCGCAGAGAGAAGGGGCTGAGGGACGCGGGCGCTCCTCAGGGGGTTGTTATCTAGGCGCCATGCGAATGGCCCCATCCAGGCGGATGGTTTCGCCATTCAGCATGGGGTTCTCGAGGATGTGCAGCGCCGTCATCGCGTACTCGCTGGGGTGGCCCAAGCGCGCGGGGTTGGGCACCGACGCACCCAGGGACTGGCGCACGGCCTCGGGCAGCTTGGCCAGGATGGGCGTGTCGAACAGGCCCGGTGCGATGGTGCACACGCGGATGAACTTGGAGGCCAGGTCGCGCGCCGCCACGATGGTCATGCCGATCACGCCGGCCTTGGACGAGGCATAGGGAATCTGGCCGATCTGCCCCTCGTAACCCGCCACCGACGCGGTGAGCACGCACACGCCGCGCTCGCCGTCGATCGGCTCGTTCTTGGCCATGGCAACGGCCGCCAGGCGCAGCGTGTTGAAGGTGCCGATCTGGTTCACGCGGATGATGTTGATGTACTTCTCCAGCGAGCCGGGGCTGCCGTCCTTTTCGATCAGGCGCACCGGGCCGCCGATGCCCGCGCAGTGCACCAGCGCGCGGAAGTTGCCGAAGGCCTCGGCCGCGGCGATGGCCTGCTGCATCTGGCCTTCGTCGGACACATCGGCCTTCACATAGCGCAGGCGGCCGGCGTATTGCTGTTCCATGGCCTGGCCGCGCTCGTCGTTCAGGTCCACGGCCACCACGTTCAGGCCACGCTCCAGCAGCGCGATGGCCGAGGCCTCGCCCAGGCCCGAGACCCCGCCCGTGACGAGGGCGGTCATTCCTTGTTGCAGCTTCATGCTTTTTTCCTCATTTTGGCTTCCAGCGCCCGTCCATCAAGCGCCAGCAGCTATCAAATCAATAGTTACAGACGTTCGATGATGGTGGCGTTGGCCATGCCGCCGGCCTCGCACATGGACTGCAGGCCGTAGCGCTGGCCGCTGTCTTCCAGCGCGTGCAGCATGGTGGTCATCAGGCGCAGGCCCGAGGCGCCCAGCGGGTGGCCCAGGGCAATGGCACCGCCGCGCGGGTTCAGGCGCTCACCGTCGGCCTTCAGCTCCTTCTGCCAGGCCAGGGGCACGGAGGCGAAGGCCTCGTTGATCTCGTAGTGGTGGATGTCGTCCAGCTTCATCTTGGCCTTGGCCAGCACGCGCTGCGTGGCCGGGATGGGCGCGGTGAGCATGTACAGCGGGTCGTCGCCCACCACGTCGAAGGCCACGAAACGCGCACGGGGACGCAGGCCCAGCTGCTGAGCACGCTGCTCGCTCATGATGAGCATGGCGCTGGCGCCGTCGGTCATCTGCGAGGCGTTGCCGGCCGTGGTGGCCCACTGGATCTGCGGGAACCGCGCGGACAGCTCCTCGTTCTCGAACACGGCCTTCAGGCCGGCGAGCTTTTCCACCGTGGTGCCGGCGCGGATGGTCTCGTCTGCCGTCACGCGGCCGGCAGGGGTGTCGATGCCCACGATCTCGCGCGCAAAGCCTCCGCTGGACTGCGCCGCGTGGGCACGCTGGTGCGAGCGCGCGGCATAGGTGTCCAGCGCGGTGCGGTCCAGGCCCCATTGGGCGGCCACCAGGTCGGCCGAGACACCCTGCCCCACCAGGCCGGGGGCGTAGCGGGCGTCAAAGCGCGGGCCGGTGGTGTTCTTGCCCATGCGCGAGCTGCCCATGGGCACGCGGCTCATGGATTCCACGCCGCAGGCGATCACGATGTCCTGCGTGCCCGCCATGATGGCCTGCGCCGCGAAGTGCACGGCCTGCTGGCTGGAGCCGCACTTGCGGTCGATGGTGGTGGAGGGCACGTGCGCAGGCAGGCCCGCGGCCAGCCAGGCCAGGCGCCCGGGCGTGCCCGCCTGCTCGCCGGCTTGGCTCACGCAGCCGCAGATCACGTCGTCCACCGTGCCAGGATCCAACTGGTTGCGGGCGACCAGTTGCTCCAGCACCTGCGAGAGCAGGTCCACAGGATGCACCTCGGCCAGTGCGCCATCGGGCTTGGCCCGGGCCATGGGGCTGCGGATGGCATCGACGATGACGGGAATATTCATGCTGACTCCATGTGTTTGTGAGACAAATGATCCATTAAAAATGATTTTCAGCCGGTTTGAATGTGCTGAAGACCGTGTTTACCCGATGTGTTTTGGTCTGTACGCCTGAAAAAATCGTCTCACACAACATTTTTGTGAGACATGCATTTCGCATTTTTGGGTGACTCCAGTCCCCATGGCGGCGCACCGAGGAGCAACGGGTGACAGGTATGCAGGACTTCTTTGGCCGCGCGGCGGCAGCTCCCGACCGGGTGGTACTGGTCATGGCCGAGACAGGCGCGCGCTTCACCGCCGGCGAAGTGGCGCAACGTGCCCTGGCGATGGCGCAGTGGCTCCACACCCAGGGCCTACAGGCGGGCGAGCGCTTCGCGGTGGTGCTGGAAAACCGCGTCGAGATCCTGGCGCTGGCGCTGGCGGCCCGGCAGGCCGGCCTATATGCCGCCGTGCTCAGCACGCACCTGACACCGGCCGAGGTGGCCTACATCGTGCAGGACTGTGGCGCGCGGCTGGTGGTGGCGTCCGCCAAGACCCTGCCCCAGCTGGCCGAGTTGCAGGCCCACCATCCCCTGCCCTGCTGGACGGTGGACGAGGCCCCTGCGCAAGCCACGTCAGTGCAGGCCCCATCGCTACAGGCCGCGCTCGACGCCCTGCAGGGGCCGCCTGCGGACTTCGCCGACCGACCGCTGGGGCGCGATCTACTGTATTCCTCGGGCACCACGGGCCGGCCCAAGGGCGTGCTCAAGCCCCTGTGGCCCGCCCACCTGCGCGGCCAGACCGACCCCGAGGCGCTGGGCACGGCGCGCATCATGGGCATGGGCGAAGACACCGTGTACCTCTCGCCCGCGCCGCTGTACCACGCTGCGCCGCTGCGCTACACGCTGCGCGTGCTGGAGCTGGGCGGGCAGGCCGTGATCATGGAGCGCTTTGACGCCGAGGCCGCCCTGGCCCTCATCGAGCGCTACCGCGTCACCCACAGCCAGTGGGTGCCCACCATGTTCGGCCGCATGCTCAAGCTGCCCGAGACCGTGCGCCAGCGCTACGACCTGTCCAGCCACCGCGTGGCCATCCACGCCGCCGCACCCTGCCCCGTGGATGTGAAGCACGCCATGCTCGACTGGTGGGGCGACATCCTCATGGAGTACTACGCGGGCTCCGAGGGCTGCGGCACGACGATGATCAACTCGGCCGAGTGGCGCCAGCGTCCCGGCTCGGTGGGCCGCCCCACCACGGGCCAGTTGCACATCGTGGGCGACGACGGGCAGGAGTTGCCCGCGGGGGAGATCGGACAGGTGTACTTCTCGGGCGGCGGACAGTTCAGCTACCTCAACGACGAGGAGAAGACGCGCCAGGCCATCAACGAGCGTGGCTGGATCACCTATGGCGACATCGGCCATGTGGATGCCGAGGGCTACCTTTACTTAAGCGACCGGCGCGCAGACCTGATCCTCTCGGGGGGCGTCAACCTGTACCCGCAGGAGATCGAGAACGCCCTGATGCGCCACCCCGACGTGTACGAGGTCGCCGTGGTGGGCGTACCCAACCCCGACTTTGGCGAGCAGCCCCTGGCAGCCGTGGTGCTGCGCCACGGCGCGCAGGCCTCGCTGGACACGGCCCGCGCCATTGCCGCCCAGGCGGCCGAGGTGTTGGCGCGCATGAAGCTGCCCCAGCGCGTGGTGTTCGTCGATGCGCTGCCGCGCCTGGAGACCGGCAAGCTGCTGCGCCGCAAGCTGAAGGAGCGCTTTCGTGACGAGCCGCAGGCGGGTTTTGCCCTGCGGGATTCCTAAAACAATAGCTACTAGCGCTTACCAGATAAGCGCCAAAGCCCATTTTGACATTTAGACCCTGAGACACCGACCATGCAAGACCTGATCCAGCGCACCGTTTTCCGTGAAGACCATGAACAGTTCCGTGACGCCGTGCGCCACTTCTTCGACAAGGAAATCGTGCCGCACCTGGCCGACTGGGAGCGCAACGGCATCGTGCCCAAGGAAGTGTGGCGCAAGGCCGGTCGCGAAGGGCTGCTCAACACCATGCTGCCCGAGCCCTACGGCAGCGGCGGTGACTTCGGCCATGCGGCCGTGTTGATCGAGGAGGTAGGCCGCACCAACGCCACGGCGCTGGGCTTTCCGCTGCACTCGGACATCGTGGCACCCTACATCTACGCCTACGGCAACCAGGAGCAGCACGACCGCTGGCTGCCCAAGATGGCCGCCGGCGAAATGATCGGCGCCATTGCCATGACCGAGCCCGGCGCGGGCAGCGACCTGAAGTCCGTGCGTACCACCGCCAAGCGCGAGGGCGACCACTACGTCATCAACGGTGCCAAGACCTTCATCACCAACGGCATCAATTCCGAGATCGTGATCGTGGTCTGCAAGACCGCGCCCGACCTGGGCGCCAAGGGCGTGTCGCTGATCGTGGTGGAAGACGGCACGCCGGGTTTCAGCAAGGGCCGCAAGCTGGAAAAGATCGGCCTGATGGGGCAGGACACCTCCGAGCTGTTCTTTGACAACGTGAAGGTACCCGTGGGCAACCTGCTGGGCGAGGAGAACATGGGCTTCAAGTACCTGATGCAGGAGCTGGCCCAGGAGCGCCTGGTGGTGGCGGTGCGCGCGGCCCGCTGCATCGAGTCCTTCCTGCAAAAGACCATCGACTACACGCGCGAGCGCAAGGCCTTCGGCCAGACCGTGTTCGAGTTCCAGAACACGCGCTTCAAGCTGGCCGAGGCCAAGGCGCAGGCCACCATGCTGCGTACGTTCGTCGACGAATGCATGAGGCTGCACATGCAGCGCAAGCTGACGCCCGAGCGCGCCGCCATGGTCAAGCTCAACGCCACGGCGCTGCAGAACAAGCTGCTCGACGAGTTCCTGCAACTGCACGGCGGCTACGGCTACATGACCGAATACCAGGTGGGCCGCGCCTGGACCGATGCCCGCATCGGCCGCATCTACGGCGGCAGCGACGAGATCATGAAGGAAATCATCGCCCGCACGCTGTAGCACGAGCCATTCCCTTTCTACATAAAACCCAAGGAGACAACACCATGGCATTCACCCGGCGCAAGACCCTGGGCCAATGGCTGCCCCTGATCGCCCTGGCCGCCACGTGCGGCGTGGGCGCCGCACAGGCGCAGGACCATTACCCGAGCAAACCCATCCGCGTCATCGTGCCCTATCCGGCCGGCGGCGGCACGGACATCATTGCCCGCCTGATCGGCACGCAGCTGTCCCAGCGCCTGGGCCAGGCCGTGGTGGTGGAAAACAAGCCCGGGGCCAGTGGCATCCTGGGCAACGACACCGTGGCCAAGGCGCCCGGCGACGGCTACACGGTGCTCATGGGCATCACCACCGTGGTGCAGATCCCGGCGCTGTACAAGAAGGTGCCCTACAAGCTCAGCGACCTGGCCCCGGTGTCGCAGGTAGCCAAGTCGGCGGACCTGCTGATGGTGCCGCGCAGCTCGGGCGTGACCACGCTGCAGCAGTTCGTGGACAAGGCCAAGGCAGCCCCCGGCACGCTCAACTTCGGCAGCTACGGCAACGCCACCTCGTCGCACATGAACGGCGAGCGCTTCAAGCAGAAGGCCGGCATCGACATCACGCACATTCCCTACCAGGGCTCGGGCCCCGAGATGGCGGCCATGCTGGGCGGGCAACTGTCGCTGGCCTTCGTGGACGCCACGGCCGCCTACCCGCACATCAAGTCGGACAAGATCAACATCCTGGCCATCACCGGCGCACAGCGCCACCCGGCCCTGCCCCAGGTGCCCACCATGACCGAAGCCGGCTACCCCGGCCTGGAGGCCAACGGCTGGTTCGGCATGTTCGTGCCCGCCACCACGCCCAAGGCCATCGTGGACAAGCTGGGCAGCGAGGTGAGTTCCATCGTCAAGTCGCCCGAGCTGAACAAGCGCCTGACCGAGATGGGCCTGATCCCCGTGGGGTCCCTGCCCGACGACTTCAAGGCCCAGATCGACAAGGACGCTGCCCACTGGAAGGCCGTAGCCGAGGCCGCCAAGATCTCGATGGACTGAGATGAAACGATGCCCCCCGAGTCGCTTCGCGCCTGCCCCCGCTCTCGCATTGCTGCCATGCGGGCAGGGGACGCAGCCCTCGCTGCGGGGCGGAGCGGCGCGGGCCTAGGCCGGCATAGGCCCTTGCTTGGTGGCGGCCCTGGCTTGGGGTGCGCCGGTTGCATGGGCTGCGGGCGGTGCGTAGCGCTATGGATAACTGAGATGCCATACCGGCAAAGGAGACGCGCGATGAAACACGAAGCCCACCCCCTTGGATGGAACCGGCGCCACCTGCTGGCCCTGGCCGTCGCAACCGCGGCGGCAGGCCCGCTCGGCGCACGGGCGCAGGCCGCGCCCACCGGCTTCGCCACCCGCCCCGTGCGGGTGGTGGTGCCCTTTGCCGCCGGCGGCGCCACCGACGTGATCGCCCGCATACTGGGCGAGCGCATGGCGCAGCGCTTTGGCCAGTCGGTGGTGGTGGACAACAAGCCCGGCGCGGCCGGCCTGATCGCGGGCGAGATGGTCGCCAAGGCGCCGCCCGACGGCATGACCGCGCTGCTGGGCACCACCTCGTCGATGCTGACCAACAAGTACCTGTACAAGAAAACGCCCTACGACCCGCTGACCGAGCTGACCCCGTTGGTGCGCGTGTGCCTGGCGCCGATCGCCCTGGTGGTCACCGCCGACACGCCGGCGCAGAACCTGCAGGACTTCATGGCCTGGATCCGCTCCCAGAAGGGCAAGCTGACCTATGGCTCCTACGGCATCGGATCGCACGGCCAACTGGCCTGCACCACGCTCAGCGAGGTGGCCGGCGCCGACATGACGCATGTGGCCTACAAAGGTGAGGCGCCGATGGTGCAGGACCTGCTGGGCGGACAGATCAAGATCGGCATGGGCAGCCTGCTGTCGCTCAAGGCGCACATCGACGCGGGCAAGCTGCGCGCGCTGGCCGTGACCGGCCCGCGTCGCGTGCCGCTGCTGCCCGAGGTGCCCACCTTCACCGAGGCCGGCTACCCACAGGATGCGCTGTCGATTGTGGGTTGGTTGGCGATTGCCGGCCCCAAAGCCATGCCGGCCGACGTGGCGCGGCAATGGGCCCAGGCCGCCAACCACGCCGTGGCCAGCCGCGAGGGCCTGGCGCGCATCATCGCCGCCGGCTTCGTGCCGGTGGACGACGACACGCCCGAGAAGTTCGCCCGCCTGTGGGCCCAGGAAGCCCCCGTCTGGGGACGCCTGCTGCAAGCTGCAGGCGTTCAACCCAGCTGAGCAGCCCCGCTGGCCGCCCGCTGGCGCCTAGGCGCTGGCGGATGCAGTGGAGCGGGCGATCAGCTTGAAGCTGCCCGTCGCCATGGCCACCAGCGTGCCGTCCTCGGCGCGCACTTCGCCGCGCACGAAGCTGATGGAGCGGCCGCGCCGCTCGCAGCGCGCGGTGGCAATCAGATCGCCCGTGCCCGCGGCGACGTAATGCAGCGTCAGGTCGATGGTGGCCACGCCATAGGCAGCCGGGTCGTGCGCGCGCGCGGCCGCGGCCAGCGTGCAGTCCAGCAGCGTAGCGATCGATCCGCCGTGGACCTCGCCGCGGCTGTTGGCCTGGTCCGCCTGGAAACGCATGCGCACCTGGGCCATGTCGTGGCCGATGCGCTCACCGCGCAGCGCCATGGCGCGGGCCATGGCCATGGGCAGGCCAAAGAACATGTCGGGGGCTTCGCCGGCGAAGGGGCTCAGGGGAATGTCGGCGGTGATGGAAGACGGTTGTTGCATGAAGGGGATTGTCAGTGGTTCATGGTGCGCCCGCACGGCAGGGCCCAGGCACGGGCGGCCGCGCAAGGGCCTATGCCGGCCTATGCCGGCCGCGCCGCCGCGCTGGCTGCGTCCTGCCCGGCGCAGCCGCGAGGGGGGAAGCGGCGCAGCGGCTCAGGGGGTGTCAATCCACTCTTGCCCCCGTGGACTTGACCACGGCGGCCCAGCGCGTGATCTCGCGCTCGATGTGCGCCTGCAGCGCCTCGGGGGTGGAGCCCACGGGCTCGTAGCCGCCGGCGGCCAGTTGGGATTGCAGCTGGGGCTGGCGCAGCGCGGCGGCGATCTCGCGGCTCAGGCGCTGGGTGATCTCGGGCGGCGTGCCGGCTGGCGCGATCAGCGCATACCAGCCGGTCACGTCAAAGCCGGCAATGCCCTGCTCCTGCACCGTCGGGACCTCGGGCGCCAGGGCCGAGCGCTGCGGGCTGGTGACGGCCAGCGCATGCATGCGCCCGCCGCGGATGTGCGGCATGGAGGTGGAGATGCTGTCGAACGTGAGGTCGATGTCACCCGCCAGCATGGCGTTGACCACGCCGGCGCTGCCTTTGTAGGGAACGTGCGTCATCTTGACCCCGGCGATGCTGCTGAAGTATTCCGCCGCGAGGTGCCCGGTGTTGCCGTTACCGGCTGAGCCAAAGGTGAGCTTGCCCGGCGCCGCCTTGGCGGCCTGGATCAGTTCATGGATGTTTTTTGCAGGCAGCTTGCCGCTGGCCGCCACCACCATGGGCAGGTTGGCCACCAGCGACACGGGGGCGAAGTCCTTGCGCGTGTCGTAGGGCAGCTTGGGATAAAGGCTGTCGTTGATGGCATGCGCTGCCAGCACCATGAACACGGTGTAGCCATCGGGCTTGGCCCGCGCCACATACTGCGAGGCCAGCGTGCCGCCCGCTCCGGGTTTGTACTCCAGCACCACGGGCTGGCCCAGCTGCTGCTGCAACTGCATCGCCAAGGGGCGCCCCAGCAGGTCGGCGCTGCCACCAGGCGGGTAGGGAATCACGAGCTGGATCGGCTTGGCGGGCCAGGCGTCCGCGGCGTAGGCAACGGGCGCCAGCAGGGCGCTGGCGGTCAGGGCCATGCTGGCGAGCAAGGCGCGGCGCAGCCGCGAGGGACGAGGCAGTGACATGGCAGTCTCCGGGTGGTGAGAGGAAAGTCAGCCGGCGATGGGCGCCGCTTGCAGGTACTGCTCGCGCAGCGTGCGCTTGAGCACCTTGCCGATCTCGCTGCGCGGCAGGCGTTCGACCAGCCGCAGGTCGGCCACGCGCTGGGTCTTGCCCACGCGGGTGTTGAGCCATTCGCGCAATTCTTCTGCGGTGGGCTGTGAGCCCGAGCGCCCCACCACATAGGCCACGGGTGTCTCGCCCCACTGCTCGGAGGGCACGCCGACCACGGCGCACTCGGCCACCTGCGGGTGCTGGCACAGCACAGCCTCGATGTCGCTCGGGTAGACGTTGAAGCCGCCCGTGATGATCATGTCCTTCTTGCGGTCGCCCAGCACGATGAAGCCGTCCGCGTCCAGCCGGCCCACGTCGCCGCTGCGGATGTAGCGCCGGCCTTCCGCATCGAACCACTCGGCCTCGCGCGTCTTGTCCGGCAGGCGGTAGTAGCCGCTCATCATCCCGGCCGAGCGGCCGACGATCTCGCCCTGTTCGCCCGCAGGCAGTTCGCGCCCCTGCTCGTCGATGAACCGGATGTCGGCGCCCTCACCCGGGCGGCCCACGGTGTGCAGCTTGTGCGGAAAGTCATGGCAGTGCAGTTCGCAGCGCACGCCGCCTTCGGTCATGCCGTAGTACTCGATGAGCCGGCCCGGCCAGCGCCGCAGCACCTCGGCCTTGAGCGCGGCACTGAAGGGCGCGCTGGTGCAAAACTTGTGTTGCAGCCGGCTCAAGTCCGTGCGGTCGAAATCCGGGCAGGCCATCAGGCGCTGGTACTGCACGGGCACCAGCATGGTGTGGGTAGCGCCGTGCTGCTGGGCCAGCGCCAGATAGCACGCGGCATCGAACTTGCGCATCAGCACCAGCGTGCCGCCCAGCGCCAGCGTGGGCAGCGCCGCCACCAGCGTGGTGTTGGAATACAGCGGCGTGGCGCATAGCGAGACGGCATCGGGCCCGTAGCCGTTGGTGACTGCGCGCCGCACATGCGCCCAGCGCATGGCCCAGGACTGCACGATGCCCTTGGGCACGCCCGTGGTGCCCGAGGAATAGATCACGTTGAACGGCCAGTCGGGCGCGGGCGTGATCGGTGCCGGTGCGCCGTCGCCCTGGACCAGCCATTGCGACCAGGGCTCGCCCGCTTCGGGCGCATCGTCCAGGGCCACGCAACGCAGCGCAGCGCCGGCATGCAGCGGCCATTGCGCGGCCACCTCGCGGTCGCGCAGCACCAGGCGCGCGCCGCAGTTGTCCAGCATGGCGCTCAGGTGCTCGGCCGTGGCCGAAGGCGCCAGCGGCGCCACGGCCACGCCGGCGCGCAGAGCGCCCAGGTAGGCCAGCACATATTCGACCGAGGTGCCTGCGCAGATGGCCACCACATCGCCGGGTTGCATGCCGTCACGCTGCAGGCTGCGCGCCACGCGGTCCATGCCGGCGTGCAGCGCGGCGTAGTCCAGCCGCTGGCCCTCCAGGACCAGGGCGGTGCGGCCAAGGCGGTGCGCGGCCTGGCGTTCAATCAGTTCGGGCAGCGAGCCGAAGGGCTGGGCCAGCAGGTGTTCGATGTCTGGATGCATGGAATCGGGAGAGCAGTGAAAAGAGGGGGCACGCGCCCCGCCCGGGTTATTCGAGGGACAGGCCCGCCGCCTTGACGATCTGTGCCCAGCTCTTGCGTTCCTGGGCGATGAAGGCGTCGTACTCGGCCGGCGTCTCGCCACCGGGCACGCCGCCCAGTTCGGCAAAGCGCTGGCGCACCTCGGGCGTTTGCATGGCCTTGCGCGCCGATTGCTGCAGGCGCTCGACCACCGCATCGGGCGTGCCGGTCGGCGCCAGCAGGCCGAACCAGGCCGTGACTTGCATGGGCACGCCGGCCTCGGCCATGGTCGGCACATCAGGCAGTTGCGCCGAGCGCTCGGCGCTGGTGATGGCCAGCGCGCGGAACTTGCCGGCCTTGATGTGCGGCATGGAGCTGGGCAGGTTGTCGATCATGAAATCCACCTGCTGCCCCAGCAGCGCCGTGACGGCAGGCGCCGCGCCGGGATAAGGCACCAGGGTCACTTCGATGCCGGACTTCTGGCGGAACATCTCCGAGGACATGTGGGGGGACTGCCCCACGCCCGAGGTGGACACATTGAGGCGGCGCGTCTTCGCCAGGCTGACCAGCTCCTGCGCACTGCGCACGGGGGAGTCGGCATGCACCACGAGGATGTTGGGCACGGAGATCACGTTGGTGATGCCGCGCAGGTCGCTTTCCTTGTAGCTGAGCTGCTTGTAGAGGCTGAAGTTGATCGCCACCGGGCCGATGTTGCCCAAGAGCAGCGTGTAGCCGTCGGGCTTGGCGCGCGCCACCTGCGCGGTGCCGATGCTGCCGCCGCCGCCACCCTTGTTCTCCACGACGATGGAAGTGCCCAGGTCCTTGGCCATCTTTTCGGCCAGCACGCGCGCCGCGATGTCGGTGGTGCCGCCCGCAGCGGCTGGCACGACGATGGTGATGGGACGCTCGGGCCAGGCAGCCCAGGTGGCCAGCGGAAGGGCGGTCAGGCAGAGGGCAAGCAGATGGCGGCGCAGGGGCATGTCGTGTCCTTGTCGTGTGCGATGGGGTTCACCACACGATAAGGGCAGGCTGACGGCGACGGCTCAGGGTTTCATGGGAGACACGCTTCGTGATTCAGCAACCCATGCTTAGGCAGGTTGAAAGGACGGCGGGGACGCGTGTACACGTGGTGACTGCGGCCGCCGGCCGCACACGCCTGTCAAGCCGTGGCACGTTGCACGAATCGCGCAAGACGCTCCACGCCCTCACGCAGTCTGGCCCCATCGGACACCGCGTGGCACCAGCGCAGCCAGCCTTCACCCTCGGGGCCGAAGGCCGCGCCCGGCGCCAGGCCCAAGCCGACCTCGCTCACCAGATGTTTGGCAAGCGCCAGGGAGTCGTCAAAGCCCGCTAGGCGGAAGAACACGTACATCGCCCCGCCGGCATCGGGCACTTCCACACCCGGCACGGCACGCAGCGCTTGCACTAGCAGCCGGCGGCTTTCCACGAGGCCCGCGCGCAGCTGCGCCACATGCGCCTCGCCCTGCTGCAAAGCCACCGTTGCGGCGCGCTGCACGGGCTCGAAGATGCAGGAAAAGTTGTACTCGATGACCTTGCCCAGGTCGGCCTCCAGCGCCTCGGGCACCACCATCCAACCCGCGCGCCAACCCGTCATGCACCACGCCTTGGAACAACTGTTGACCGAGATGATGCGGTCGCCCGGTGCGTAGTGGCGCAGGAAAGAAGGTGCGCTGGCCAGCTGCGGGTCGTATACCAGACGCTCGTACACGTCGTCGCTCAGGATCCAGATGCCATGGCGCCGGCAGTGAGCGAGGATCGCCACCAGGCTTTCCTCATCGATGGTCCAGCCCGTGGGGTTGTTGGGTGAATTGAGGATGAGCATGCGCGTGCCCGGCGTGAGCGCATCCAGCAGCCGATCCAGCGCAAGCGTCCAGCGCCCGCCCCGCACCACCAGTGGCACGCGTTCAACCTGCGCGCCCAGGATGCGCGGCATCTCCAGCAGGTTGGGCCACAGCGGCGTGACGGCCACCACGCGGTCGCCCGGCGACAGCAGCATCTGGCAGGTAAGCATCAGCCCGGTATCGCCCGAGGCCACAGCGCCGATGCGCGGGGCGGACACCTCGCGTCCGTGCAGGCCCGACAGATATTGCGCGATGGCCTCGCGCAGGTAGGGCCGGCCCAGATTCTGCGAATAGAACGTCTCGCCCGAACCGAGCGACTGCGCCGCCGCATCCCGGATGAACTGCGGCGTGGGCCGATCGGACTCGCCAAACCAGAAGGACAGCACGTCCGCGCGGCCCATGCCGGTGTTGGCGACTTCGCGGATCAGCGATCCGCCCAGGCTCTGGATGGCGGGCCGCGCCAGGGCGGGCAGGAGTGTATCGGTGGGCGAAGCGGGGTTGTGCATGCGGGCCAGGGATGCAAAGCGAAAAGGTATGGGAAACAGGGCGCTACGGGTCGTAGCGCGTCAGCACTCCACGATGTTCACCGCGAGGCCGCCGCGCGAAGTCTCCTTGTATTTGGTCATCATGTCCGCGCCGGTCTCGCGCATGGTCTTGATGACCTGGTCCAGGCTCACATGGTGCGTTCCGTCGCCATGCAGCGCCATGCGCGCGGCGTTGATGGCCTTCACCGAAGCCAGGGCGTTGCGCTCGATGCACGGGATCTGCACCAGCCCGCCCACCGGGTCGCAGGTCAGGCCCAGGTGGTGCTCCATGCCGATCTCGGCGGCGTTCTCCACCTGCGCGGGCGTGCCGCCCAGCACGGCGCACAGACCCGCCGCGGCCATGGAGCAGGCCACCCCCACCTCGCCCTGGCAACCGACCTCGGCGCCCGAGATGGAGGCGTTCTCCTTGTACAGGATGCCGATGGCGCCAGCCGTGAGCAGGAAGTCGACCACGCCAGCCTCGGTAGCGCCGGGAATGAAGCGCCAGTAGTAATGCAGTACCGCCGGCACGATGCCCGCCGCACCGTTCGTGGGCGCCGTGACCACGCGCCCGCCGGCGGCGTTCTCCTCGTTCACGGCCAGGGCGAACAGGTTCACCCAGTCGATCACCTGCAGCGGGTCCTGCTGGGTGTCGGGCGCGTTCTGCAGCGCCTGGTGCAGCGCGGGCGCACGCCGGCGCACCTGGAAGCCGCCGGGCAGCACGCCGCCCACGCTGCAGCCGCGCGCCACGCAGTCCTGCATGGCGCGCCAGATGGCGAGCAGGCCGGCGTCGATCTCGGCGTCGGTGCGCCAGTGGCGTTCGTTCAGGCGCATCACCTGCGCGATCGAGCCGCCCTGCGCCGCGGCCTGCGCCAGCAGCTGTTCGCCACTGTGAAAGGGCAGCGGCAGCACCTCGGTGTCGGGCGCTATGGCGGCCTGGCGCTGTGCGTCGGCGGCCGCCTGCTCGCTCACGATGAAGCCGCCGCCCACCGAGTAATACACCTGTGCGGCCAGCGTGCCGCCCGCCGCATCGAAAGCCTCGAAACGCATGCCGTTGGCGTGCAGTGGCAGCGTGACGTCGGGCACCAGCAGCAGGTCGGCCGCCTCGTCGAATGCCACTTCGGGGCCGTCGGCCAGCGGCAGGCGGCGCCGGCTGCGGATGCGGGCGATGAGCGGCTCGATGGCGTCCACCTCCACGGTGTCCGGCGCATGGCCGGCCAGGCCCAGCAGCACGGCGCGGTCGCTCGCGTGCCCGCGCCCCGTGGCGCCCAGCGAGCCGTAGAGCGTGCTGCGCACGCGCGCCACCTGCGCCAGCACCCCCTCGCGCGCCAGCCGCTGCGCGAACAGCCGCGCAGCGCGCATGGGCCCCACGGTGTGCGAACTGGACGGCCCGATGCCGATCTTGAACAAGTCGAAAACGCTGACGGCCATGGGCAAGACTCCAGAGGGCAAGGATTACGGTCGTGCGCCATGCTGGCGCGGTCGCGATGGCAAGGGAATCGGGTGTTTCGCCCTAGCTAGGCCCCGCCGGTGCCGCAAGCGGCGCCGGCTGCACGCGCAGCGCCAGGCAGAAGGGCTGCACGCAGGGTGCGCGGCCTTCGTAGGGGCAGCCGGGCGCGCTGCAGGGGGGCTCGGCCGCACGGTCGTTTTCTTGCACACGCGACTGGCCGCTGGCCTGCAGCGCGGCCAGGGCCAGCCAGGGGTCGGTGCGCGCCTGCAGCGGGTCGCGCCCGTACACCACGGCGGCCGCACCGGGTGCCGGCGCCAGGTCCAGCGACAGCCACCCGCTGGTGCGCTGGCCCGCGGCGCCCGGGCCTTGCAGCACCAGCGCGAACAGTCCGGGCGCCAGCGCCTGTGGCGGTCCGGCAAAGCCCACCGACAGGGCCGCTGGCGCGGTGGGCGCAGACGGCAGCGCAGGCATTGCGGCAGCAGGCAGGCGCAGCGTGAGCGTGAAGCCGCGCGCACCGTCGGGCGTGTACACCATGCCTTGCGCCACGCGCGCAATCTGCAAAGCCGGCAGTCCGGTGCCGCCGGCCGCCGGGTCGGTGCCGGCGGGCCACGGCTGGGCCGCCAGCACACGCGGCGCCGCGCCGCCTGCCGGGCCGAGTTGCTGCACCAGCGTATTCAACAGCCGCAGCAGCGGCGCCCCCACACCCTGGGCAGGCCACGGCGCAGGGATGGCCGCGGCGCGCGCAGAAGCGCCCTCGTCGGCCACGGCATCGGCGGAAAGAGCCGCCGG
The DNA here is from genome assembly GCF_056730635.1 of Diaphorobacter sp. B2A2W2. NCBI lineage: Bacteria > Pseudomonadati > Pseudomonadota > Betaproteobacteria > Burkholderiales > Comamonadaceae > Diaphorobacter > Diaphorobacter sp. B2A2W2. The sequence goes on from NZ_JBWZOR010000014.1 coordinate 67,870, forward strand.
CCCGTGGGATGCGGCCGCTGCCCTGGACGATGCAACCGCGCCGCCAGCCATCGCCTGCAGGCCCTGGCGTGCCTGATCGGAAAGGCTTACCCGCTCACGGCCTGCCGGCACGGCAGGCATGGGGGGCAGCGCCGTCGGCAGCAGGTTTGGCGAAAACGGCACAGGGGGAGCGTCGGTCGGCGCGGAGCCTGCTGGCGCGGCGCCCGCCGGGGTGGGCGCTGCCGGCGCGGCCAGCAGCCAGTTCTGCCGCTGCAGCGCAGCCTCGGCCAGCACGCGCACGGTGGGTGCCAGCGGCGGACGGGGCGGGTCGATGGAGGAGGCCATGGCGCCCCAGTGTCGCAGAGCGCGAGCCCCGCGCCAACGGTGGCGGCCTCCCGAGGGGAGGCTTTTTGCTACTCAATTAGTAGCTTCTACCGCTTACTGGATAAGCGCTAGAGGCAATTTTGTTTCAAAACCCTGCGCGGAGCCTCATCCCTTGAGGCCCAGCCGCCGCGCGAGCTTGTGCAGGTTGCTGGGGTCCACGTCCAGCGTGCGCGCGGCCTGCGCCCAGTTGCCGCCGTGCGCCACCAGAGCGGCATTCAGGACCTGGCGCTGGCAGGCATCCACCGCGTCGCGCAGCGTGCCCGTGGGCGCGGCCAACGACAAGGCGCCGCCTGCCGCGGGTGCCATGGGGGCATCGCTGCGGGGCGTGGCCACGGGTTCGTCCAGCGCGTCCAGGTCCAGCAGGCCGGCCTCCAGCGTGACGATCTCGTTGCGGTCCACGCCGCGGCTCAGGGCCTTGAGCGCGGCGCGGCTGATCACGTGTTCCAACTCGCGCACGTTGCCCGGCCAGCGGTAGCGGCGCAGCGCGGCCTGCGCGTCAGGCGACAGGCGCAGGCTGCGCAGCCCCAGGCGGGCGCGGTTGAGCTCCAAAAAGCGGCCGGCCAGCACCAGCACGTCGTTGCCCCGCTCGCGCAGCGGGGGAATGGGCACGGGGTAGACCGAGAGGCGGTGGTACAGGTCGGCGCGGAAGGCCCCGCTGGCCACCTGCTCGCGCAGGTTGCGGTTGGTCGCCGCAATCACGCGCACGTGCACGCTGCGCGGGCGGTCGGCGCCCAGGCGCTGGATCTCGCCGTTTTGCAGCGTGCGCAACAGCTTGGCCTGCACGGACAGGGGCAGCTCCCCCACCTCGTCCAGGAACAGCGTGCCGCCCTCGGCGGCCTCGAAGCGGCCCGCGCGGTCACTCACCGCGCCCGAGAACGCGCCGCGCACGTGGCCGAACAGCTCGCTCTCGGCCAGCGACTCGGGCAACGCCGCGCAGTTCACATGCACCAGCGGTCGCGCGCGCCGCGGCGACTGGTGGTGCAGCAGCCGCGCGAACAGCTCCTTGCCCACGCCGGTCTCGCCCAGCAGCAGCACGGGCAGCTCGGACGCGGCCACCACGCTCAGCTCATGCAGCAGCCGCTTGAGGGCCGGGCTTTCGCCCACGATCTCCAGCTCGCCGGCGCCGCCGCGCTCGGGCGTCGCCAGCGCCAGGTCGCCTTCGGCCGGGCCGGTGGCGGCCATGCGCAGGGTGCGCAGTTCCTGCTCCAGCCGCGCCACGCGCACCACGGCCTCCACCAGCGGCACCCACTGGCCCAGCCGCTGGCGCGCGGCGGGTCCGAAAGTGCCGGTGGCCAGGGCATCCAGCGTGAGCACGCCCCAGGGCCGCCCCTCCACGTGCAGGGCCACGCCCATGCAGTCGTGCACGGGCAGCGGCTCGCCCACCAGCGTGTCGAGCAGGCCGTCGTAGGGGTCGGGCAACTGGCTGTCGTGCTCGAAGCAGGTCACCTCGCGCCGCGTGAGGATGGCCGCCAGCCGTGGGTGCTGGCCTACGGCGAAACGCCGGCCCAGGGCGTCGCTCACCAGCCCGGTGACGGCCACGGGGCGCAGGCGCTCCTCCTCCAGCCGCAGCAGGGCCACGGCCCCGCAGCCGAACTGCGTGCGCAGCAGGTCCACCAGGCGCTGCAGGCGCACGGCCTGGGGCAGCTCGGCCCCCAGGTCGGCGCACAGCAGCAGGGTAGAGGTGGCGGCCGCAGGCGATACCTCAACAATGGTCATAAAAACCCTTTAAAGGTGTTTTTTACCCAAATTGATATGGGTCTATTTTACCCACGATGGTGTAAACCCTTGATTTTCCATGGCAGCGCCGCTGGCCCAGGGATTGCGAGAGGGGAGGCATCTCTTACCGCGACTGTTCGACCATGCATCGTTACTCCCCCTCCCCCACGGTGTGCCGGGCCCGGCCCGCGCACCCTTGCGAGGGCGCAAGGAAAGTCCCCCCACCCTTCGCCCCGCTGCACCGCTTGATAAACACAATGACGGAGGCCCAACATGGGTAAGTACGCCAAGTATTGGTACACGCTGATAGGCGTGTTGATTGTCACCTTCAGCCTGCTGGGCTTCTACGGCGCAGAGGTCTACCGCACCGCGCCGCCGATCCCGGGGCAGGTGCTGGTGCAGGGCAGCGACAAGCCGCTCTACACCAAGGACGGCATCCTCGACGGCCAGACCGCCTGGCAGTCGGTGGGCGGCATGCAGCTCGGCTCGATCCTGGGCCACGGTGCCTACCAGGCGCCCGACTGGACGGCCGACTGGCTGCACCGCGAGCTGACAGCCTGGCTCGAACTGGCCGCGCAGAAGGACCATGGCAAGGCGTTTGCCGATCTGGACGTGGGCCAGCAGGCAGTGCTGCGTGACCGGCTCAAGACCGAGTACCGCACCAACACCTACGACAAGGCCAAGGACACGATGGTGATCTCGCCGCTGCGCGCCGAGGCCATCGCCATGACCGCCCAGTACTACGACAAGCTGTTCAGCAACGACCCCTCGTTGCAGAAGACGCGCGAGAGCTACGCCATGAAGGAGAACACCCTGCCCAGCGCCGAGCGCCGCGCGCAGATGGCCGGCTTCTTCTTCTGGACCTCCTGGGCCGCCTCCACCGAGCGTCCCGCCGACAACGGCGGCACCGGCGCCACCTACACCAACAACTGGCCGCACGAGCCCCTCGTCGGCAACCAGCCCACCGGTGAGAACCTGGTCTGGTCGGTGATGAGCGTGGTGGTCATGATGGCCGGCGTGGGCTTCCTCGTGTGGGGCTGGGCCTTCCTGCGCAAGCACGACGAGCAGGACCCCACCCCTCCCCAGCACGACCCGCTCTCCCGCGTGGCCCTGACGCCTTCGCAGCGCGCCCTGGGCAAGTACCTGTTCCTGGTGGTGGCGCTGTTCACCGCACAGGTACTGCTGGGTGGCTTCACCGCGCACTACACGGTGGAAGGCCAGACGTTCTACGGCGTGGAAATCTCCCAGTACCTGCCCTACTCGCTGGTGCGTACGTGGCACTTGCAGGCCGCACTGTTCTGGATCGCCACCGGCTTCCTCGCCGCAGGCCTGTTCCTTGCGCCCGTGATCAACGGCGGCAAGGATCCCAAGTACCAGAAGCTCGGCGTGGACGTGCTGTTCTGGGCACTGGTCGTGGTCTGCGTGGGCTCGTTCATCGGCAACTACTTCGCCATCGCGCAGATCATGCCGCCCGAGTGGAACTTCTGGCTGGGCCACCAGGGCTATGAGTACGTGGACCTGGGCCGCCTCTGGCAGATCGGCAAGTTCGCCGGCATCGCCTTCTGGCTGGTGCTGATGGCCCGCGCCATCTTCCCCGCCCTGCTGGCCCCCAACGGCCAGGACAAGAACCTGCTGGCACTGCTGACCTCCTCGGTGGTGTGTATCGGCCTGTTCTACGGCACCGGCCTGTTCTACGGCGAGCGCACCCACATCTCGGTGATGGAGTACTGGCGCTGGTGGGTGGTGCACCTGTGGGTGGAAGGCTTCTTTGAAGTGTTCGCCACCACGGCACTGGCCTTCATCTTCTCGACCCTGGGCCTGGTGTCCTACCGCATGGCCACGGCTGCCAGCCTGGCATCTGCCTCGCTGTTCATGCTGGGCGGCGTGCCCGGTACCTTCCACCACCTGTACTTCTCGGGCACCACCACTCCGGTGATGGCCGTGGGTGCCTCCTTCAGCGCGCTGGAAGTGGTGCCGCTGGTGGTGCTGGGCCATGAAGCCTGGGAGCACTGGAGCCTGCAGCACAAGGCCACCTGGATGAAGAACCTGAAGTGGCCGCTGATGTGCTTCGTCGCCGTGGCCTTCTGGAACATGCTGGGCGCCGGTGTGTTCGGCTTCATGATCAACCCGCCGATCTCGCTGTACTACATCCAGGGTCTGAACACCACGCCGGTGCACGCCCACGCCGCACTGTTCGGGGTGTATGGCTTCCTGGCCCTGGGCTTCACGCTGCTGGTGCTGCGCTACGTGCGTCCCCAGATGGTGTTCAACGAGCGCCTGATGAAGACCGGCTTCTGGTGGCTCAACGCCGGCCTGGTGCTGATGATCGCGACCAGCCTGCTGCCGATCGGCCTGTTCCAGTTCCACGCCAGCGTGGCCCACGGTACGTGGTACGCCCGCAGCGAGGAATTCCTGCAGCAGCCGTTCCTGGAGACCCTGCGCTGGGTGCGTACCTTCGGTGACCTGGTGTTCATCACCGGCGCCCTGTGCGTGACCTGGCAGGTGGTGAGCGGCGTGCTGTTCGCCCCCCGCGCCCCGGCCGCCCCGAGCACCGGAGCCCTGGCAGGCGCCAACCGCTGACGCATCGCGGATACCGGGTGCGCCGCGCGGCGCGCCCGGTCCCGCCCTCGGACCTTTTGAAGAACTGCCATGAACATCGACCGCTTCAAGCACGAGCACCGGGACATCCTGGGCCAGATCGCCACCCTGCGCCAGCTGGCACACAGCGGCGTGGAGCACAACGCGACGGCGATTGCACAGGGCATCGTGGCCATGAGTTCCACCATCAAGCTGCACCTGGCCGTCGAGGACCGCCTGCTGTACCCCGCGCTGCGCCAAGGCGCCGACGCGGAACTGGCACGCCTGGGCGAACAGTTCCAGCGCGAGATGGGGGCGATTGCCGCGGCGTACATGGACTTCGCACGGCGCTGGAACACGCCGGAGCGCGTGCGCACGGACGCCGAGGGTTTCCGTGCAGATGCCAACACCGTGCTGCGCCATGTGTACGAACGCATGCAGCGCGAAAACCGCGACTTTTACCCGCGCATCGAGGCCGAGGAGGCCCTGGCGCATTAAGGTTCGCTCTATTTTTCATAGCTGTGAGCGCTTACCTGTAGAGCGCTGCAGCTCGAAAACGTTTCCATCGGCAAGGCCTTAGGGGCACCTTGCTTTTCAGCCGGCCTTGTGCCGGCTTTTTTTTTGCGCCGCGCGGGCCCCTCCGCGGCTGCCGGCGGGCTTGTCGTTTTTGTGGGGCGATCGCCCGCACAATCACTGCCGTGATGTAACGTCTGCCTACATTTGCACGGGTACCGCGTCCACGCGCCCCTGGCATCGACCCACCACCACGCCGCACATGATGCACCCCGCCCACCGCCAGGAGTTCCGCCAGTCCCTCATCTGGTTCGCCGTGCTGCTGATCAGCCTGTGGCTGTTGAAGACCCTGCCCGCGCCGGATGCCGCGCGCGGCATGGCGGGCTACCTGCCGCTGCACACCGCGATGGAGGTCGTGTCCATCGGCGTGGCGGCAATGGTGTTCAGCATCAGTTGGGCCACGCAAAAGTACCGGCCCAACGGGCGGGTGCTGGTACTCGGCCTGGGGCTGCTGGGCGTGGCGGTGCTGGACCTGACCCACAGCCTGTCCTACGCCGGCATGCCGGACTTCGTGACCCCCAGCGACCCGGAAAAGGCCATCAACTTTTGGCTGGCCGCGCGCGCGCTGGCGGCGCTGGCCCTGCTGTGGGCCGCGTTATGGCCCCACCGCTGGAATGAATGGCTGGGCCGCCGCTCACGCTACGCGGGGCTGTTGTGGGTGGCGTTGCTGGTGGGCGCGGTGCACTTTGTGCTGCTGGGGCATCCGCAGTGGCTGCCCCGCACCTTCACGCCCGAGGCAGGGCTCACGCCCTTCAAGGTCCGTTTCGAATACGCGCTGGCAACCGCGTACGTGCTGGCGGGCGTGGGCTTTCTCACGCAACTGCGCCATGCGCGGGAGTTCGGCCTGTCGCACCTGGCGCTGGCATCGTTCACCATGGCCATGAGCGAGATCTTCTTCACGCTCTACGCCAACGTGACCGATGTGTACAACGTCGCCGGCCACTTCTACAAAATCCTGGCCTATGGCTTCCTGTACCGCGGCCTGTTCGTGGAAACGGTGCAGATCCCGTACCTGGACCTGCGCGCCGCCGAGGCCCGGCAGCGCGCCACGCTGAACACGCTGCCCGACCTGCTGTTCGAGGTGGACCGCAAGGGGGCGTACCTCGCGGTGCACGCCAACGAGACCAGCAAGCTCCTGACCCCGCTGCCCCAGTTGCTGGGAAAAACGCTGGACGAGGCGCTGCCGCCGGCGGCGGCCGCGCAGTGTTTCGAGGCACTGGCGGAGGCTGAACGCACGGGCATGAGCCGCGGCCAGCGCATCACGTTGCCGCTGCCCCTGGGCGAGCGGCATTTCGAGCTGTCCGTCTCCCGCAAATCCGCGGTCGCGGGCCAGCCAGACACCTTCCTGATGCTGTCGCGCGACATCACGCCCACCGTGGAGAACGAGGAGCGCATTCACTCCGAGGCCGGCCTGAACGCCGCCCTGCTGGACCTGCAGCAGCACGACATCCACCAGCCCGAGGCAGACCTGCTGCGGCGCGGCCTGGCGCATGCCCAGACCCTGACCGGCAGCGCGCTGGCCGTGCTGTACTTCGTGCACGACGACGCACGCGGCACCTCGCTGGCCGCCTGCTCGCACGAGAACGCCCCGCCCGACATGCCGCCGTGGGAAACCGCCCTGCGCGAACGCCGCGCCGTGGTGACGAACGCGCCGCACGATGCGGCGGCTTGGCGCGCACCGGGCGGCGCGACGGCCCGCTGGGCTTGCGTGCCCGTGGTGGAAGGCGGCAGGCCGCGCCTGCTGCTGGGCGTGGCCGGCAAGGCGCGGGACTATCACCCACGCGACGCACAGGCGCTACAGACCGTGGCCGACGCCCTCTGGAAGCACACGGCCCAGCGCCGCCAGGAGGCCGTCATCCACCGCCTGTCGGAGGCGCTGGACCAGAGCCCCAGTCCGGTGGTCATCACCGACATCGACGCCAGCATCGTCTACGTCAACAAGGCCTTCAGCGAAGTCAGCGGCTACGGCGCACAAGAGGTGTTGGGCCGCAACCCGCGCGTACTGCAGTCGGGACTGACGCCGCGGACCACCTATGCCGATATGTGGACCAAGCTGCCGCGCGGCCTGCCCTGGCAGGGGGAACTCATCAACCGCCGCAAGAACGGACAGGTCTATACGGAAAACGCTTCGCTTTACCCCGTTCGCGACGTGTTCGGCGAAGTGACGCATTACGTCGCGCACATGGAGGACATCACGCAGCGGCGCGAGGCGGAGGAGCGCATCCGCGCCCTCTCCAACTACGACACGCTGACCGGCCTGCTCAACAAGAAAGCCTTCGACGAACAGTTGACGCAAGCCATCGACCGCGCCGACGCAAGCCACGAACGGGTGTCGGTGCTGTGGTTCGACCTGGACAACTTCAAGCTGGTGAACGAAACCCTGGGCCACGCGGCCGGTGACGAACTGCTGTTGGAGATGGGCAACCGGCTGCGCGCCTGCCTGGCGCCGCACATTCCCGTGGCGCGCTATTCGGGCGACGCTTTCACGGCCATCGTGCCCCTGGCGGACCAGGCGGCGGTGGCGCTGCTGGCGCAGGATGCGCTGGCGCAGCTGCAGACCACACTGCAGATCCACGGCCATGCCGTATCTGTCAGCGCGTCGGCCGGCATCGCCGTCTACCCCGACGACGCGCGCACCGCCAGCACCTTGGCGTCCGCCGCGGAAGTGGCGATGTACCGCGTCAAGCAGGACGGGCGCAACGGGCTGCGCTTCTTCGCACCCGAGATGCAGGCGCACACGCAACGTTCGCTGGAGCTGGCCGCCGGCCTCAAGGACGCGGCGCACCGCGGCGAGCTGTTCCTGGTGTTCCAGCCCCAGCGCACGCTGGGCAGCGGCGCACTGGCAGGCGCCGAGGCCCTGCTGCGCTGGCGCCATCCGCGCTGGGGGCTGGTGTCTCCGGCCGAGTTCATCCCGATCGCCGAGCAAAGTGGCTCCATCGTGGCCATCGATTTCTGGGTGGTGGAGCAAGTGGCGCAGCAGTTGCGCGCCTGGGATGCCGCGGGCCTGCCGCCGCTGGTGGTGGCGGTGAACGTATCGGCTGCGCAGTTCGCGCGGCCGCACTTCGTCGAGGAGCTGGTGCGCATCCTGCAGCGCATGGACGTTTCACCCCAGCGCATCGAGGTGGAGCTGACCGAGGCCGTCGCGCTGAAAAACCCGGAACAGGCCGAGACCACCATCCGCCGCCTGCATGAGGTGGGCTTTCGCGTGGCGCTGGACGACTTCGGCACGGGCTATTCCTCCATGAGCTACCTCAAGCGCTACGCCATCGACAAACTCAAGATCGACCAGTCCTTCGTGCGCGAACTCGCCCACCAGGCCAGCGACCAGGCCATCGTGACGGCCATCATCAAGATGGCCCACAGCCTGCGCATGGCCACCATTGCCGAAGGCGTGGAGACGGCCGAGCAGGCCGCGTTGCTGCAGGCCTGCGGCTGCGACGAAATGCAAGGCTACTGGTACAGCCGGCCGCTGGAGCCCGCCGCGTTCGAGGCCTTTGTGCGCAATGCGCAGGCCGGCGTCGAGTTGGCCTGACACGCGTCGCGCCGCACGCAACCCGGTTGCTACTGTTTTTATAGCTTCCAGCGCTTACCCCTCCAGCGCCAGAAGGCCAAAAGGCGTCAAACCCTCCACGGCGCCCCGATCCCCCGCCCAGCCTCTTGGGTGCGGGCCTGCTGCGGCCCCACCCCGTGGCACGCGGGCCACAAGCCGCGCACCGCACCCCCCTCTGCACAGGCCCTTTTCTGCCCTGCGGTTTGTGCCTGATCAAACTACCTATAGTGTTTGATAGGTATGGTGAACACTATATGTAGTGTTTTAAGGGTTGCCATGACACCACCATCTCCGATCGTCGCCAGCCTGCCGCGCGACGTCATCCAACGCAACGGCGAGCGCACGCCTTTCGATGCTGTGCGCATCCAGTCGGCCATCGCCCGGGCCGGCCAGGCCACGGGCGAGTTCGGCGAGGACGAGGCCCGTCTGCTCACGGCGCAGGCCACCAAGGTGCTGATCCACCGCTTCCATGGCGAGGCACCGACCATCGAGCAGATCCAGGACGTGGTGGAGCAGACGCTGATCGCCGCCAACCATCTGCAGACCGCGCGCGCCTACATGGCCTACCGCCAGCGCCATGCCACCCTGCGCGCCGACCGGCAGACGCTGGTGCATGTGGAAAGCTCCATCAACGAGTACCTCACGCGCGCCGATTGGCGTGTGAACGCCAACGCCAACCAGGGCTACTCGCTGGGCGGGCTGATCCTGAACGTGGCAGGCAAGGTGACGGCCAACTACTGGCTCTCGCACGTCTACGCACCCGAGATCGGCGAGGCGCACCGCAATGGCGACATCCATATCCACGACCTCGACATGCTCAGCGGCTACTGCGCGGGCTGGTCGCTGCGCACGCTGCTGCATGAGGGGCTGAACGGCGTGCCGGGCAAGGTGGAGGCGGGGCCCCCGAAGCACATGAGCTCCGCCGTCGGGCAGATCGTGAACTTCCTCGGTACGCTGCAGAACGAATGGGCCGGCGCGCAGGCGTTCTCGTCGTTCGACACCTACATGGCGCCCTTCGTGCGCAAGGACGGCATGGACTATGCCGCCGTGCGCCAGTGCATCCAGGAGCTGGTCTACAACCTCAACGTGCCCTCGCGCTGGGGCACGCAGACGCCGTTCACCAACCTCACCTTCGACTGGACCTGCCCCGAGGATCTGCGCGAGCAGGTGCCGGTGATCGGCGGCGTGGAGATGCCGTTTTGCTACGGCGAGCTGCAGGCCGAGATGGACGTCATCAACCGCGCCTACATCGACGTGATGACCACGGGCGATGCCAAGGGCCGCGTGTTCACCTTCCCCATCCCCACCTACAACATCACGCCCGATTTTCCGTGGGAGAGTGAGAACGCCGTCGCCCTGTTCGACATGACGGCCAAGTACGGCCTGCCGTACTTCCAGAACTTCATCAACTCCGAGCTGTCGCCGAACATGGTGCGCTCCATGTGCTGCCGGCTGCAGCTGGACCTGCGCGAGCTGCTCAAGCGCGGCAACGGCCTGTTCGGCAGCGCCGAGCAGACCGGCAGCCTGGGCGTGGTCACCGTCAACTGCGCACGCCTGGGCTATCTGCACGCGGGCGACGAGGCGGCCCTGCTGGCGGCGCTGGACCGCCTGCTGGAACTGGGCAAGCAGAGCCTGGAGGTCAAGCGCAAGCTCATCCAGCGCCTGATGGACCAGGGCCTGTTCCCGTACACCAAGCGCTACCTGGGCACGCTGCGCAACCACTTCAGCACGCTGGGCGTGAACGGCATCAACGAGATGGTGCGCAACTTCACCGGCGGCGCGCACGACATCACCAGCGACTGGGGTCACCAGTTCGCCCTGCGCCTGCTGGACCATGTGCGCGCGCGCATCGTGCAGTTCCAGGAAGAGACCGGCCACCTCTACAACCTGGAAGCCACGCCCGCCGAAGGCACCACCTACCGCTTTGCCAAAGAAGACAAGAAGCGCTGGCCCGCCATCCTGCAAGCCGGCACCGAGGCGCAGCCGTACTACACCAACTCGTCGCAGTTGCCCGTGGGCTTCACCGACGACCCGTTCGAGGCGCTGCAGCGGCAAGAGGCGCTGCAAGGCAAGTACACCGGCGGCACGGTGCTGCACCTGTACATGGGCGAGCGCATCTCCAGCGGCGCTGCCTGCCGCGAGCTGGTGAAACGGGCGCTCACCCAATTCCGCCTGCCCTACATCACCGTCACGCCCACCTTCTCCATCTGCCCCACGCACGGCTACCTCGCGGGCGAACACCCGTTCTGCCCGCGCTGCGACGAGGAGCGCCTGGCCGCCAAGCGCGCGCGGCTGGCGGCGTGATTTGAATGAAATCAGCCTCTAGCGCTTATGTAGCAAGCGCCAACAGCTATTGTTTTTGAAGTTCTTCCACCACCAACCCAGGAGTTTGTCATGACCCACTTTTCCGCCACCGAGAACACCGCCCTGGCCACCGCCGTGCAGCTGACCGACGCCGAGCGCCAGCCCTGCGAGGTCTGGACGCGCGTCATGGGCTACCACCGCCCCGTAGCCAGCTTCAACACCGGCAAGCAGGGCGAACATAACGAACGCCAGTTCTTCGCCGAGCCGGGCCGTGCCTGCTAGGACCAGCCACACCGCCGCCGAGGCGCTGCGCATCGGTGGCATCACGCCGCTGACCACCATCGACTTTCCGGGCAGGCTGGCCGCCGTGGTGTTCTGCCAGGGCTGCCCCTGGCGCTGCGGCTATTGCCACAACGCCGGGCTGCTGGACGCGGCCGCACCCGCGCCGCACCGCTGGAGCGAAGTGGAGCAACTGCTGCACACGCGCCGCGGCCTGCTGGACGGCGTGGTGTTCTCGGGCGGCGAGCCCACGCTGCAGGCCGCCCTGCCCGACGCCCTCGCGCGCGTACGCGCCCTGGGCTTTGCCACCGGCCTGCACACGGCCGGCATGTACCCCGAGCGGCTGCAGGCCCTGTTGCCGCTGCTGGACTGGGTGGGCCTGGACATCAAGGGGCCGCCGGCACATTACGACGCCATCACCCGCACGCCGGGCAGTGGCGACCGCGCCTGGGAGTCGCTGCGCTGCGTGCAGGCCAGCGGTGTGGATTACGAGTGCCGCACCACCTGGCACGCGGGACTGTTCGACACGGCGGCCCTGCAGGCGCTGGCCGAAGACCTGGCCGCACAAGGCGTGCGCCAATGGGTGCTGCAGGAATGCAGCACGCCCGCCAGCGTGCCCTGGGCCCGGACGGCGCCGCCCACGCAGTGGCCGCTGCCCACCAGCCTGCGGTGCGCCTGATCAGCCGGCCGCGGCCCCGGCGCCGCACACCCGCAGCACTTCGGCGCCGTACGCCTCCAGCTTTTTCGCACCCATGCCGCTGATGCCCTGCAGATCCTCCAGCGTGGACGGGTTGCGCTCGGCAATGGCGGCCAGCGTGGCGTCGTGGAAGATCACGTAGGCCGGCAGGTTGTGCTCGCGCGCCACCTCGGCGCGCCAGGCCTTGAGGTTGATGAAGCGCACCTGGGCGTCCTGTCCCAGGTTGGCCGCTGCCACCGGCGGGGCGCTGGCGCGGCGCGGCTTCTTCGGCCCGGCTGCGGCCGTGGTTTCGCGCAGCAGCACGCTCTGTTCGCCGCGCAGCACGGGGCGCGATCCCTCGGTCAGCGCCAGCGTGTCAAAGCTGTGGCCGCCCTCGGTCGTGACCTTGTGCAGCCCCACGGCGCCGGCGGCCAGCAACTGGCGCAGCACGCCGCGCAGCTGCGCCTCGGAATACTGTGCGCCCAGGCCGAAGGTGGAGAGTTTTTCATGGCCGAACTGCTGGACCTTGTCCGTGGCCTTGCCGCGCAGGATGTCCATGATGTGGCCCGTGCCGAAGGTCAGGCCGCTGGCCTCGTGCACACGGTAGATGGTGGACAGGAGCTTGCGCGCGGCATCCGTGCCGTCCCACACGGCCGGCGGGTTCAGGCAGTTGTCGCAATTGCCACAGGGTTCGGACGCCTCGCCGAAGTAGCCCAGCAGCCGCACGCGCCGGCAGTCCGTGGCCTCGGCCAGGGCCAGCAGCGCATCCAGCTTGCCGCGCATCACGGCCTTGAACTCTTCGCCTGCAGGGCTCTCGTCGATCATGCGGCGCTGGTTCACCACGTCCTGCAGGCCGTAGGCCATCCAGGCGTCGGCGTTCAGCCCATCGCGGCCCGCGCGGCCGGTTTCCTGGTAATAGCCTTCAATGTTCTTGGGCATGTCCACATGGGCCACAAAGCGCACGTCGGGCTTGTCGATGCCCATGCCGAAGGCGATGGTGGCCACCATCACGATGCCGTCCTCGCGCAGGAAGCGGTCCTGGTTCTGCTGGCGCACCTCGGCGGGCAGGCCCGCGTGGTAGGGCAGCGCCGTCAGGCCCGCATCGCACAGCGCCTGGGCCAGTTCCTCCACGCGCTTGCGGGACTGGCAATAGACCACGCCGGCCTCGCCCAGGTGCTCGCGGTCGATGAAGCGCATGAGCTGCGTGAGCGGCTCCTTCTTTTCCTCGATGCGGTAACGGATGTTGGGCCGGTCGAAGCTGCTGACGAACTGCCGCGCCTGCTGCAGCCGCAGGCCCTGCACGATGTCCTCGCGCGTGAGCGCGTCCGCCGTGGCCGTGAGGGCAATGCGCGGCACGCCCGCATAGCGCTCGTGCAGCACCGCGAGCTGGCGGTACTCGGGCCGGAAGTCGTGGCCCCACTGGCTCACGCAGTGCGCCTCGTCGATGGCGAACAGCCCGAGCTGCCCGCGCGCATGCAGACCGTCCAGCAGCATGAGAAAGCGGTCGGTGGTCACGCGCTCGGGCGCGGCGTACAGCAGCGTGATCTCGCCGCGCGCCAGGCGCCGCTCCACGTCCTGCGTCTGCTGCCAGTCCAGCGTGGAGTTGAGGAAGGCCGCCTCCACCCCCGCCTCGTGCAGCGCACCCACCTGGTCGTGCATCAACGCAATGAGCGGCGAGACCACCACCGTCACGCCCAGCCCCGCATCGCGCCGCACGATGGCCGGCACCTGGTAGCACAGGCTCTTGCCGCCGCCCGTGGGCATCAGCACCAGCGCGTCGCCGCCGGCGATCACATGGTCAATGATGGCCTGCTGCGGGCCACGGAACTGCTCGAAGCCAAAGACGTCGTGCAGGACGAAATGCGCGGGGGACAAACCGGTGGACTCTCTTTTTGATAGCTGTCAGCGCTTATTGGATAAGCGCTAGAGGCACTTTTGGCCTATAAAACGCGGCCATGCGGAGGGCCCCACCATGGCGCAAAGCCCGTTATTGTGCGCCCGCCACCGCGGGCGGCGCCGGCTTCCTACAATCGGCCCCATGACCCTGCCCCACTACACCCGCGCGCAAGCGCTGCCCGCCATCCTGGAACAACGCATCGCCATCCTCGACGGCGCCATGGGCACGATGATCCAGCGCTTCAAGCTGACCGAGGCGCAGTACCGGGGCGAGCGCTTCAAGGACTTTGCGCGCGACGTGAAGGGCAACAACGAGCTGCTGAGCCTCACGCGCCCCGACGTGATCCGCGACATCCATGAAGGGTATCTCGCGGCCGGCGCCGATCTGATCGAGACCAACACCTTCGGCGCGACCTCGATCGCGCAGGACGACTATGGGCTAGCCGAGCTGGCCTACGAGATGAACCTGGAGAGCGCCAAGCTCGCGCGCGCGGCCTGCGACAAATTCAGCACGCCCGACAAGCCGCGCTTCGTCGCCGGCGCCCTCGGCCCCACGCCCAAGACGGCCAGCATCAGCCCCGACGTGAACGACCCCGGCGCGCGCAACATCACCTTCGAGCAACTGCGCGCGGCCTACCACGAGCAGGCGCGCGGCCTGATCGAGGGCGGCGCCGACGTGCTGCTGGTCGAGACCATCTTCGACACGCTGAACGCCAAGGCCGCGCTGTTCGCCATCGACGAGGTGTTCGAGGAAACCGGCGAGTGCCTGCCCATCATGATCAGCGGCACGGTGACGGATGCGTCCGGCCGCATCCTCTCGGGCCAGACGGTGACGGCTTTCTGGCACAGCGTGCGCCACGCGCGGCCGCTGTCCATCGGCCTGAACTGCGCGCTGGGCGCGGCGCTGATGCGCCCCTACATCCAGGAGCTCAACCGCGCCGCGCCCGACACCTTCATCAGTTGCTACCCCAACGCCGGCCTGCCCAACCCGATGAGCGACACGGGTTTCGACGAGACGCCCGAGGTCACCAGCCGCCTGGTGCACGAATTCGCCGCCGAGGGCCTGGTCAACATCGTGGGCGGCTGCTGCGGCACCACGCCGGACCACATCGGCGCCATTGCGCGCGCCGTGGCGCCGGTGGGTACGCGCCGGCTGTTCCAGACCGAAGCCGCCTAGAGCGCACGCCGCATGCGCCCAGCCACCGACTGAGAGGACCCGGCGACATGCAACCTAGCCCCCGCACTTCTTTCCCGGCAACTCCCCGCCGGGCCACCGCCACGCTGGCCCTGTGCGTGGCCGCGTGCCTTGCCGTCACCGGCTGCGCCACGCCACCCCCGCCCCCGGTGGCGCCCGACCCCGCCCTCGATGCGCGCGCCCGTTACGACGCCGACCTGCAGGACTGCCGCGACCGCGCGCAGCAGGTGGGCGTGCTCAGCGAGACGCTGGACGCCGTGGTCCAGGGCGCGCTGGTGGCGGCGTTTCTCGCCTGGGGACTCGGGCGCAGCGACACCGGCGTGCGCGACTGGGCTCTCACGGGCGGCGCACTCGCGGGCGGCTCGCAGGGACTGCAGGCGCTGGAGCGGCGGCGCCAGCTGGTCGCGCACTGCATGGCCGTGCGGGGCCACCGCATCAGCCCGCTGGCAGTGGCCGGGCCGCAGCCGGGCGCCGCGCCGTCCGTGCCCGTGGCACCGGCGGCGCCGCCGCGCCCCTCGGGCGCCGATGCCTACAGCGCCGAGCGCCTGGCACGCGAGCAAGCCTGCCATGCCCAGCCCGTGGCCGCGCTCGCCGCCAAGGGGCCGGGCTTTGAGACCTACAGCGTGCCGTGCAGCAACGGCGACGCGCTGGCGATCCGCTGCGAGTTCGGCAACTGCCGCGTGCTGCGCTGAGAGAACTCCTGTTTTCATAGCTGTTCGCGCTTGCCAGTTGGGCGCTATGGGCCTATTTGGCTTTGAACGTCGCCCTCTTTCGCGCTCACCCTCTTACCCGGACGGCGCAAGGCTCCTAGACTGGTCCCACGACAACACGGAGGCCACGCACCATGGACTGGACCACCCACCAGGTCTTCAACCAATACCCCGAGCTGAACGACTACCACCCGCTGGCCACCGACGCAGCGCTGTGCGAGGCGCTGGAGCGTGCGGGCGCCCACTGGGCGCGCCCGGCGCTCGACGCCTACGCCGCACGGCTGGGCATGGCCGAGACCTACGCCCTGGCCGACCAGGCCAACCGCCACACGCCGCAGTTGCAGCGCTTTGACACGCGCGGGCGGCGCATCGACGCGCTGGAGTTCCACCCCGCGTGGCACCAGCTCCTGGCGCTGTACCGCGGCGAGGGGCTGATCTCCCGGCCCTTCCAGGACGAGCGACCGGGCCGCTGGGCCGCATGGGCGGCGGGCTTTTACCTGCACGGCCAGGTGGAACAGGGCACGCTGTGCCCCGCCACGATGACGCAGGCCGCCATCCCGCTGCTGCGCAAGGAGCCCGCGCTGTGGCAGTCGCTACAGTCCCGGCTCTACAGCACCGCCTACGACCCGCGCGACCTGCCCGTGGCGGACAAGGCCAGCATCTGGCTGGGCATGGGCATGACCGAGAAGCAGGGCGGATCGGACGTGCGCGCCAACACCACCGTGGCGACACCCATCGGCACGGGCGGGCGCGGCGGCGAATACCGGCTGCGCGGACACAAGTGGTTCTTCTCGGCGCCTCAGTGCGATGCGCACCTGGTGGTGGCGCGCACCGGCGAGGGCGGCCCGTTCGCCTGCTTCTACGTGCCGCGCTGGCGCCCGGACGGCAGCCGCAACGCCGTGCGTGTGCAGCGCCTGAAGGACAAGGTGGGCAACCGCAGCAACGCCAGCAGCGAGGTGGAGTTCGAGGACGCCTGGGGCCTGCTCATGGGCGAGGAAGGCCGGGGCATCCCCACCATCATCGAGATGGCCAGCTACACGCGCCTGAACTGCGTGGTGGGCAGCGCCGCCATCCTGCGCCAGGCCACCGTGCAGGCCATCCATTACGCGCGCCGGCGCCACGCCTTCGGCAAGGCCCTGGCCGAGCAGCCGTTGATGCGCGCGGTGCTGGCCGACCTGGCGCTGGAGAGCGAGGCCGCGCTGCACCTGGCCATGCGCCTGGCCCAGGCGTACGAGGACGACAGCACGCCCGCCCAGCGTGCCTGGAAGCGCGTGATGACGCCCGCCGCCAAGTTCTGGGTCTGCAAGCGCGCGGTGGAGCTGACCGGCGAGACCATGGAGGTGCTGGGCGGTAACGGCTACGTGGAGGACGGCGTGATGGCGCGCCTGTTCCGCGAGGCGCCTGTCAACTCCATCTGGGAGGGCTCGGGCAACGTGATGTGCCTGGACGTGCTGCGCGCCCTGCAGCGCGAGCCCGAGGCCGCACACGCTTTGCTGACCGAGCTGCACGCCGCGGCGCAGGGCGAGCCGCGCATTGCCGCCGCCGCACGCGAGCTGCAGGCCCTGTTGGCCGCACCGGCTGAGCAGTTGGAAGGCCTGGGCCGCGTGCTGACCCAGCGCCTGGTGCTGCTGGCCCAGGCCTGCCTGCTGCGCCAGCAGGCCCCCGCGGCCGTGGCCGATGCGTTCATCGCCACGCGGCTGGCGGACAGCGGGGCCGGCCGCGTGGCGGGCGCCATTGACACACGCGGTCTGGATGTGGCGGCGGTTCTGGCGCGCGCATTTCCGGGATAGTGGACGGGTCTTCAGAGCAAAAACGGCTTCTAGCGCTCGTCCACCAAGCGCGACCAGCTATTTTTAC
>NZ_JBWZOR010000015.1:0-84366 GCF_056730635.1 Diaphorobacter sp. B2A2W2
TTGGCATATCCAGTCGGCCAAGAGGCCGGTCGTAGAATCCGCTCGTGGCTATTCATGCATAGGTCACTCTGACATTCAAAGCAGGAACAACCAGTAATGCTGACAAAGACAGCCGTCTCCAACACTGCTCCCGTACCGCCGCTCCCCGTCGACGGCCAGCAGCTCTACCAACTGCTGCTTGACCGCGCAGTAGACCCCGCAAAGCAGCGCGTGGTGCTATATCGGCACAAAGACCAGAAATACCCGCTAGTCAAGCACATCGGAACACCTGCGCTTGCGCTTTACCAGGCTAACCAGAAGAACCCGGAGAAGGTCGGCACGCTGGTGATAAGCTTCTTTGGGCATCGCGACCACTACGGCCTGCTGCTCGGTGCCTGGCAGGTCACTGGCGTGATGCCAACGAGCAAGGCTCTCAGCATGGGCCTTCTAAATGGCACCTTCGAGAAGCTAGGGTATGAGCCGAGCTACTTCCACACACTGCAGGAAGTCGATCTTCTACAGGACGAAAGACTCAAGCTCGAGGTCTACATCGGTCCTCCCGCAATCGTTTGGCGCCGCGTCCTCAAGCTGAGCGACTCTTATCCGGTGCGACTTCTGCCGGATTGCCCTGTTCCATTTCCAGGGCTGGACAACGTCAGTGTGGTGATGAGCGAGTTGCGCATTGCGCTGCCCGATCCAGTATGGCAGCGCGAGCTATCGGCAATCTCCGCAATTTACCTTATCACCGACGAGCAGAGTGGCCGGCAGTACGTTGGCTCCGCATACGGCGGCCTCGGTCTGTGGCAGCGATGGGGTGACTACGTGCGTACCGGCCACGGGAACAACGTTGAGTTGATCCAGGTTTTGATGGAGACACCTGGCCGGGAAAATGAGTTCCGCTTCACTCTATTGGAGACCCTGCCTGCCTCAACAGAGCCAGCTGCGGTGATCGCTCGCGAAAGCCACTGGAAGGTCGCATTGGGTTCCCGGACGCACGGTCTGAACAGGAACTGACAGAGTCAACAAAGAAGGCGACGCTTCACATGAGCCCGTGGCCTGCTACGTCGCCGTGCGAAGCCTCATTTGCACTGTAACGACTGCTTCCAGCCTAAAGGAGTCCATAGAGGCGTGCGACGCGCACCGAAGTGCGCCGATCAGGCGCCCCCAACTTGGCATTGAGCCGCTGGAAGCGGCAGTCGATGGTTTTGGCTTCCAGATTCATGGCCGCGCCTATGACCTTGCTGCTATGACCGGCGGCCTCGTGGTGCAGGAGTTGCAGGTCGGCGTCTGTGAGGCGCACCCCTTGAAGCAGTTCTTCGCGCATAGATTTCGCGATCCAATGATGCAATTCCATGGCGAGCGCGCTTGCCAGCACGCGCATCATGGAGAAATTTTCGCCGTCAAACCTACTGGGGTCCGCTGATCCCAGGCACAGGACGCCCACCCGGGAGAGGCCAACGGGGCTGGGAGCAGGTGCAATCAGGGCTGAGGTGAAGCCATGCTGTGCCGCTGCGTGGGCGAAATTGACTTCCTCATTCGATGAGCAGGCCAATTCGCTGGAACGGATGGGTTCCGCATTGCTCGATGCATACCGTAACCAGGGGTCGTGTTCGAACCAACGGTTCGACGCGTATTCCGCCGCCCATGCCGGGTCGCACGCCCACATAGACCGAAAGGAGGTTCGGGTTGCATCATCCCGGAGGCAGCTCAAGAAGACGCCCTCGTCGGCACCCAGGCCGGCAACAACCTCGTGAAAGAGCAATAGCACTTCGCCAGAAGAGCTGACGTCTGCGATCAGAGGTAGCAGCTGTAAAACGCGCACATCGTCCATGCTGTCGCACCTTTGCGAAGCGTGCCTGTTGGATTCAGCACCTGGCAGTAAATGCTTCATGGCCTTCGCGCACCAGCTTGCTGAACAGCAGCCCTCATCATCGGGGCTGCGCTTGCCTCACGGGACCAGGGCATCGTCGAGACCATGGTGTCGGTCAACATCATTTACCTGGCCAGCGTCGGCGTCTGCTTCATTGCCCTGCTGTCAGGCATCAGTCTGACCCCTCAACGTGCCAGGGCCACCATGGTCACGGGGCTTGTCGTGTCTGGATGCGTTTATGTGGCCAGTTGGTTTGGCCTTTTTGCACCGCAGGCTGACGCCTCCTCGCTGGTTGCCGGCCTTGCTGCATCACTGAGTGTTGCAGTCGGCTTTGGCATTGTGGGCGGTCACCACAGGGTTGACGTGACGAAGTCTTGATGCTGAGTCGCCCGGCCCAGCTTTCACCACTGGCGTCTCGACTTCGCTTGTAACCAGTTCTCGGTGAGCCACCTTGACGATCAACGCAGTGACGTCGTGGGCCAATGGCGGTTCGAGCTCCCAGTGGTGCCAGTACAGATCGACCATGACGCTGTGGTTGGGACACAGATCTAGGAGCCGTCCGCTTTCGACCAGAGGTTGGGCCTGAGTGCTTGGGATCAGTCCATAACCTGCCCCAATCGCCACACCCTCCAGCAAGGCCACAGGGGAAGGCAAAAAGTGTTTTGCGTACCGGTCAATCGAAAAACCGAACCGGCTTTTCAGGAAGTCGTCATGCAGGGAGTCTTTTCGATTGAAGAGGACTGCGGGTGCGGCGAGAACCGCAGGCACGGTCAATCCGTCTGGGAAGGCTCGTGCCGCGAATTCAGGCGTCGCGTAGCAGCGGTACTCCATGGCACCCAGACATTCGGCAGCGAAACCGTCTGCCGCTTTCGCACTTGTGGAGATGCACCCGATGACTTCGCCACGGGATAGCAGCTGTGATGTGTGATCCTGGTCATCAGCAACCACCTCCAACGCAACCAACTGGCTCAACAGCAGTTCTTTTAAAACCTCCGGAAACCAAGTGGCCAAGGAGTCTGCATTCACTGCAATGGACAGCGGAACAGGGGCGTGGAGTTTTGGCTGAGGCGCCAGAGCCTGCAGGGCAGACCCTTCCATGACTCTTAGTGCCTTCACGTGCCGCAGCAGAACTTCACCCGCAGGAGTCGGTGATACGGGCCGTTCACGAAGCACGAGTACCGTGGACAACGATTCTTCCAACGCCTTGATGCGCTGAGATACGGCACCCCGCGTGATGCTCAATGCAGTTGCTGCCTTTTCAAAGCTCTGCTGCTCAATCACCACCGCAAAAGTTTCCAACTGATCACGATCCAGCATGGGTATCTCCCGATGTCTGGCTGACGCGGTTGCCAACCTGCGCTATTTAATTGGTCAAGCGAAAAATGTGTCGATAGTTTTCGGGTGTCAATCGCTTCCGAGGAGTTACAGGCGGTATCGATAATTTGCAATTCAAGGAGGTGAGACAGATTTCTGCAAGACAGAAATTACACATGGTTGCCGTGCGGACTGAATCGCTTGGAGGAATGTGGCACCCTCGAAATGGCAAAAAACGGAGATGACCTATGTGGCTGCTGGTTGCTCACGAACCTAGACAAGATGCCCCCCAATGGTCGGGCAGGAGGAGTCTTGCTGCTTTGGACGCTCTGGCCTGGCCCGTGGCCGCCGTTCTCCTGATTTCCCTTTCGAACCTGCAACTTGGGATCGTCGGCCCAGTGTTGATAGCGGCAGTTCTTTTGCTGTCAGTTTTCCGGCTTCGTCGAGCCATCTGGCTGAACCACCGTTACCGCTTCAGCACCTGGCGATGGGGTGGGGTAGTTCTCGGACTGATGATGTTGGGGGCGGTATTGAAAATGCTCGCTTGAAGACATAGCCAGACGTGGAACGATGATCCCAAAACGCGCAGGATCGTGAAGCCACTCCAATGTGTTGCGCCAGATCTTCCGGCGCCAAGGTCTGGGCTGTGCCCAAGGGAATGCGTATCGGGTGCGAAAGATGCCAGTGGCATCGCGCTCCAGAATGATCATGAGCATGTCGGCGCGCTTGGCGTCGGAATCGTGGATGACCAGATCACCTGGCCTCCACTGTGTAGTGTTCGGCTCGTGAATCAGGCCCATGTCTTGATCCCATTTCGAATTGGTCAATGGGGCACGGTGGGCCGAGTCTGACTCCAAGAATCAATATCAGTGCTTCGCCACGCAATGGCGCGCGCAGCAAGCCGCACCGGACTGGGAAACTCATGGCTCGCCATCAAGCGATAGATCGTTGAGCGACCAAGACCCGTGATCTTCATCACCGTGCGCATGCGCAGGAGCACGGCTGCTGGTGTGTCGATATGATCTGCAGAGTGATGGAAGTGGCGGAGCTGCACGACGTGTCTCCCGGTTGAAGTAACGCCTTCACTGTGAGACCAATAGGCTTCAGTCGCCTTGCTGGATTCAGTCCTAAATCGTGCATCGGTATCCACCTGTCAGTGCGAGCCGAGCGAGTCCGGGGCAAGGAAGGTTGTGATACCGTCAATCCACTCTGGGGTACCGTCTTCTCCTTTCGCAAAGAGCACCTGATACCGTCATCGCGCTACAGAAAATGCCACTTTCGTATTCAAATCGCTGCGGCGCACCGTCAATGACTGAGATCGACAGCAATGAGCTTTGTGAAGGACTCTCGAAGACGACGGTAGATTTGTCGGTATCGAGCGTTTTCTCGGCCATCACGCAACGCGCTTTTCCTCTGAGGCGCGACCGGCTATTGACAATAGAGTGGGAGTGACGCTTACCGGCGTCTAGGAGGCAGTAGGTGCTACTCCTGTAACCCCGTCAACTTTCGCACAACGCCCGGTCTGAACACCGGGCTTTTTTTGCTCTAAAAATAGGAGCTGCTGGCGCTTTCTAGGTAGGGGTTGCAGCCTTTTTATGTGAATATTGATTGCATTGGGGAAGAGGGCGTGGATTGCGCCGAACGGGGCGCACACGGGGCTGCCTATGAACGTGTGGCTTAGTGCTGGTGCCTGCCAGGCTGCCTGAACAAGCAGAGCGAGCCGCTGGTTCTTGCGCGGGCAGCGCAGTTGTCGGTGCAGGGCGATGCACCGGGGGCGCGGCGATGGGGATGCGGCAGCGTCCGCACATCAGGCCGACGGCAAGAAGCTTCCGCACATAGTCCGACGCCCCAGGATGATCGGAGATTCCACCACGATAGAAGCAACCGCTGTCCTACATCTGCGTCCCTGCGCCATGGTAGCGTTTGCACATGCGATCTAAGCAACCGACCGCGAGCGACGCTCTGCCATCTAACGCGAAGCAGGGGCAGGGCAAGGCCCCCACCTCGACACGCACCCTCTGGAAGGGGGCGATCAGCTTTGGCCTCGTCCATATTCCCGTGGGCTTGTACTCGGCGACCGTCAGCTCGGGCATCGACTTTGACTGGCTGGACCGCCGGTCGATGGAGCCGGTGGGGTACAAGCGTGTGAACAAAATCACGGGCAAGGAAATCGCCACGGCCGATATCGTCAAGGGTGTGGAGTATGAAGAAGGCCGCTACGTCATTCTGACGCCCGAGGAAATCGCGGCCGCCTTTCCCAAGGTCACGCAGACGATCGAGATCGAGGCGTTTCTTGACGCCGACGAGATCCCCTTTGTCTACCTGGAGCGCCCCTATTACACGGCGCCCCTCAAGCGTGGCGAAAAGGTGTACGCACTGCTGCGCGAGGCCCTGCGCCAGAGCAACCGCGTGGGCGTGGCCAAAGTGGTGATCCAGTCCAAGCAGCACCTGGCCGTGCTCATTCCGTGCGGCCGAGCGCTGATCCTCAACCTGCTGCGCTGGGGAGGGGAGATCCGCTCGTTCGAGCAACTGGCCCTGCCGCCGCTGGATGCGAAAGCTGCGGGTATCAAGGACGCGGAGCTGGCCATGGCCATGCAGCTCATCGAGGACATGACGCAGGAGTGGAACGCGGACCGCTTCCGCAATTCTTTCTCTGAGGAGATCCACAGGCTGGTCGAGGCCAAGGCCTCTGCGGGAGAGATTGCCCATGTCGCTCAGCCGGATGAAGGACCGGCGGTGGCTGCGGGGGCGGAGGTGCTGGACCTCACCGCCTTGCTCAAGCGCAGCCTGGAGGGCGCCTCGGCCACCCCGCCGCGCAAGGACAAACCTGCCTCCGTGACCCGCCTTGCACCGGCGGGCAAGGCAGCGGTCAAATCGACCGCCGCCAAAAAGTCACCGGCCCGCAAGACGGCGGCCAAGGCGGCGCCTGCCAAGCCCACTGCGGCCAAGAAACCTCGCCGCGCACACGGATAGCGGTGCCGGACAAGGCGACGGACCATGCCCCGCAAAGACCCGCTGGCGGCGTACAAGCAAAAGCGCAACTTTGCCGTGACGCCAGAGCCCGCGGACGGCGGAGCGCAGTCGCAGGCGCTGCAGTACGTGATCCAGAAGCACTGGGCCAGCCGCCTGCACTATGACCTGCGCCTGGAGCTGGACGGCACCATGAAGAGCTGGGCCGTACCCAAGGGCCCCAGTTACGACCCGGCGGACAAACGCATGGCCGTGCAGGTGGAAGACCACCCAATTTCCTACAACCAATTCGAAGGGCAGATCCCGCCGGGCCAATACGGTGCGGGGCGGGTCATCATCTGGGACCGCGGCTATTGGGTGCCGCAGGGCAATCCGCGCGAAGACTACCGCAAGGGGAAGCTCAAGTTCGAGATCCACGGCCACAAATTGCACGGCCACTGGACCCTGGTGCGTATGCATGGCCGGGACGACGATAAGCAGCCCCCCTGGCTGCTGATCAAGGAGCGCGACGGGCTGGAGCGTGCGGCCGAGGAATTCAACGTGGTGGACGAAATGCCCGACAGCGTGGCAGACCAGCCGCCGGTTGCGCCACCAGCGCGCGCATTCGCTCAGAGGGCCGGGCCCGCGCAGATTCAGCCTCCCACGGCAGCGGCGGTGCCGTGGACATCCGCGCCCACGGCACCGCTGCCTGACCAGCTATCCCCGCAACTCGCCACGCTGGTGGACGGACCGCCGGCCGACCTTTCGCAGTGGCTGTGGGAGCTCAAGTTCGACGGCTATCGCATGCTGGCGCGGGTTCAGCGCGGCAAGGCACGGCTGTACACCCGTAACGGCAACGACTGGACCTCGAGGATGCCCGCCCTGGCGCAAGCGCTGGCCGCCTTGCCGCTGTCCTCTGCATGGATCGACGGCGAGGTGCTGGTGCTGGACGCCCAGGGTGTCCCCGACTTCCAGGCGCTGCAGAACGCGTTTGACGGGCGATCGACCGACGCGCTGGTCTTTTACGCCTTCGACTTGCCTTTTGCGCACGGGCGCGATCTGAGGCAACTGCCCCTCGCTGAACGGCGTGCGCTGCTGCGCAGCGTGCTGCAGCCAGCCTCCTCAGACCGGGTGCGGTTCAGCGAAGATTTCGAAGCACGGCCGGCGGACCTGGTGGCCTCGGCCTGCCGGCTGGGATTTGAAGGGGTGATCGGTAAGCGCAAGGACAGCGTGTATGCCTCCCGCCGCAGCACGGATTGGATCAAGCTCAAGTGCAGCCATCGACAAGAGTTCGTCATCGGCGGATACACCGACCCGCAGGGCTCACGCACAGGGATCGGTTCACTGCTGCTGGGCGTGCATGACGAGGGCGGCGCCCTGCGCTATGCCGGCAATGTGGGCACGGGTTTCAGCGAGCGCGTCCTCTCGGACCTGGCCCGGCGGCTGGGCGCTTTGCGCACCCAGGACAGCCCGTTTGCCCAGCCGCGCTCCATCCCCCGCAAGGTGCATTGGGTGAGGCCCACGCTGGTGGCGGAGGTTTCCTTCGCCGAATGGACGAAGGAGGGCAAGGTGCGCCACGCCGTATTCCGCGGGTTGCGCGACGACAAGCCCGCCGCCGCCATCGTCCACGAGGAGCCTGCGCACCTGCAGGGGGCTGCGCCCAGCCGCACCGCGCGCGTGGGGGGGCTGCAGGTGACAAGTCCGGCGCGCGTGGTGGATCCCTCCACCGGGTTCACCAAGCTTGATC
Source organism: Diaphorobacter sp. B2A2W2 (assembly GCF_056730635.1). NCBI lineage: Bacteria > Pseudomonadati > Pseudomonadota > Betaproteobacteria > Burkholderiales > Comamonadaceae > Diaphorobacter > Diaphorobacter sp. B2A2W2. The sequence continues at coordinate 7,860 of NZ_JBWZOR010000015.1, forward strand.
TGGTGCGGTACTACGCCACGGTAGCGCCCCTCATGGTGCCCCACCTGCAGGGGCGGCCGGTATCCCTGCTGCGGGCGCCGCAAGGTCTGGAGGGCGAGCTCTTCTTTCAAAAGCACCTGGACACGGGGGCATTGGACGGGGTGAGTGCGCTGTCACCCGACCTGGATCCTGGCCACCCGCCGCTGCTGGAAGTGGCCACGGCGCAGGGCCTGCTGTCGGCCGCGCAAATGAACACCGTGGAGTTTCACACATGGAATGCTCGCAAGGACCGGATCGAGCGGCCCAACCGCATCACCTTCGACTTGGATCCGGGCGAGGGCGTGCCGTGGGCGCACGTGCAAGAGGGCGCAGCGCTCGTGCGCTTGATGCTCACCGAGCTGGGCCTGCCATCGTTCCTTAAGACCAGCGGCGGCAAGGGGCTGCATGTGGTGGTGCCCATCAAGCGACTGCACGGCTGGGATGCCGTGAAAGACTTCAGCCAAGCCGTGGTGCAGCATCTGGCGCGCACCCTGCCGCAGCGCTTCGTGGCCAAGAGCGGGCCCCGCAACCGCGTGGGAAAGATCTTTGTGGACTACCTGCGCAATGGCTTTGGCGCCACTACGGCCTGTGCGTGGACGGCGCGCGCGCGGCCGGGCATGGGCGTGTCCGTGCCCGTCGCCTGGCAGGAACTGGACGCGCTCACGGGTGGCGCCCACTGGACGGTGCAGACCGTGGACCGGCGCTTGAAGACGGGCAATGGCCCCTGGTCGGGCTATGACGAGGCTGCCGTGTCCATCGGGCCGGCGATCAAGGCGCTTGGGGAAAAACGTCACCCATAGCCCTGGTGGCCTTGCATGCAATCATGGTGGGGCGAAGGCATACAAGCGGTCTAGGCAGCCGCTGATTGAACCTGGTTGCTTACTGTATCCTTTGAATCGCCCCGGTCATCGGCCGGGGCCATTTCTTTTCGCTGCGCGTGTGTCCGGCCACCGGTGGCCGCGGGCCTGCGTGTCTGGTGGCAATCCTTCGTTCAAAGACTTCAACATGTTCCTTGATTTCCACGGCCGTGTGGCCATCGTGACGGGTGCGGGTGGCGGCCTGGGCCGTCAGCATGCTTTGGCGCTGGCAGCGCGTGGCGCCAAGGTGCTGGTCAATGATCTGGGCGGTGCCGTGGACGGCAGCGGCGGCTCGGTGTCCGCCGCGCAGGCCGTGGTGGACGAGATCCGCGCCGCAGGCGGCGAGGCGCTGGCCAACGGTGCGTCGGTGACCGATTTCGCGGCCGTGCAGGCCATGGTGCAGCAGGCCATGGACGCGTGGGGTCGCGTGGACATCCTGGTGAACAACGCCGGCATCCTGCGCGACAAGTCGTTTGCCAAGATGGACATGGCGGACTTTGCCCTCGTGGTCCAGGTCCACCTCATGGGCGCGGCCCATTGCTGCAAGGCGGTGTGGCCGCACATGCAGGCGCAGAACTATGGGCGCATCGTGATGACGACGTCCTCCACGGGCCTGTACGGCAACTTCGGCCAGGCCAACTACGGCGCGGCCAAGCTGGCGCAGGTGGGGTTGATGCAGACGCTGGCGATCGAAGGGGCCAAGTACGGTATCCATGTGAACGCCTTGGCACCCACGGCCGCCACCCGCATGACCGAGGGCCTGATGCCCGAGGACGTGCTGGCTGCCCTCCAGCCCGATGCGGTGGTGCCCGCCATGCTGGTGTTGGCGCATGAGAGCGCGCCCACGCGCACCATCCTGTGTGCAGGCGCGGGCACATTCGAGGCCGCGCACATCACGCTCACCCAGGGCATCCACCTGGGGCAAGGTGCCGATGTGCCGGAGCAATTGGCCGCGCGCCTGGCCGAGGTGACGGCCCGCGGAGCGGGTGAGCAGGTACCGCAAAGCGGCGCCGCGCAGGGGACGAACGAGGTGGCGCAGGCCCTGGCTGCGCACCGCTGACACGGCCTGTCCGGGGCGGTGCTGCCCCGCTGCTACCGTACCAAAAGCGACCGTGCTGAGGGCGGTGGCAGTTCCCCGGTGTCAGGCCGGCGCTTGACGTGGGCGCGGGCAGGCCGCAGCGCGGCGTGCTAAGTTCCGGCCCCACCTCAAAAAAGATGGAACAACCACCACCATGAGCACACTCCCACAGCGAATCGCAGCCCTGTCCGCCGACCGGCTGGCAGGCATGCGCCGCGGCATCGAGAAGGAGGGGCTGCGCGTGCTGCCCACGGGTGCCCTGGCGCTCACACCCCATCCGGTGGCGCTGGGCTCGGCCCTCACGCACCCCTGCATCACCACGGACTACAGCGAATCGCAGATCGAGCTCATCACCGGTGCCCACCGCACGGTGCAGGAATGCCAGGATGAACTGACCGAGATCCACCAGTTCGTGCACCGCGTGCTGCAGCAGCAGCCGGGCGGCGAGATGCTCTGGGTGTCCAGCATGCCCTGCATGTTGCCTACGGACGAGACCATTCCGTTGGCGCGCTACGGCTCGTCCAACCCGGGGCGTGCCAAGAGCGTGTACCGCATGGGCCTGGGCCACCGCTACGGCCGGCGCATGCAGACCATCTCGGGCATTCATTACAACTGGTCGCTGCCCGGCGTAGGCAGCGACGAGTACTTTGCGCTGATCCGCAACTTCCGTCGGCACGCGTTCGTGCTCCTGTACCTGTTTGGTGCATCGCCTGCGCTGTGCCCGTGCTTCGTCGAAGGGCGGCAACACAGCCTGCAGCCGCTGGGCGACGGCAAGCGCGCGCTGTACCTGCCGCATGCCACTTCGCTGCGCATGGGGCGCCTGGGCTACCAGAGCGACGCCCAGGCCACGCTGGCCGTCAGCTACAACGGCCTGCAGGGCTATGCCGATTCGCTGCACGAGGCGCTCACGCGGCCTTATCCGGCCTACGAGGCGATTGGCGTGCGCAACCCCGGCGGCGACTACAACCAGATGGGCACCAGCCTGCTGCAGATCGAGAACGAGTTCTACGGCACCATCCGGCCCAAGCGCACCGTCCACAGCGGCGAGCGCCCGCTGCACGCGCTGCGCGAGCGCGGCGTGGAGTATGTCGAGGTGCGCCTGATGGACCTGGACCCGTTCGTGCCCGTGGGCATCACCGCCGACACCATGCGCCTGCTGGACGTATTCCTGCTGCACTGCCTGCTGTCGGACAGCCCGCCCGACACGCCGGCCGAGATCGCCGAACTCAAGAACAACCAGCACCTGGCGGCCGAGCGCGGGCGCGAGGCCGGCCTGCAGCTCATGCGCCGCGGCCAGCGTGTGCTGCTGACCGATTGGGCCGCCGAGGTGCTGGCCGAATGCACGCCCATCGCCGCCACGCTGGATGCCGCCCACGGCGGCGAGGCTTATGCGCACGCGCTCACGGCGGCCCAGGCGACACTGGCGGCCCCGCACTCCACACCGTCCGCGCGCGTGCTGGCCGAGCTGCAACAGCAGCATGACAACGACTTCACCGCCTTCGCACTTGCGCATTCCCAGTCGGCGCGGGACATCCTGCTGGGGCAGCCCTGGAGCGAGTCGCAGCAGGCGCGCTACCAGGCGCTGGCCGAGCGGTCGCTGGAGGAGCAGCGGGCCATTGAAGTGGCAGATGACCTGCCGTTCGAGGCGTGGCGCGAGCGGTTCATGGCGGTCGAGCAGTTGGGGTAGTTTTTTGAGGGCGGCGCTTATGGTGTAAGCGCCGCCAGCTATTCTTTTTGATGTTGCTGCGCGGGGGCGCATAACCCGGTCGGCACCCAAGCATTCGGCAGCAAAAACTCAAAAACGATAGCTGTCCGCGCTTGCCCCACAAGCGCAGAGCCCCATTTAGCCCTTCAGATCACCCCTTGCGCGCCATTGCCGCCGACCGGATGCCATCCAGCGTTCCCGTGGGTGTGATCGCCTGCGGATCGATCAGGCAGTGCAGCACGCTCGGCAGCCCGCTCGCCCGTGCGCGTGCCAGTGCCGGGGCGAAGTCTTCGGTGCGCTCCACGCGCTCGCCGTGCCCGCCGAAGGCCTGGGCATAGGCCTTGAAATCGGGGTTCTTGAGCTGTGTGGCGCTGATGCGCCCGGGGTACTCGCGCTCCTGGTGCATGCGGATGGTGCCGTACATGGCGTTGTCCAACAGCACCACTATCAGCGGCAGGCCGTACTGCACGGCGGTGGCGAACTCCTGGCCATGCATCAGAAAGTCGCCGTCGCCCGCAAACACCACCACCTCGCGCTCGCGCCACAGGCGCTTGGCGCCCACGCCGGCCGGCAGGCCGTAGCCCATCGAGCCGCTGGTGGGGGCCAGTTGGCTCGCATAGGTGGTGAACGGCCAGAAGCGGTGCACCCAGGTGGCGAAGTTGCCCGCACCGTTGCAGAAGATGGTGTCGGCGGGCAGCACTTCGCGCAGGTGCTGCATCACCTCGCCCATCTGCAGCTTGCCGGGGATGCGGATGGGCGCCGGGTCGCTCCAGGCCAGGTACTCGGCGCGCGCAGCCTCGGTGTGCGCGGTCCAGCGCGGCTCGGCCGCGGGGCGCAGGCTGGCCAGGGCGGCGGCCATGGCCTGCGGCGTGGCGTGGATGGCCTGCACCGGGCGGTAGAGCCGGCCGAGCTCGTCGGCGTCGGCATGCACATGCACCAGCGGCTGCGCCGGCACGGGAATGTCGAACAGCTCGTAGCCCTGCGAGGGGATCTCCGACAGCCGCCCGCCCAGCACCAGCACCAGGTCGCTCGCGCGGATGCGCGCCAGCAGCTGGGGATTGACGCCCAGGCCCAGGTCGCCCGCGTAGCTGGCGTGGCTGGCCGGGAATAGCATCTGCCGGCGGAACGAGCAATACACCGGCAGCCGCCAGGCGCTGGCAAAGGCCTGCATGTCGCGCACCGCCTGGTCGGACCAGCGGCTGCCGCCCACGATGACCACCGGCCGCTCGGCCGCCTGCAGCCGCGCCGCCAGTGCCTGCAGTGCGGGCGCGCCGGGGTAGGTCTCGGGCACGGAGTAGGGCAGGGCATCGGCCACCTGCACGGCATCGGTCAGCATGTCCTCGGGCAGGGCCACCACCACGGGGCCGGGGCGGCCCGAGGTGGCGACGTGGAATGCGCGCGAGACCAGCTCCGGCACGCGCCGCGCATCGTCGATCTGCACCACCCACTTGGCCATGGTGCCGAACACGGCGCCGTAGTCCAGCTCCTGGAACGCCTCGCGCCCCAGCGCACCGCGCGCCACCTGGCCTACGAAGACGATCAACGGCGTCGAATCCTGGTGCGCGATGTGGATGCCCGCCGATGCGTTGGTAACCCCCGGCCCGCGCGTCACGAAGCAGATGCCCGGGCGGCCGGTCAGCTTGCCCTGCGCCTCGGCCATCATGGCCGCGCCGCCCTCCTGGCGGCACACGGTGACGGCGATGTTGGCGTCGTGCAGGGCGTCCAGCACGGCCAGGTAGCTCTCGCCCGGCACGCAAAAGAGCTGCTGCACGCCGTGCACGATGAGCTGCTGGACGAGGATCTGCCCGCCCGTGCGGGATGCGGCGGTGGAGGTAGCGGTGTGCGGCATGGAGGTCCAAGAGAAGGCGAAGTTGCAAATATCGCCCAGCCATGCGCGCTTGCATAGCAAAAAAGCGGAACGACTTGTTGCTTAAACCGCATCAAGTGGCAATATCCCGTCTCAGCCCTGCCTGCCGCCAGCGCTTATGGATCAAGCGCTGGCGCCTTATGCGTTACCACAAGCCTTGGTAGGGTTCATTCTCTGATTGCATGAATTAACGCCATGTTTCGCAAACTCTTCCTGCCGCCCGTGGCCGACCTGCTCGCCTTTGAGGCCGCCGCGCGCCACGCCAGCATCTCACGTGCGGCGGAGGAGCTGCACCTCACGCAAAGCGCCGTCTCGCGCCAGGTGCGCCAACTGGAGGCACAACTCGGTCAGGCCCTGTTCACCCGGGTGCGCCAGCGCGTGGTGTTGACGGATGCGGGGCGCCTGTACGCCGCCGACGTACGCGCCGTGCTGCAGCAGCTCGGTGCCGCCACGCAGAAGGCCATGGCCCTGGCCGATGGCGGCGGACTCCTGCACCTGGCGGTGCTGCCCACGTTGGGCGCACGCTGGCTGGTGCCGCGCCTGCCTGCGTTCGCCGCGCTGCACCCGGAGCTGACAGTGAATCTTTCTGCCCGTGGCGAGCCTTTTGACTTCGCCCAGGAACCGTTCGACGCCGCTATCCACTACGGTGCGCCCCACTGGGCCGGCGCCGTGTGCGACTACCTGATGCACGAAGAAGTGGTGCCGGTGTGCAGCCCCGCGCTGCGCACCCGCCACCGCATCGAGACCCCTGCCGGCGTGGCCGGCCTGACCCTGCTGCACCAGACCACGCGCCCCATGCTGTGGGCCGACTGGTTCGAGCAGGAGGGCGTGCCCGCGCCCCAGGCCCTGCGCGGCCCGCGCTTCGAGCAGTTCGCCATGATCGCCCAGGCCGCCATCTCCGGCCTGGGCGTGGCCCTGCTGCCGCGGTTTCTGATGGAGGAGGAATTGGCGAGCGGCGCGCTGGTGGAGCTGCCCGGTGGCGTGCTGACCAGCAGCGATGCGTACTACCTCGTGGTGCCACTGGCGCGTGCAGAGTCGGCGGGGGTGAAGGCCTTCAGGGCGTGGCTGCGGGAGGTGGCGGGCCAGCGGGAGCTGGGCCGCGTTGGTGGATGAGCGCATGGTGCGCATTGCGGGCGGACACCCTCCCTGGCAATAGTGGTCAAGCGTCGCCGGACCGGTTCATGCCTGCGGCCAGGGCGGCCAGTGCCAAAAACGCCAGGACCGCCAGTGTGGCGGAGAGCCAGAGCGCCGCGCCGCCCCAGCGCTCCACGGCCAGCCCGAACAGGAACGGCGCCCCGGCCTGCACGATGCGCGCGGGCACCATCAGGAACCCCTGCCGCTGCCCATAGCCTTGTGCGCCGAAGATCAGCAACGGCAGGGTGCCGATGGCAATGGTCAGGATGCCGTTGCCGAGCCCGTGCAGCACGGCGAACGCGGGCGCCGCGTGGCTGCCCAGCAGCATCAGCAGTACGACGCCCAGCGGATGTGCCAGCGTGGCCAGCCGCGCCGACAACAGCGGATGCGACCGCTTGAGCACGGTGAATTCGACCAATCGCCCCGCGACCTGGGCCGGCCCCACCAGCGCCGCAATGCCGATCGCGCCAGCCAAGGCCACACCCGAAGCCTGCAGGACCTGCGGCAGATGCGCCGCCATCGCGGTGCTGTTGAACCACGCAATGGCAAACACGCAGGCCATGAGCACGGCCGCACGCCGCCGGGCCGGTGCCACGCTTGCCGCTGGCTGTGGATGAGGGCTCCCTGCCGCAGCGGCCTGCGCATCGGCCGAAGCGGCCGGCGCGGCCGTGGGCAGCATCGCGTTCAGCGGCAGGCCGATGAGCAGATGCAGCGCCGCCCATGTCAGGCAGGCCTGCCGCCAGCCGAACGCCGACTCCAGGGAGGCCGTCAATGGCCAGCCGATCGTGCTTGCAAAGCCTGCCAGCAAGGTGATGCCGGTGATCGCCCGCCGGGCGTCCTGGCCATGCAGGCGGACCACGGTGGCGAACGCGGCTTCGTAGAGGCCGCTGCCCATGGCCAGGCCCATCAGGGCCCAGGCAGCAAAGACATGGGCGGGCTGTGAGGCCAGGCTGAGCGCCGCGAGCCCTGCGGCAAACACCAGGTTGCTGACGACCAGTACCGGCCGCCCACCAGCCCGGTCAATGGCGCGCCCCGCCCAGGGGCCGGTTGCTGCGGCAAACAGCAGCGCCATCGAGAACGCCCCAAACACCGCCGACGAGGACATGCCGACGTCTCGCCCCATCGGCGCGGCCACCACGGCCGGCAGGTAGTACGACGACGCCCACGCCAGTGTCTGGGCTACGCCCAGCATCAGCGTGGTGGTGGTTCTACGCTGCACGCTTTGCACCCGCGTCGTACCAGCCCTTGGATGAATTAACGACTTTGACGACCAGCAGCATCACCGGCACTTCGATGAGCACGCCCACCACCGTGGCCAGTGCCGCGCCCGACTCGAAGCCAAACAGGCTGATGGCGGTGGCCACGGCCAGTTCAAAGAAGTTGGATGCGCCAATCAGGGCGGATGGGCAGGCGACCGCGTGCTTTTCACCCGCCGCGCGGTTGAGCCAGTAGGCCAGCGCCGAGTTGAAGAACACCTGGATCAGGATGGGCACGGCCAGCAGTGCGATGACCAGGGGCTGGCGCAGGATGGCCTCGCCCTGGAAGGCGAACAGCAGCACCAGCGTGAGCAGCAGCGCCGCAATGGACCACGGCCCGATGCGCTGGAGTGCCGCATCGAACGCGGCCTGCCCCCGTGCCAGCAAGGCGCGCCGCCACCACTGGGCCAGCACCACCGGAATGACGATGTACAGCACCACCGAGGTGAGCAGGGTGTCCCATGGCACCGTGATGGCCGACAGGCCGAGCAGGAAGGCCACCAGCGGCGCGAACGCCACGATCATGATGCTGTCGTTCAACGCGACCTGGGACAGCGTGAACAGGGGGTCGCCGCCGGTCAGGCGGCTCCATACGAACACCATGGCCGTGCAGGGGGCAGCGGCCAGCAGGATCAGGCCGGCGATGTAGCTGTCCAGTTGGTCCGCTGGCAGGTAGGGGGCAAACCACTGGCGGATGAACAGCCAGCCGAGAAAGGCCATGGAAAACGGCTTGACCAACCAGTTCACGAACAGCGTGACCCCGATGCCGCGCACGTGGTGCCGCACCTCGCCCAGGGCGGAGAAGTCCACCTTGAGCAGCATCGGGATGATCATCACCCAGATGAGCAGCCCCACCGGCAGGTTCACGCGGGCCACTTCCCACGACCCAATGGTCCGCGCTGCACCGGGAAACGCCTGGCCCAGCCCGATGCCCACCACGATGCACAGCAGCACCCACACGGTGAGATAGCGCTCGAACACGCTCATGGGAGCGCCTGCCGCGCGTTGGGCGGTGGTTTCGCACTGGGCACTCATGTCATTTCCCTGCGAGTTCGCGGGCGCTGGTCTGCAATACCGCTTTCTCCAGCTTGTCGGCGGGCAGGTTGATCAGCAGGTCCAGGCGGCGCTTGATCAGGTGCAGCGTCTGGCGGAAGGCTTCCAGCTTTTCTGAATCAGGCGCGTCGCCTTCTGAAGGGTCGGCAAAGCCCCAGTGCGCCGTTGCGGGGTGCCCCGGCCAGATCGGGCAGACCTCTCCCGCGGCGTTGTCGCACACGGTGATGATCAGATCCATCGTGGGCGCGCCTGCGGCGGCAAACTCATCCCAGCTCTTGCTGCGCAAGCCCTCAGTGGAGACGCCTGCTTTTTGCAGGACCTGCAGACCCAGGGGATGCGGCTGCTGGTTGTCGCGCGGGCTGCTGCCGGCAGACCAGGCCTTGAAGCGCCCGCCCGCCATGGCGTTGAGCAAGGCCTCGGCCAGGATGCTGCGCGCGGAGTTGTGCGTGCAGAGAAAAAGAACGTGCAAGGGCGTCGTCATGAAGGACCTTCAGCGGATCAGCAGCAGGTGGATGAGGAAATGGCGGGCCCGCAGCAGGGCGCCTTGGATGCCGTGGCCGCAGGCGCCTTTGGCGCGCAGCACGCGCCGGCGGCAGCCGTTGGGCTGGACTCGTTGAACATGGGAATGTCGCCGAGCGTGTGAAAGTGCTCCCACGCGATGCCCTGCGGGTCGGTAACCCAGTGCTTCTCGCTGCGCGCATAGCAGCAGGTGGTGGCGCCTTCGTCGAGCAGGGCCATGTCGGCCGATGCGGCCCTGGCCTTCAGTTCTGACAGTTCGGCCGCGTCGTCCACCTGAAAGCCCAGGTGATCCAAGCCTGGGGAGGTGCCCCGCGTGGAGATCGCGAAGTTGACCCGCGGATCGTCGAGCATCCACTTCGCGTAATCGGCCTCCACGCGAGCGGGCTCGGCCGCGAAGAGCTGGGAGTAAAAACGGATGCTCTGGGCCAGGTCTTCCACATGCAGGTGGACATGGAATCGCTTCATGGGGTTCTCCTTCAAAAGTGGGTCAGCAGTCGCAGCTCTTTGCCGTCTCCGCCAGGCAGGACGCGCCCTGGCAGCAGTTCTCCGTGAGGTAGCCGAGCAGATCGTCCATCGTGTCGAAGGAGGCCCGGTAGATCAGGTTGCGCCCCTGACGCTCCTGGCTGACGAGGCCGGAGTGCACGAGCTCCTTGAGGTGAAAGGACAAGGTGTTGGGTGCTACCGCCAGTTGCTCGCACAACGAGCCTGGCGTGAGTCCCTCTGCGCCAGCCACGACCAGTGCGCGAAACACCCGCAGGCGTACTTCTTGGGCCAACGCTGCGAGGGAGCGGATGACATCGATTTCTTGCATAAGACGACTATACAACGATAATGGAAATATTGTAAATTCCTTTGGCGCAACATTACGCATGCCTGAGGCACCCTCTTATCCCCGCCCATTCGGTGCATTGACCACGAACGCTTATGCCATCTCACTTCACCCTTCTGGACGCGCCCACCAGGTACCTGTTCTTCACCGGCAAGGGTGGTGTCGGCAAGACCTCGGTATCCACAGCGGTTTCCATCGCCTTGGCAGACGCGGGTAAGAAGGTTCTATTGGTCAGTACCGATGCGGCATCGAACCTCGATGAAATGCTCGGCATTGCGCTGCGCAACTATCCGGTTCCTGTGCCAGGGGTTCCGGGCCTGATGGTCCTGAACATCGATCCGGAAGCCGCGTCGCAGAACTACCGTGCCCGTGTCATTGAACAGATGGGCACGCAGGCTACGGCTGAGGAGGTGGACCTCGTGCGCGAGCAACTCTCGGGTGCCTGCACCACCGAGATCGCCACCTTCGATGAGTTCTCTCAACTTCTGTCGGAAGGAGGGCGGGATTTCGACCATGTCGTGTTCGATACCGCCCCCACGGGCCATACCTTGAGGCTTCTCAGCCTGCCCAAGGCATGGAGCGGGTTCCTCAAGGGCAATGACCGCGGAGCATCCTGCCTGGGGCCGCATTCGGGGTTGAAGATGCAGGAGCAGCTTTTCAACCGGGCGCTGGCATCCCTGAACGACGCTTCGCTCACCACCATTGTTCTGGTGGCGAGGCCTGAGGCGGGAGCGCTCAACGAAGCCGCCAGGTCTTCAGACGAACTGCGTGAGTTGGGCCTTTCCCACCAGCGCCTGGTGATCAACGCGGTTTTCAAGGCGCAAGACCCTCGCGATGCCGTCGCCCTGGCCATCGAGGCTCTGGGACAGGAGGCCATGCGGGAGATGCCGCAGGCGCTGAAACGTCTGGCGGCCGACGTGATTCCCATGCGGCCCGTCGATTCCGTGGGGCTGCAGGCGCTGCGGGCGCTGCTGTCGCCATCACCGACCGAGGTGCCTGTGGCCGCCCTGGAAGCACCCGACTTCGCGCACCAGAAACTGTCCGCGCTGGTGGCGGAGCTGGCGCGGGGCGAGCGTGGATTGATCATGGTGATGGGCAAGGGTGGCGTGGGCAAGACCACCATTGCCGCGGCGATCGCCCTGGGACTGGTCAAGCTCGGCAAGTCCGTGCACCTGAGCACCACGGACCCCGCCGCCCACTTGGCGGTGACGCTCGACGGCGAGATCCCGGGCCTGACCGTCGGGCGCATTGACCCCAAAGCAGAGACCCAGAAATACGTGGACAAGGTCGTTGCCGCCAAGTCGGCCGGCATGACCCCGGCGGAGAAGGACCTGTTGATGGAAGATCTGCGTTCTCCATGCACGGAGGAAGTGGCGATCTTCCATGCGTTCTCGCATGTGGTGTCTCAGGCCCGCAGTGCGTTCGTGGTGCTCGACACCGCGCCCACGGGCCACTCGCTGCTGCTCATGGATGCCACGGGTGCCTACCACCGCCAGATGGTGCGGGAGTTTGAAGGCAAGGCGTCGGGGCGCATCACCACGCCCCTGATGCGGCTGCAGGACCCTGACTACACCAAGATCATTCTGGTGACGTTGCCCGAGGCCACTCCGGTGTCGCAGGCCGCCGCGCTGAAGGAGGACCTGCAGCGGGCCCGGATCGGCACCTTCGCCTGGGTGGTCAACAAGTCACTGTTGGCCAGCAACACCCGCGATCCCCTTCTTCAGGCCCGGTTGAATAGCGAGAGGCGGCAGATGGAGCGGGTTCAAGCATTGGCGCAAGGCCGGTTCTATCTGATTCCATGGGCGGCGACCCCGCCCGTGGGCGCAAAGGCGCTGGGGGATCTGCTGGAGCCTTGACCTGCAGAGGCCTCCCTTCCTGGCATGCAAGAGCCTCGCGGGCCGCTGCACACATTCAGCCCCGGTGCAGCGTCAGGAGGAGCCCCCGCCAGGCTGCGCCAGCGCGCCCTGCGCATCTTCGCACCACCACTGCGCCGCCGCATAAAAGCCCTCCCACACGCACCCGTTGCACCCGCGTCCGCAGCAGGTGGTGGGCTCAGGCGGCGGTGGGCGCAGCGCTACACCGGCGTGGGCGGCCTGCGCCTGCAGGGCGGCGAAGCGCTGGCGGGTGGCTTCCAGCATGAAGGTGACGGGGCCTTACCGGCGCCCGCGCCAACGGATCAGGCCGTAGCGCGCCAGGAAGGCGCAGCCCAGCACCAGCGCGAACCACCCCATGACGTGGCCCTGGGCCATCATCTCGCGCACGTCGGGCGAGCGGGCTATGTAGGGGGCCAGCAGGATGATCACGCCAATGAGCGCGCACACCGCGCCCTTGAGCAGCAGCTCGGAATCTTGTTTGCGCTGGGAGAAAGAGGGCATGGCGGCGATTATCCTTGGCGGCTTCGCAAGCCCCATTCGTGAAAGTACACAGTCCATGGCCATCCAGTGGTTTCCCGGTCACATGCACCTGACGCGCAAAGCGATCGGCGAGCGCATCAAGGACATCGACGTGGTGATCGAGCTGCTGGACGCGCGCTTGCCCGGCTCCAGCAGCAATCCGCTGCTGGCCGAGCTGACGGGCCATAAGCCTGCGCTGAAGGTGCTCAACAAGCAGGACGTGGCCGACCCGGCGCGCACGCCCGCGTGGCTGGCCTGGTACAACGCGCGGCCCGGCACGAGCGCGATCGCGCTGGATGCGTCCGACGCCGCGCCCGCGCGTCGGCTCATCGACGCGTGCCGGCAGCTTGCGCCCAACCGGCGCGGCCTCTCCAAGCCCATGCGGGTACTGATCTGCGGCATTCCCAATGTGGGCAAGTCCACGCTGATCAACACCCTGTCCGCCAAGCGCGAAGCCAAGACGGGCGACGAGGCCGGCGTGACCAAGCAGGAGCAGCGCATCGTGCTGGACGATGACTTTTACCTGTGGGACACGCCTGGCATGCTGTGGCCGCGCATCACCGTGCCCGAAAGCGGCTACAAGCTCGCCGCCAGCGGCGCCGTGGGCCGCAATGCGTACGACGAGGAAGAAGTGGCGCTGGAACTGTTGGCCTACCTCAAGCAGCACTACGCACCGCTGCTGGACGCGCGCTACAAGCTGGGGCTGGACGCGGCGGCCATCGCCGCCAAGCACGATGATGAGCTGCTGGAGCTGATTGCCAGGAAGCGCGGCGCGGTGATGAGCGGCGGGCGCCTCAACCTGCAAAAGGCCGCCGAGATCGTGCTCACCGACCTGCGCAGCGCAGCGCTGGGCCGTGTGACGCTGGAGACGCCGGCCGAGTTCGAGGCCTGGCTGGCCGCCGCCGAGGTGCAGGAAAAGGAACGCGCCGCGCGCAAGGCCGAGCAGCTGCGCCGCAACGAGCGCCGCGCGCGCAACGCCCCGCGGGACGAGGACTGATCAGGGCCAGGTCCGCTCGCAGGATCTGCGCAGTTCACAGGCCCTAGGCCAGCACCGGATCGCAGCGCACCTCGGTGGTGACCGAGTTGGCGATGAAGCACTGTTCATGCGCCTCATGGTGCAGGGCGTGCAACTGTTCGTGCGTGGGCTGCGGGTTGCCGCCAAAGCGCACCGCCGGGCGCAGCGTGACCACGGTCATGGCCATGCGGCCTTGGGCGTTGCGGGCCATCACACCCTCGGCCGCGTCGCAGTAGTCGTCCACGCATAAACCCTGCCGCGCGGCGATGGAGAGGAACCACAGCATGTGGCAGCTCGACAGTGCGGCGACGAAGGCTTCCTCCGGGTCCACGGCGGCCGCGTCGGACCAGGGCAGCGGCACGACGTGGGGCGACGAGGAGCCGGCCAACTGCGCGCCACCGTCAAAGCGCAGCAGGTGGCGGCGGCTGTAGCGGTTCTTGAGGAAGTCTTGCGGCGTGGCGTCGCGCGTCCAGGTGATTTCGGCGTGGTAAGTGGCCATGGTGGTGTTTGAATGAAAAATGCCTCTAGCGCCCGCCTGTCAAGCGCGAGCAGCTATGGATATTGAAGCAACGCACGCGCTGCCCCTACCAGGCCAGCGGGCTGGATGCATCCGCCCAGAAGATGAAGCGCCGCAGCTCCGCATAGCGCGACGTGCTGAGCAGGGCCGGGTCGGTGCCGCTGCCCTTGCGCAGCAGCACCAGGTAGCCGCTGGCGCTGCCCACGGCCAGGGTGTGGCCGTCGGGCGCTGCGGCGATCGCCAGGATGGCGCCGCCGATGTGGTGGCGCCAGAGGGCCGTGCCGTCCTCGGCCAGGCCGTGCAGATCGCCCTGTGCGTCGCCCTCCACACGCAGGCCATGGACGGTGGCGGCGGGGCACGATGCAGGCAGGTTTGCCGGTGCGGCCGTGGGGCTCAGCGCCCACGCATCGGCACTGACCCGCCACCACGCGGGTGCTTGCGTGGGATGCACGGGCTCCGTGCGGGCCAGCAGACGGCCATCTTCCAGCCACTGCAGGGCGTCCACGGCGTGGCCGGTGCGTGCGGCGTGGTGGGCATAGACATGGGGCGCGAAGGCAAAGCGCCGGTGAAAGCGTGCGGACAGGTCGCCGTCGGCCAGCGCGTGTACAGCGCGTGCCAGTTGCAGCACGGCGCCAGCCTGGGGGCCGCGCGGGTCGGTGGGCTGCGCAGGCATGAAGTGCACAGGGGCGGGCGGCGGTACGGTCACCGGGGGCGTGCCGGCTGCCGCGGCACCGGGCGCCACACCATGGGCGGGTACAGCATCGCCTACCGCAGCGGCCGCCACGGCAGCGGCCGCCGCCTCAGCGGATGACGCCGCGGGTTCCGTGCCGTGCTCCAGGGCCGCCGCGGCCTCAGCGGCGTCGGCCTGCTTCAGCCAGTGCTCCCGCACGCGGGCGGCGTGGGCCCGGCCGTGGGCCTGCCAGTCGTGCGACAGCGCCATGAGGACGGGCCCGAACACCTCGGCGTCGGCCTCGTGCGGCGCGAAGGGCGGCAGGCGGGGCAGGGGCGGGGCATCGCCGGACAAGCCGCTGGTGTGCAGCGCCTGTTGCTCTTGTGCATGGGCGGCGTGCAGGCGCTGCTCCAGCGTGGTGAACAGCTCCAGCAGGTGCTGCATGTGCTGCACGGCGTGGTTGGGCAGCGGCGTGCGCGGATCGCTCTGGCGCTGGCTGTAGCTGATGCGCAGGCCGTTCGGGTGTGCCGTGCCCTCCGGCAGGGCATCGCTGGGCGTCAGGTCGATCTGGTAGCAGGCATGTGCGTCGTCCTCGGGGTCGCCAGCGCGCTCGCTGCCGTTGCGCCAGCTGAACTTGAGCGCCCGGCCCCATGAATGGCCCCCCTGCTGGCCGGGCTGGCGCGCGCCGATCCACACGTCGCCCTCCCACCAGCCGTTGCGCTCGGGGTCGCTCCATGTGTTGTAGCGGGTGGTGAATACGGGCAGCAGCGTCAGCGCCTCGATGCGTGCGGGGGTGAGCGTGGCATGCAGCCGCTCGCGCGCCGGCCGGCCGGCGCGGCGCTGGCCCTCGGCCAGGCGCCAGTAGGCCAGCACCTCGCGCCAGCCCTCTCCGCAGGCGACCAGCGCGCCGGCTGCCGCGTCGCCCGCCCCGGCCTGTGCGGGGAGCGGTTGCCATGCGCCGGGCTGGCCGGCGCTGTCGTAGGCGCGGTATTGGCGCACCAGGCCGTCCGCGCCGGGGGGCGGAGGCGGGATGCCAGAGCGCAACCGCGCCCAGGCCTGCGCCAGCGCGTGGGTAGGTGCGCTCTCGGCCGGGGGCAGGGCGAGCCAGAAGTCCCAGCGCTTCCAGAGAGTGATGAACAGGGCGTCGTGGTAGGCGTCCTGGTCTTCATCCACGTGGCTGCGCGTGAGCAGAAAGTCCGTCTGCCCGAACCAGCCGGCTGCCTTGTGCTGGCTCTTGTCGGGCAGGGCGGCCTGGAGCAGCCGCCGCAGTTGCGCCGCGTCCATTGCATCGCCTGCGCACAATCCGTCGTCCACCGGCAGCCCGGGCTCTTCGGACAGAGCCGGCTTGACCGCGCTGGCAGGCGGAGGCACGAATGAAGAGGGGCTGGACATGGCAAAGGCGCACGGTTGTGTGGCGCATGGTAGCGCCGACACCGCTGCGCCATCAATGTGCGGCCCGTGGGCCCCCACGGGCCATGGGTAGCGGGGCGTCGGCCATGGCTGGGCCTGGGTTCTGCCGTTGTGGCGGGCAGCGCGGGGCCTTGCCGAGCGGGGCCCGCACGCGGGAGGGACTACAGCACGATCTTGCCGTCGGCGACATACAGCTCGTACTGGTCGCGCGGCAGGGCGGTGAGGCCTGCGGTGTTGTTGTCGTCGCGCCAGCTCAGCGTGACGCTGTCGGTGGCGAAGGTGAGTTCCACAGGTCCTTCCGGAATGGCAATGGGCATGCCGTCTCCTTCCCGGTAGGTGACGTGGCCTTGGATGGTGGCTTGCTGGGGCATGTGCGTGCTCCTGGGTCGTTGCGGTCAAAAGGGGGACGGGTGCCCCCTACCGCATTACAGGCCATCCTGCGGGGTGTCGGTTGTCAGACCACCGCGCGTTTTGCGCCGCGGGCGTTTGCGTCGAGCCGCGGGCTGGCCCGGGTCCGTCGGGGCGGCGCGCTGTACCAGCGGAATCACCCACAGCACCACCACTGCCAGCAGCGTGCCCAGGATGGCCGTGCTCTCACGCCCCAGGCCCGCGGCCACGCCGATGGCGGCCGTGAGCCAGATGCCGGCTGCGGTGGTCAGGCCCTTGACCTGACTTTCCGCGTCGCCCTTCAGGATGGTGCCCGCACCCAGGAAGCCGATGCCGGCGATCACCCCTTGCAGCACACGGCTGTTGTCCGCCGGGGCAATGCCCGCCTGCTGCGCGACGAGCACGAACAACGCGGCGCCCATGGCCACCAGCATGTGGGTGCGCATGCCCGCGGCCTTGCCGGCCTGCTCGCGCTCCCACCCCAGCAGGCCGCCCAGCAGCGCGGCCACGCCCATGCGCAAGACCACCCGCGTGGTTTGCTGGGGGTCGCCAATGTCCGAGAACTCGTGGGCGGCCACGGCCAGGGCGTCAGCCCACCAGCCGGTCATGGCGTGCCACGCCTGAAGACCAGGCGAGAAAGGGGCAAAGCGGGGAGGAAAGCGTGGGGCGCTGCACGGTGCATGGCCGCCAGTGTGAAGCGCGCAGACCGGGGTGGGCAGCGGCGGCCGCCGCTCCTGTGGGTAGGACACGGCCGGGTGGCGGGATGCTCCGAAAAGCTGCAGGGCGTTAGATAAAAATTGGCCGGTAGCGCTTGCTGGGTAAGCGCTATAAGCTACTCTTTTGGTAGCGAATCTTCGATGTCCTGCTGCCAGGGCAGGGTCCAGATGTGTTGCTGCCAATCCGGCGCTGCGTCCGCGTTTGGCTGCGGGGGTGCGCTGTCGGTGGTGGATGTTCTGGCAGCGGGCCACTGCAATCCACTGTGCAGCGTGACCAGGCGGCCGTCTGCGGGGTGGGGCAGGCTGAGCTGCCACGCATGCAGCCACAAGCGGTGCAGGCCCAGGCGCTGTGCCCACCAACGGTTGAGCGGCCCTTTGCCGTGGGTGGCGTCACCCAGGATGGGGTGGGCCAGATGCTTGAGGTGGCGACGGATCTGGTGGCGGCGCCCCGTGGTCGGCTCGGCCAGCACCAGCGATGCGCGCGTCGTGGCAAAGCGGGGGTCGCTGGACTCGGGCAGCTCCATCCGCGCCAGGCGCGTGAGGCGCGTATGGGCAGGTTGGGTGGGGGCGTCGGGCGGCGCGTCGTCGGGGCGCAGCGGGTGGTCCACTTCGGCCTGCGCCGGCGCCCAGCCGCGTACCAACGCCAGGTATTGCTTGCGCACGGCATGCCGGGCGAAGGCATCGGCCAGGGCCCGCGCGGCGGCGGGATGCAGGGCCATGACGAGCACGCCGCAGGTGCCCTTGTCCAGCCGGTGCACCGGGTAGACGTGCTGGCCGATCTGGTTGCGCAGCGCCTGCATCACGAAGCGCGTTTCGCCCGCGTCCAGACCTGTGCGGTGCACCAGCCAGCCCGCCGGCTTGAAAACGGCCACCATGTGCGCGTCCTGCCACAGCAGGCGCAGCGGAGGGTGCGCGGGCGTCAGGGGTTGCGTCCCGGGGTGAGCTGGATGGTACTCAGGCCCGAATGGGGCGGGTCCTGCTGCGAGGTGAGCCAATACACCCACAGGCCGCGCAGCCACGCGCCCATGTAGACGATGGACACGGTAAAGATGCCCCACTGCTCGGCCTTCCACGAGGCGTAGAACCAGAACGGCTGCCCCAGCAGCCCGAAGATGCAGGCCCAGCGGCGCAGCGCCGTTCTGCGCGCCTGCGACAGCCAGGCGGCGGTGGCACCCAGCAGGGCGATGGCGATCTGGTCAAGTCCCATGGTGATGTGGCCGTTGCGTGGCGATAGGGTGTTAACTGGATGTTTGTACAGCCATGATAACAGTGGCGGGGGCTGCAGCGGCCAGGCCCCCTGGAGGCGACGCGGGCGCGCTACGCCTTGGCGGTGGAGAGGGGGGAGCCGGGGAGCCGGTCGCGCCGGGCGATGAATTCGCGGGCCGCCTGGGCGCGTAGGGTGGCCCGGCCCAGCCCGGTGATGGTGATGACGCGTGCCGAACGCACGGATTCGCCTTCGCCGGGCAGTTCAGCCTGCACCATGCCCGCGGCGCGCAGAACACGCAGCTTGTCCACCTCTGCTTCATCGACGACGGGGGCGGGAAACTGGTCCCGCTGCGCAAGTTGACGGAGAAGTTCCATGGGCATGTGACTGGCTCCCGGTGGTGCGCCGCGCAAACGGTGCGGCGGACGGGGTTATTGTGGCCCCTGGGGCGAGGCCGGTACAACAAAGGCCCCGTTCTCAAGTAGGCAGTTCGGTGCCGTGCGCTGACCGACAATCCCGCCATGACTGTGTCTTCGCGCTCCACCTTCCTGCCCCTGTCGCTGCTGGCCGCGCCGCAGCGGGACGACCCGCACCCGCTGGTGCTGTACCACGGCCGCTGCGCCGACGGTTTTGCCGCCGCGCTGGCCGCCTGGCGCTTTTATGGCGGTCAGGTCGAATGCCTGGGGCTGACCCACGGGCAGGTGGACACCGTGGACGACCTGCCGTCGCTGCAGGGGCGGGCCGTGTACGTGCTGGACTTTGCGTTTGCGCCCGACCTGCTCGCCGCCATCGACGCGCGTGCCGCCCGGCTGGTACTGCTGGACCACCACAAGAGCGCGGCCGAGCAGTTGGAGGGCTTTGCCTGCCGCTGCGGGGGCCTGCACTTCGACATGGGCAAGTCTGGCGCGCGCCTGGCGTGGGAGTTTTTCCACCGTGACGCACCACTGCCCGCCCTGGTGCGCCACGTGGAAGACCGCGACCTGTGGGCCTGGCAGTACCCCGACACCGCGGGCTATGTGGCGGCGCTGGACATGGAGCCGTTCGACTTCGCCCGTTGGCAGCAGATCGCCGACTTCACGCCCGCCGAGACGGCGGCCTTCGTCGCACGCGGGCAAGCCATGGACGAGAAGTTCCGCCATTTGGCGCAGGACGTGGCGGGCGGCGCACAGCCGCTGGTGTTCAACGGCGAGGCCGGACTGATGGTGAATGCGCCCGGCGCCTTCCACAGCCTGGTGGGCGAGTTGCTGTCGCGCCAGAGCGGCACCTTCGCGCTGATGTGGGTGGTGGGCAAGGACGGGCAGGTCAAGGTGGGCCTGCGCTCGCAGCGCGGCTATGACTGCTCGCCCCTGGCCGTGAGCATGGGCGGTGGCGGCCATGCCCAGGCCTGCGGCTTTCGCCTGCCTGGCGAGCGGCTGGCGCAGTTGCTGTCAGGTGTGTTCCAGGCCGACGAAACGGGTGCGAGTTCCTAGCCAAAATGGCCAGTAGCGCTTGATGGATAAGCGCGAACAGCTATTGAAATGATAGTTGCCTACCGCTGCCGGCGCCGGTAGTCCCAGGGCGCCTGCGGGCGCGGCTGCGACCACAGCCCGGTCTGGCTGGCGCGTGCCTGGCGCTGCAGCGCCACCAGGTGCGGATAGCGCTTGGCCTGCGGTGCATAAACCCAGGCCAGGCCGGCGCGCACCTGGGCCGTGCCCACGTCCTGCCCCTGGCAGCGCACATGCGCCAGCGTGCGGCCGTAGTCGTCGTGGCCCAGCGTGCGCAGGGCGGCCTGCTGGCGAAAGCACAGGCGCGCCAGGTTCTGGCGCGCGCGCTGGCCGAAGGCCTGGCGGCTCTCGGGCGCGTCGATCGCTACCACGCGCACGCGCTGCGGGCGCCAGGTCCCCGGCGTGCCGCAACGCACGGTGAGCGTGTCGCCATCGCTGATGGCAATCACAAGGCAGAGGAGGGCGGCAGCAGACACGGGTGGGGCAGAGGTGAAGAGCGGATAAAAGCGCGGCGCGGTGGCGGTGGCGGTGGCGGTGGCGCGTCGGCATGCGGCCGCTGCGGCCGCGCCGCTGTCGCATGGTGACGCCGCAAGGGCGCGCACTATAACCGCGTGGGATGCGCGCTTGCAGGTCCGCGCGGCGTCGCGGCTTTGCCTGTACCGGTTGCCTAAAAAATGAGCGATGCGCTGCAACCCAATGCCGGCGCGGCCTGCGCGGGGTTGTCCCGGCGGTTGTCCACAGGGCCGCCCACAGGCGGTGGGCATAAGTGGTGCGGCGGCGGGGCATGCGCCAATGGCCGACAATCGCGGGTCGCACGCGGGCGAAGGCCTGCCCTTTCCTCGTTCGGGCGCCTGCCTGCTGTCCTCGTCCGGATGCGTGCCTGTCGTGTCTTGCCCGTGGCGGCGACGCCGTGTTGTCGCCGGGTTTCCCGCATCGTTTCTTGTCCACCTGCTGCCGTTGTGATCCAAGGTCTTGTTGCGTCCCTCGTCGCGTCCGTTCTGTTCGGCGCCATGTATTACCTGGCACCGGCGCTGGCGCCGCTGGATGGCGAGCAGATCTTCGGCTGGCGCGTGCTGTGCACGCTGCCGTTCACCACGGCGCTGCTGCTGGCGCGCGGGCAGTGGCCGCGCGTGCGCCTGCTGGCTGCGCGCGCGTGGCGGCAGCCGCTGCTGGCGCTGGGGCTGCTGGCCAGCGCCGCCATGCTGGGCGTGCAGCTGTGGCTGTTTTTATGGGCGCCGCTGCACGGGCGGGCGCTGCCGGTGTCGCTGGGCTACTTCCTGCTGCCGTTGGTGATGGTGCTGGCCGGGCGGGTGCTGTACCGCGAGCAGCTGTCGCACCTGCAGGGGCTGGCCACGGCACTGGCGGGCGCGGGTGTGCTGCACGAGGTGCTGCGCGCCGGCGGCATGTCGTGGGAGACCTGGCTGGTCGCACTGGGCTACACCGCGTATTTCGTGCTGCGCCGGCGCTTGGCCACCGACCACCTGGGCGGCCATTGGCTGGACATGCTGCTGCTGGTGCCCGCGGCGCTGTGGTTCGTGGTGCGCGCGCCGTCGTCCCTGCCGCTGGTGCTGGAGCATGCGCACCTGTGGGCGATGGTGCCCGTCCTGGGCGTGGTCAGCGCCGTGGCGCTGGCGCTGTACATGGCCGCCAGCCGCCTGCTGCCGCTGGGATTGTTTGGTCTCTTGAGCTATGTGGAGCCGGTGCTGCTGGCGCTTGTGGCGCTGGCGCTGGGCGAGAGCATCGGCGCGGCGCAGTGGCCTACCTATGGCCCCATCTTCGCCGCCGTGGCGCTGCTGGTGCTGGACGGCGCACTGCGCCTGCGCCGCCCGGCCGTGCAGGTTCAAGACAAAAAGCCGCTCTAGCGCCCATCCATCAAGCGCTGGCAGCTATTAAAATCGATGCAAACGGTGCCATTCGCAGCACCGCACAGCCACCCGAGGGAGCCCCCACATGCACGCCACCGTGTCCCGTCCGCGCCAGCGTTTGCGCGTCTTTTCTGCGGCGGGCGTGTGCTTCGCCCTGGCCACCGCTGGCCTGCTGGCGCTGCCCGCCGCGCCTGCGGGCGCGCGCGACGCGTCCACCGCCTGGGGCAAGCGCCTGGTGGAGTCGTTCGAATTGACGCCCGAAGACCTGGCACGGCTGGCGCGCCACCAGGACAAGACGGCCGGCAGCAAGCCCGCGGGCTTTTTCTCCGAAACGGTGGCCTGGAAGGCGCCGCGCGCGCTGGACCTGCCCGCCAGCGGCAACCCCTACACGCTGGTGGTGCACGTGGCCGGCGTGGCCCAGGCCGACGGCGAGGGTCTCACGCGCTGGATGGCCGGCTGGGACACGGACAACGGCACGCGCCTGTCGATGGTGCAGGGCGCTGCGTTCGGAACGGGCACGCGCGCGGGACAGGTGCTGCAGCTGGCGGGCACGGCCGGGCCGGTGAGCTTCAAGGAGGACCGCAAGGTGGCCCCGGCGCTGGAGTTCGCAGGCGCGAGCAACCTGCGGCTGGACGGCGTGCGCGTGGAGGTGTGGTCCGGCATGCGGCGCAGCTCGTTCGTCGAGCTGCTCATGTCCGCCGTGCCGCTACTCACGGGTGTGGTGTTCCTCGCGCTGGTCGTCTGGTGGCGCAAGCGCTAGCGCCGCGCGGCGCACTGCACACCGTGCAGGCCGCCCGTGGCGCTGGCGGGCGCGTGCCGCGCTAGAAGCCCAGCGGCTGGCCGGGCTTCCAGGCGTCGGCCAGGCGCTCGGCCTCGGCAATGTCGCTGGGATGCAGCTTGTCCTTGAGGCGGACCAGGCCTGCACGCGCGCTGGACGGGTAGTGCTGCTCGGTCAGCAGCGCGTCGCGCACCGGCGCGGCGCGCGAGGCGCGTTCGGCCAGCGTGAGCAGCATCCACGCGGGGACGGGGCGTTGGCTTACGGGATCGGCGCCCCGCGCGTAGAGCATGCCCAGGCTGTACAGGCCCGCGCCGTCGCCCTGGCGCGCGGCACGCAGGTACCAGTTCTCGGCCAGTGAGGGCTGGCGCGGCACATGTTCACCGCGCTCATACAGACCCCCCAGGCGCACGGCGGCGGTGGCATCGCCCGCGCGGGCGGCGCGCTCCAGCCATTGCAGCGCCTCGGCCGGGTCCAGCGGCTGGCCGATGGCGTTGCGGTAGCTGCTGCCACCCAGCAGCATGGAGCCCAGCAGCACCATGGCCCGCGGCTCGCCCTCGTCGGCCAGCGCGCGCACGGCAGGCAGTGCCTGGGCGCCTTCGCCCATGCGCCACTGGTGTTCCAGTGCATCGATGCGCGCCCGCCCGTCCTGCACGGCGCGGGCCTGGCTGACATCGGCGGCGCGGCTGTCGCTGGCGGCGCGTTGCACCTGTTGGGCGCTGCGCTGGCGCTCGCCGTTCCACTTCCAGCCCAGCAGCGCGGCCCCGGCCAGCACGGCGCTGCCCAGGGCGATCCAGGCCCAGGGCAGACCCGCGCTGGCCCGGGCGCGGCGCGGGTCCAGCGGGACGGGCTGGGTATCGTCCTCTTCATCGTGGCCCGCGCGTGCGCGTGGGCGCGGCGTGGCCTTGTCGTAGACCACCGCGCAGCGCGGGCATTGCCAGGCGGGGGCGGTGTCGCTGGCCTGGCGCGTGTAGTGGCAGCGTGGGCAGGTGCGTGCGACGTGCGATGAGGCCGCAGCAGGCGCGGGTTGCGTGGGCGCGGGGTCGAGCGGGGCGAGGGACAGGCCGTCGCCAGGGTTCGTGGTCATGGTGTTCAGTTCCTCCCGCCGCGATTGTCGCTGCTGGGTGGAGGGTGCTGAGCGTAAGTGAAGAATCCGGCGCAAAGCCAATGCAGGAAAGCGCCAGCAGCTCTACTTTTTGCGGTGGTGCGGCACTGGCGAGGGCGGGCTGGCGGGCTGCCAGCAGCCCGGCTCCAGCCCGTCCAGGGCGTAGGGGCCGATGGCCGCGCGCACCAACCGCAGCGTGGGGTGGCCCACGGCGGCGGTCATGCGGCGCACCTGGCGGTTGCGGCCTTCGCGGATGATGAGTTCGATCCAGCAGTCGGGAATGTTCTGGCGCACGCGGATGGGCGGATCGCGCTCCCAGAGGGCGGGGGGCGGCTCCAGCCGGCGCACGCGTGCGGGCAGGGTGGGGCCGTCGCCGAGCTGCACGCCCTGGCGCAGGGCCTGCAGCGCGGCCTCGTCAGGAATGCCCTCCACCTGCACCCAGTAGGTCTTCTCCATCTTGTGGCGCGGATCGCTGATGCGTGCCTGCAGCGCTCCGTCGTCGGTGAGCAGCAGCAGTCCCTCGCTGTCGGCATCGAGCCGCCCCGCCACATAGACGCCGGGCACGTCGATGAAGTCCTGGAGCCCGCGCCAGCGCCCCTCGGGCGTGAATTGGCTCAGCACGCCATAGGGCTTGTTGAAGCGCAGCAGCCGCGCCGCGCGCTGGGGGGCGGGCGCCAGCGCGGCCGCGGCCGCGGCCGCGGGGCGGCGCAGCGCCAGGCGCGGGCGTGGGGCGGGGGGCGTGCTCATGCGGGCAGGAACAGGGCCGGGTCTACCATGGTGCGGTTGAGCATCACGCCCCAGTGCAGGTGCGGGCCGGTCACGCGGCCGGTGGCCCCTACCCTGCAGAACGCATCGCCCGTGCGCAGTACGTCACC
Source organism: Diaphorobacter sp. B2A2W2 (assembly GCF_056730635.1). NCBI lineage: Bacteria > Pseudomonadati > Pseudomonadota > Betaproteobacteria > Burkholderiales > Comamonadaceae > Diaphorobacter > Diaphorobacter sp. B2A2W2. Next base: position 32,592 of record NZ_JBWZOR010000015.1, read on the forward strand.
CACCTGGCAGTCCATGCGGCTGAGGTGGCAGTACATGCTGAGCAGGCCGCCGCCATGGTCCAGCCACACGGTGCCGCCGTTGAAGAAATAGTCGCCCACATCGATCACCCGGCCCGCCAGCGGCGCGGCGACAGGGGTGCCCGTGGCGGCGGCAATGTCCATGCCGCTGTGCGGATTGCGCGCCTGGCCGTTGAACACGCGCCGCAGACCGAAGCTGCTGGAGCGCCGTCCCGGCACGGGCTGGCGCATCTGCAGCCCCTCTGGCAGGGGCGTTGAAAAGGTGGCCATGACGTGCTGCTGGTGCGCGCGCTCACGCTCATGGCGGGCCAGGTCTTCGGGTGCCAGGTCCACCGTGCGCGGTGCCACGGTCAGGCGCTGCTCGCGGTACTGCTTGGCTGCCACGCGGTAAGCCACGCGCCGCGCCGGTGCGGTCGGCGTGGCCTGTACCGTCACCTCGGCCTCGCCCGTAGGCGCGGCCAGCGGAATGCCGACGATGGCCGTCCACTCGATCGCATCGCCCAGCACCAGCACCGGGACGTCGCCCGCGTGTACCACCGGCCGATCGGCCGCGGGGCCCAGCGACAGCCGGGCCACGCCCCCGGGCACAGCCAGGGCCTGCGGCCATTGCTGGGCGGTGCCCGCCCGGACCGGCGCGGGCACGCCGGGCGCCAGGGCGAGGCCCAGCGCCTGCAGCAGCGTGCGGCGCCGTGCGCCTGAGGGGGAAAGGGGCGGAAAAGTGGGGTCGCAAGGAAATGGCACGGCTGCAGTGTAGAGCGCTCATGGCCGGCGCCTGCCCGCCGCGTGGGCATGGTTATGCGCAAAGCTAAGGTTCTCATGCGCGTGCGAGGCAGTGGGTCATAATCCCTACCCAATGCCCTGGGCGCCATGGTGCCCGGGGCATTGCCACGTCTGGCCCGGCACTTGCGCCCACAAGGTGCGCGCCCGGCTCCAGGGCGCTCCACGGCTGCACCCACAAAGCACCGCCTGCACCTCAGGCGGTGTTTTCACTTGGGGCCTGGCTTTGTTCCCCTTTTGTTTATTCCATTTCGCTAGAAAGCAGATCGACCATGCGTCAAGAACATGACTTCATCGGTATCAAGACCATTCCCCCGGACGCGTATTGGGGCGTCCACACCGCTCGTGCCGTAGAAAACTTTCCCATCACCGGCCACACCGTGGCCCACATGCCCGAGTTGATCCGGGCCTTTGCCTTCGTCAAGAAGGCCGCCGCCCACGCCAATCTGCAGCTGGGCGCGATCAACGCAACCCAAGCCCGCGCCATTGCCCAAGCCTGCGACGACCTGATCGCCGGACAGTTGCACGACCAGTTCGTCGTGGACGTGATCCAGGGCGGTGCCGGCACCTCCACGAACATGAATGCCAATGAGGTGATCGCCAACCGTGCCCTGGAGCACCTGGGATTGCCCAAGGGCCGCTATGACACGATCCACCCGAACGATCACGTCAACGCATCGCAAAGCACTAACGATGCCTACCCCACGGCGCTGAAGATCGCCACCTATTTCGGTATCGAGACGCTGCTCAAGGCCCTGTCGGCCCTGCGCGGCGCGTTCGAGGCCAAGGCTGAGGAATTCAAGGGCATCCTGAAGATCGGCCGCACCCAGTTGCAGGATGCCGTGCCCATGACGCTGGGCCAGGAGTTTGCCGCCTTCGCCGCCATGATTGCCGACGATGAGCGCCGCCTGCGCGAGTCCGCTTACCTGATGACCGAGGTGAACATGGGCGGCACCGCCATCGGCACCGGCATCAACGCGCCCGTCGGCTACGTGGACGTGGTCATCCCTGAGCTGGCGCGGCTGTCGGGCGTGCCGGTCAAGGCTGCGGCCAACCTGATCGCCGCCACGTCGGACACGGGGGCCTTCGTTGACATCTCGGGCGTGCTCAAGCGCATCGCCGCCAAGCTCTCCAAGATCAGCAACGACCTGCGCCTGCTGTCCTCGGGACCGCAGGCCGGCGTGGGCGATATCCAGCTGCCCGCGCGCCAAGCAGGTTCGTCCATCATGCCCGGCAAGGTCAACCCCGTGATCCCCGAGGTGATGAACCAGGTGTGCTTCGAAGTGATCGGCAACGACGCCGCCATCACCATGGCTGCCGAAGCGGGCCAACTGCAGCTCAACGCCTTTGAGCCGCTGATGGGCTGGGCGCTGCACAAGAGCCTGCACCACCTGACCAGGGCCTGCCACACCCTGCAGGTGAACTGCGTGGAGGGCATCGCGGCCAACCAGGGGCTGCTGACGGAACGCATCGCCGCGTCGGTGACGCTGGTGACCGCGCTCAACCCGCTGATCGGCTACGAGAAGGCGGCCGCCATCGCCAAGTCGGCCATTGCCACGGGCAAGCCGATTGCCGTGGTGGCCGAGGACCTGGGCATCATGACCCAGGCCGAGATGCACAAGCTGCTGGTGGCCGAGCGCCTCACGCAGGCGGGCGCCATCCAGGCCGCTGATTGACGGGCGCTGCCGGGGCCTCGGCCGCTGCCGAAGGCGCCGGTAGGCCGCGGTGGCCATCCGCCCAAAAAAAAGCCCAGTCAGGGACTGGGCTTGAAGGGATCCAGGAAACCAGAGTTTCGAGAGGATCCAAGGAGACAACTGGAGGGCCCTGCGACGTTCATTCCCATCGCCGGGCCAGTGAGTGAATTATAGGGGTAAACCCTGAAATCTGCCAGCGACGTGGCAGCGATCCACTCAACGCTTGCGGGGAGCCGCGGTTGCGGCGGTCGCCGTCTTGGCGGCGGTGGCGGCAGAGCTGGCCACGGCGTTGAAGTTGGCTTCGGCCACATCGCTGGCCTGCTTCACGGCCTTTTGCACCGACTCGAAGGCGTTGTTGGCGGCAGACACAGCGCTCTTGAAGACGGCGACGGTGGTCTCGGAACCAGCGGGGGCGTTCTTGGCGGCGCTGTCCACCAGGTTGGTGAAGTTGCGCTGCACTTCTGCGGCCTGTGCTTCGAAGGTCTTGCCGAATTCGGCGCCCGTGCCGGAAGCGATGTCGTACAGGTGGCGGCTGTAAGCCACGGCCTTTTCCGCCAGGGGTTGGAACAGGCTGGCTTGCAGTGCGAGCAGCTCTTGTGCGTCCTTGGTGGACAGCACGGCCTGGGTGTGGCTGGCGGCTTCGGCCAGGGCGGCGCGCGAAGCGGTCACATTCAGTTCGACGAGCTTCTCCACGCCCTCGAAGGCCTTGTTCGTCAGGCCGAACAGGGTCTCCAGGTTGGCCTTGTGGGAAGCGAGGATTTGCTCAGGGGTCAGCGACATGTCATATCTCCATTGAATGCCCGGGATGGGCGGGTTGAGACATCTGCCCTGACTGACCTGTGCGTCATGTTGCAGTGCAGCATGAACCGAATTTTAGGGATCCTGTCGATAGGCGCAAGCATTTTTGTTGCAATGCAGCATTTTTAGGGGCAACTCCCAAAGTTCTGTTGGTTACATCTGGACCGGCGGTGGACTGCGCGCTGCCTATTACGAAGACAGGGGACAAGGGGAGGCCGCCGCTGGCCGCTGGCAGAATCAGCGCCTCATGAACACGTCCCTCTCTCCCTCAGGTGCGGCAGGCGCTGCAGGCACGGCCCCGCAGCCCCGGCCGCAGCCGCAGCCGCGCGAGGCCTACGCGGTGTTTCGCTCCATCGGTACGCGCTGGATGGACAACGACGTCTATGGCCATGTGAACAACGTCGTGTACTACAGCTGGTTCGACACCGCGGTGAACGCCTACCTGATCGAGCAGGGCGCGCTGGACATCCATCACGGCGACACCATTGGGCTGGTCATCGAGACGCAGTGCAACTATTTCGCGTCGCTGGCGTTCCCGCAAACCATCGACGCCGGCATCCGTGTGGCGCGGCTGGGTGACACGAGCGTGCGCTACGAGGTCGGCCTGTTCGCCCAGGGAGAGGCCATGAGTGCGGCTTGCGGCCACTTCGTGCATGTGTACGTGGGACGGGACGACCGCCGTCCGCGTGCGCTGCCCGATCGGCTGCGCCAGGCACTGCAGCCCTTGTGCGTGGCGCGTTGATCGCGGGCGCGGCGCGCCGGCTTTCCCTGAGGGCTGCCGGGGCTGCGCGCCGGTTCGCGGCGGCCCGGGTGGGTTGATGCCAGAATCAGGGGCTCGCCGGCCCGGCCACGCGTGTGTGGCGGCGCGGCGGATCCCCATCGCCATGTCCAGTAGCGGGACAGTCTGCCCCGCGCGCATCCATGATCATCACCAGCCTGCTCGACACCGACCTGTACAAGTTCACCATGATGCAGGTGGTGCTGCACCAGTTTCCGGGCGCGCAGGTGGAGTACCGCTTCAAGTGCCGCAACCCGGGTGTGGAGCTGGCGCCCTTCGTCAGCGAGATCCGCGACGAGATCCGCGCTTTGTGCAGCCTGCAGTTCCAGGACGCGGAGCTGGCCTACCTGCGCTCGCTGCGCTTCATCAAGAGCGACTTCGTCGACTTCCTGGGGCTGTTTCGCCTCAACGAGAAGTACATCCGCGTGAGCGCGCTGCCCTCGGGCGAGATCGACATCACCATCACCGGGCCCTGGCTGCACACCATCCTGTTCGAGATCCCGGTGCTGGCGATCGTGAACGAGGTGTACTTCCGCAACACGCAGAAGGTGCCCGACTTTCCCGAGGGGCGCCGCCGGCTCGAAGCCAAGATCGGCCAGCTGCAGCAGCCGGGGCTGGACAGCCTCAAGATTGCCGACTACGGCACGCGTCGGCGCTTTTCGCGCGCCTGGCACGAAGAGGTGCTGCGCGTGCTGTGCGTGCGCCTGGGCTCTGACGACCGGCGCGGCGCGCCGGGGCAGTTTGCGGGCACGAGCAACGTGTTGTACGCAATGAAGCTGGGCGTGACGCCGCTGGGCACCATGGCGCACGAATACCTGCAGGCCTGCCAGTCCCTCGGCCCGCGGCTGCGCGACAGCCAGGTGTTCGGCTTCGAGATGTGGGCCAAGGAATACCGCGGCGACCTGGGGATCGCGCTGTCCGACGTGTACGGCATGAGCGCCTTCCTGCGCGACTTCGACCTGTACTTCTGCAAGCTGTTCGATGGCGCGCGCCACGACAGCGGCGATCCCTTCGCATGGGGCGAGCGGCTGCTGCAGCACTACCGCGACAACCGCGTGGACCCATTGACCAAGACGCTGATCTTCAGCGACGCGCTGACCGTGCCGCGCATCATCGAGCTGTACCAGCGCTTCAACGGCCGCTGCCAGTTGGCGTTCGGCATCGGCACCAACCTGACCAACGACCTGGGCTACGAGCCACTGCAGATCGTGATCAAGATGACGCGCTGCAACGGCCAGCCCGTGGCCAAGCTGTCGGACGCACCCGGCAAGAACATGTGCAACGACGAGAAATACCTGGCTTACCTGCGCCAGGTGTTCGAGATTCCCTCGCCGCAGTGAGCGCGCGCCTGGCGCCGCCGGCGGCATTTCAACTTTCCCAAGAACGACCCGAGGAGACCTGTCCATGAACCCCATCCGCACCCTGGCCCTTGGGCTGCTGTGCCTGGCACCCGCGCTGGCGGGGGCGGCGGAGATCGACGGCAGCCAGCTGTCGGTGCTGTGGGGTGTCCCGTTTGCCGGCGTGCTGTTGAGCATTGCGCTGCTGCCGTTGCTGGCGCCGCTGTTTTGGCACCACCACTTCGGCAAGGTCACCGCCGCGTGGGCGCTGGCGTTTCTGGTGCCGTTTGCCGTGGTCTTTGGCCCCGGCGTGGCGGCGGCGGGCTTCGCGCATGCGCTGGTCGCGGAATACCTGCCCTTCGTGATCCTGCTCACGGCGCTGTTCACCGTGGCCGGTGGTATCTATATCCGTGGCAATCTGCACGGCAGCCCGGCCCTGAATGCCGGCTTTCTCGCCGTGGGCGCGGTGCTGGCCAGCTTCATGGGCACCACGGGCGCGTCCATGCTGCTGATCCGTCCGCTGATCCGTGCCAACGACAACCGCAAGCATGTGGCGCACGTGGTGGTGTTCTTCATCTTCATCGTCTCCAACGCCGGCGGCTCGCTCACGCCGCTGGGCGATCCGCCGCTGTTCCTGGGCTTCCTCAAGGGCGTGGATTTCTTCTGGACGGCGCGGCACGTGTTTCCGGAAACGCTGTTCCTGATTGGCGTGCTGCTGGTGCTGTTCTATGTAATGGACAGCTGGTACTACCGCCAGGCGGGTGAAGTCAGCCGCACCGACCCCACCCCCGATTCGGCACCGGCCGCGCTGGGTTTTGACGGCAAGATCAATTTCGTGCTGCTGCTGGCCGTGGTGGGGCTGGTGCTGCTCAGCGGCATCTGGAAGTCGCCCGTGGAATGGGTGATAGCCGGCACGCCGCTGGGCCTGCCCGGCCTGGTGCGCGATGCGGGGCTGATCGCGGTGACCGTGGCATCGCTGGCGCTGACGCCGCGGCAAGTGCATGCAGACAACCAGTTCGGCTGGGGCCCGATGCAGGAGGTGGCCAAGCTGTTCGCGGGCATCTTCCTGACCATCATTCCCGTCATTGCCATGCTCAAGGCCGGCGTGAACGGGCCTTTCGGAGCCATCGTCTCCGCCGTCACGCGGCCCGACGGCTCGCCCGATCCGGCGATGTATTTCTGGGCCACCGGCCTGCTCAGCTCCTTCCTGGACAACGCGCCCACCTACCTGGTGTTCTTCAACACGGCCGGCGGCGATGCGGCCACGCTGATGACCACGCATGCCGCCACGCTGGCCGCCATCTCGGCGGGCGCCGTGTTCATGGGCGCCAACACCTACATCGGCAACGCGCCCAACCTCATGGTCAAGGCGATTGCGGAGGACCGCGGCGTGAAGATGCCCAGCTTCTTCGGCTACATGCTGTGGTCGTGCGGCATCCTGTTGCCGCTGTTCGTCGTGATGACCTTCATCTGGTTGCAATGAGCCCGGGCCTGAACCGCGGGGTGCCTCGGCACGGCCCCGCGTTCAGGCTGCCGACACCTGACCGAAAGGAGCACTTCCCATGTCCAAGCCCCACATCCTCGTCGCGCGCAAGATCTTTCCCGAGGTCATTGAGCGCCTGACGCAGCATTTCGAGGTGTATGCCAACCAGGACGACAACCTGTGGACGCAGGCCGAGCTCATCGAGCGGCTGCAGGGCAAGGACGGCGCATTGCTCACCGGCACCCAGCCGGTGAACGCCGAGCTGCTGGCCGCCTGCCCGCAGCTGCGCATCGCGGCCAACATGACGGTGGGCTACAACAACTTCGACATCGCCGCGATGACCGCCGCCGGCGTGCAGGGCACCAACACGCCCGACGTGCTGACCGAGACCACGGCCGATTTCGGCTTTGCGCTGCTCATGGCCACGGCGCGGCGCATCACGGAGAGCGAGCATTACCTGCGCGCCGGCCAGTGGACGCGCTGGAGCTACGACATGTTCGCCGGCTGCGAGGTACATGGCAGCACGCTGGGCATCCTGGGCATGGGCCGCATCGGGCAGGGCATTGCCAAGCGTGGGGCGCATGGCTTTGGCATGAACGTGATCTACCACAACCGCTCGCGCCTGTCGCCCGCGCTGGAGGCCGAATGCAAGGCGCGTTACGTGGGCAAGGACGAGCTGCTGGCCCAGGCCGACCACCTGGTGCTGGTGCTGCCCTACACGCCCGAGTCGCACCACGCCATCGGCGCGGCCGAGATCGCGCGCATGAAGCCCACGGCCACGCTGATCAACATCGCGCGCGGCGGCATCGTGGATGACGCGGCGCTGGCTCAGGCGCTCAAGGAGCGCCGCATCGCTGCCGCGGGGCTGGACGTGTTCGAAGGCGAGCCCGCGGTGCACCCCGCGTTGCTGGAGGTGCCCAACGTGGTGCTCACCCCGCACATCGCCAGCGCCACCGTGCCCACGCGGCTCGCCATGGCGCAACTGGCGGCGGACAACCTGGTGGCGTTCTTCGACGGGCGCGGTGCCCTCACTCCCGTGAACACGCCCGCCAAGGTGTGAATGAAATTGGCCTCTGGCGCTTGATGGACAAGCGCTAACAGCTATTGTTTTGATAGTTCAAGAATGACATTCGAAATGACCGCCGCACTGGCGTTGCTGGTGCTCACCGTGGCGTTGCTGGCGGTGCTGCTGTTGCGCCGCCCGCGCGTGGACCTGCCGCTCGAATGGCTGGCGCGCCTGCAGACACTGGAATCTGCGGTGCAGGCCACGCAGCTGGCCGTGGCCAAGAATGACGGAGCGCTGGATGCCATGGCCCAGCAACTGCGCGGGTTCACCCAGACCACGCAGGCCCTGCTGGACGAGCGGCTGGCGCTGGCCGCGCAGGAGTCGCGCACCAGCCGCGGCGAGCTACAGGCGTCGTTTGCCGCGCTGCAGTCGCGTCTGGAGCAACACCTGGCGCAGGGGCGCGCCGATGCGGCCGTAGCCCGCAAGGAGCAGGCGGATGCGCTGGCCGCCTTTCGTGCCGAGCTGAGCCAGACAGCGCAGGCGCTGGCGGCCGACAGCCTGAAGTCGCGCGACGCCATGGCCGAGAGCACGCAGCTCTTCGGCCAGCGCATCCAGGAGCGCTTCGAGGCGCTGAGCGGCACGACGCGCGGCACGCTGGACTCGCTCAAGGGCGACATCCAGGGCCAGTTGGGCACCATGTCGGGTGCGCTGCGCGACCAGCTGGAAGGCACCACGCAGCAGCTGCGCAGCCAGTTCTCGGCCCTGCAGGAGTCCATGGGGCAACAGCTGTCCGGCCTGGTCGCCAGCAGCCAGAACAATGCCGAGGCGCTGCGCGGCGCGCTCAACGAGCGCCTGGCCGCCATCCAGGGCGACAACGCGGCCAAGCTGGAGGAGATGCGCCGCACCGTGGACGAAAAGCTGCACGCCACGCTGGAGCAGCGCCTGGGCGAGTCCTTCAAGTTGGTGAGCGACCGGCTGGAGCAGGTGCACAAGGGCCTGGGCGAGATGCAGACGCTGGCCGGCAGCGTCGGCGACTTGAAGCGCGTGATGACCAACGTGAAGACGCGCGGCACCTGGGGCGAAATGCAGCTGGGCGCGATCATCGACAACGTGCTCACGCCCGAGCAGTTCGCCCGCAACGTCAAGACCATGCCGGGCAGCGACGATCTGGTGGAATTTGCCATCCGCCTGCCGGGCAAGAGCGACGAGCAGCCCGTGTGGCTGCCCATCGACTCCAAGTACCCCGTGGAGCACTACCAGCGCCTGCTGGATGCGCAGGACACGGCGGACAAGCTCGCGATCACGGCCGCGGGCAACGCCTTCGAGTCGTCCATCCGCCTGGAGGCCAAGAAGATCTTCAGCAAATATGTGGCACCGCCATACACCACCGACTTCGCGGTGCTCTACCTGCCCACCGAAGGGCTGTTTGCCGAAGTCATGCGCCGCCCCGGGCTGGTCGAGGCGGTGCAGAACGACTGCCGCGTGATGATCACCGGGCCTGCCAATCTGGCGGCCATGCTCAGCAGCCTGCAGATGGGCTTCAAGACGCTGGCCATCGAGAAGCGCTCGTCCGAGGTGTGGAGCGTGCTGGGCCAGGTGAAGACCGAGTTCGCCAAGTTCGGCGACGTGGTGGAGGCTACGCGCAAGTCCATCGACGCGGCGGCCAAGAAGTTCGAGCAGGTGGATGTGCGCACACGTGCCATCCAGCGCAAGCTGCGCGGCGTGCAGGAGCTGCCCGCGCCGGAGCCGGCGGCGGGGCAGGGCGATGCAGCGGGCGCAACCTTGCCGGACCTGCTGATCGAAGACGAAGGCGAGTGACTTGAACCTGGCGCTCGCGCGGCTGATCGCCGGCCAGATCTGCATCCACGCCAGCATGGCGGGCATGCGCATGGCCGCGCCGCTGCTGGCGCTGCGCGAGGGCTACAGCGCGGCGGCCGTGGGCGTGCTGCTGGCGCTGTTCGCGCTCACGCAGGTGTTCCTGGCGCTGCCGGCGGGACGCTATGCCGACCGCCATGGGCTCAAGCGCCCGGTGCGCCACGCGGTCGTCGCGGCCGTCCTGGGTGCCGGCGCGGCGCTGGTGTGGCCGACGTTTGCGGTGCTGTGCGCTGCGGCACTGCTCACCGGTGGCGCCACGGGGGCTGCCACGATCGCCTTGCAACGCCACGTGGGTCGCGCCGCGCACGGCGGCACGCAGCTGCGCCAGGTCTTCAGCTGGCTGGCCATCGGGCCGGCGGTGTCCAACTTCGTGGGCCCGTTCTGCGCGGGGCTGCTGATCGATCACGCGGGTGCGCAGGCGGGCGCGACCACGGGCTTTCGCGCGGCCTTCGCGCTCATGGCCGTATTGCCGTTGGCCACCTGGTTCTGGGTGCGCGGCACGCAGGAGATGCCGCCAGTGGTGGCCGCGGAGGACGGCACGCGCGCGCGGGCCTGGGACCTGCTGGCCGAGCCCGGCTTTCGGCGGCTGCTCATCGTGAACTGGCTGCTGTCGTCGTGCTGGGACGTGCACACCTTCGTGGTGCCGCTGCTGGGGCATGAGCGGGGGCTGTCGGCCTCGGTGATCGGCTCCATCCTCGGCGCGTTCGCGATTGCCGCGGCGGTGATCCGCGTGCTCATGCCGCTGGTGGCCGACCGGCTGCGCGAATCCACCGTGGTCACCGGCGCCATGGTGGCGACGGCACTGCTGTTCGCGGTCTATCCGCTGCTGCCGACGGCCGTGGCTCTGGGAGCGTGCTCGGTGCTGCTGGGGTTCGCGCTGGGCTCGGTGCAGCCCATGATCATGAGCATGCTGCACCAACTCACGCCCGCGCACCGCCATGGCGAGGCGCTGGGTCTGCGGCTGATGGCGATCAACGGCTCCAGCGTGGTGATGCCGCTGCTGTTTGGCACCGCGAGCGCGCTGGTAGGGCTGAGTGGCCTGTTCTGGGCCGTGGGCGCCACTGTGGGGCTGGGTGCGCGCGTGGCCTGGCGGCTGCGCGGCGAGGCGCCAGCCCCTCCGCCGCATCCCTGACAGGCCTGGACTGTCAAGGCGGTCCGCACGGGGCGCCGCGCCGCTGGTGCGCGGTCAGAGTTCGTAGAACGTGCGGATGATGCTCCAGGCCTCGGCTGGGTCGTCGGTGTAGTGGAACAGCTGGAGGTCCTCGGGCGAGATCGTGCCTTGCTCCACGAGCGCCTCGAAGTTGATCAGCTTCTTCCAGAAGGCCACGCCGAACAACACGATGGGCACGGGCTTGGCCTTGCCCGTCTGCACCAGCGTGAGCACCTCGAACAGTTCGTCCAGCGTGCCGAAGCCGCCAGGGAACAGCACCAGGGCCTTGGCGCGCATCATGAAGTGCATTTTGCGCAGCGCGAAATAGTGGAACTTGAACGACAGCGAGGGCGAGATGAAGCGGTTGCCGCTTTGCTCGTGCGGCAGCGAGATGTTGAGGCCCACGTTGAGCGCCCCTGCGTCGTGCGCGCCACGGTTGGCCGCCTCCATGATGCCCGGCCCGCCGCCGGTGCAGATGTACAGGCGCTCGGCGGGCGGACGGCTCTCGCTGTACTCGGCCACCAGGCGCGCGAACTGGCGGGCCTGTTCGTAGTAATACGCGTTCTTTACCGCACGCTCGGCGCGCGCAATGCGCTCGGTATCGCCGCTGGCGCGTGCATCGGCCAGTTGCTGCTCGGCCGCTTCGGGCGAGATGAAGCGTGCGCTGCCGTACACCACGACGGTGTGCTCGATGCCCTGCGCCGTCTGGCCCAGGTCGGGCTTCAGCAGCTCCAGTTGAAAACGGATGCCGCGCGTCTCGCGGCGCAACATGAACTCGGGGTCGGCGAAGGCGAGGCGGTAGGCGTCGGCGTGCAGCGGATTGCCGGCAACGGCGTAGTTGTGCAGCTCGGCCCAGGCATGCGCCAGGCGGCTGTCTTGAAGGTCGGTATTGGCTTGCATGGATGATTTTTCAGTGGAGGCGGCTGTCTGTGGGGCAGTCGCCGGGGTGCGCAGTGTAGCGAGGGGATTTTAATGAAAATGGCCTGTAGCGCTTATGTATCAAGCGCTAGCAGCTATTAAATTAATAGTGATCAAACGCCTTGCCGCGCGCCCGCCCACAGCCAGGGCAGGCTGTGCAGCCCGGCCCAGGTCATGCACAGCGAGCCGGCCACATGCAGCGCACACAAGCCCAGGGCCTGCGCCAGGCGCTGCTGCTGCAGCAGCCCGACCACTTCGGCCGAGAAGGTGGAGAAGGTGGTCAGCGCCCCCAAAAAGCCCGTGATGAGCAGCGCGCGCCAGACCGGGTCCAACTGCGGCAGTGCCTGGAACAGCGCCAGGCACAGGCCGATGAGGTAGCCGCCGATGAGGTTGGCCGCTAGCGTGCCCCAGGGCAGCAGCGCGCCCTGCGTGTTGAGCCACAGGCCCAGCCGCCAGCGCGCGAGCGCGCCGGCGCAGGCACCGGCGCAGATGGCAAGAACGTGGAACATCGGCGCATTGTAGGGAGGCGCTGCCGAGCGGCGGCGGCCTGGTCAACGCGCCGTCATTTGCTGCGGGAGCCAGGTCACGATGCCCGGAAACACATAGATCAGCGTGACGGCCGCGCACATCAGCAGGAACATGGGAGCGGTCACGCGGGCGATCCACGGCAGCTGCTTGCCCGTCATGCCCTGCAGCACGAACAGGTTGAAGCCCACCGGCGGGGTAATCTGCGCCATCTCCACCACCAGCACGATGAAGACGCCGAACCAGATCGGGTCGATGCCCGCTGCGCTCACCGTGGGCATCAGCACGCCCATGGTCAGCACCACCATGGAGATGCCGTCCAGGAAGCAGCCCAGCACGATGTAGAACACGGCCAGCGCCACCACCAGTTGCGCCTGGCTCAGCCCCAGCGAAGAGATCCATTCCGCCAGGTGCCGCGGCAGGCCGATGTAGCCCATGGCCAGCGTGAGGAAGGCCGCGCCCGCGAGGATCAGCGCGATCATGCAGTACAGCCGCGTGGCGCCCATGAGCGCGTCGCGAAAGCTCGCCCAGTTCAGCGACCCCTGCGCCGCGGACAGCACCAGCGAGCCCACCACGCCCACGGCCGCGGCTTCGGTGGCGGTGGCGATGCCCGTGTAGATGGAGCCCAGCACCGCGGCGATGAGCAGCACCACGGGAATCAGCGCGCGCGATTCGCGCAGCTTGTCCAGCAGGCCCATCTGCCGATCTGCCGCTGGGACCTGGTCGGGGTGGCGCAATGCCCAGAACATGATGTAGCCCGAGAACAGCGCGGCCAGCAGCACCCCGGGCAGCATGCCGGCAATGAACAGCTTGGAGATCGATACCTCGGCCGTCACACCGTAGACGATCATGATGATCGAGGGCGGGATCAGCAGGCCCAGCGTGCTGGCGCCGGCCAGCGTGCCGATGACCATCTTCTCGGGGTAGCCGCGGCGCGTGAGCTCGGGCAGCGTCATCTTGCCGATGGTGGCGCAGGTGGCGGCGCTGGACCCCGACACGGCGGCAAAGATGGTGCAGCCCACCACGTTGGTGTGCAGTAGCCGCCCGGGCAGGCCCTGCACCCACGGGGCCAGGCCCTTGAACATGTCTTGCGACAGCCGCGTGCGAAACAGGATCTCGCCCATCCAGATGAAGAGGGGCAGGGCGGTGAGCGTCCAGCTCGACGATGAGCCCCAGATGGTCACCGCCATGGCGTCGCCCGCGGGGCGCGAGGAAAACAATTGCATGCCGATCCAGGCCACGCCCGAGAGCGTGAGCCCGATCCATACGCCGCTGCCCAGGATCAGGAACAGCGACAGGATCAACAGGCCGGTGATGGCAAGGTCACTCATGAAGGCGTCTTCCGGTCATTCGTTGCGCAGGGCTTCGCCCGGCGTGGCGCCCGCGCGCCGGCCCAGGAGCTGCAGCACCAGTTCGTCCGCGAAGGCAATCGCCATCACCATCGCGCCTACGCCCATGGACAGCTGCGGCAGCCACAGCGGCGTGGCGTCGCTGCTGGTGGAGATGTCGTTGAACGCATGCGACTGCCAGGCCAGCCGCACGCTGTAGTACGCGAACAGCACGGCCAGCAGCGTGCCCAGGGCCAGCGCGAACAGCTCCAGCGCCTGGTGCGCGCGCCCCTTGAGGGCGCTCAGCACCAGCGTCACGCGGATGTGCTCGCCGCGCTTGAGGGTATGCGCCAGCGCCAGAAAGCCCGCAGCCGCCATGAGGTAGCCCGCATAGGCGTCGATGCCCGGCACATGGAAGCTGAGCTGCCGGCTCACGATGGACAGCAGCACGGCGCACAGAAGCGCCACCATGCACAGCGCCGCCAGCGCGGCGGCGCCGTCATAGAGGAAGTTCAACAGGCGTCGCATCGTGGTCTGGCGCGTGGAGGCTCTCTGGGCGGGGGGGTGTTACTTGCGGTAGGCGTCGATCAGCGCCTTGCCGTCGGGCCCGGCCTTGTCCAGCCATTCCTTGAGCATGGTGTCGCCCACCTTGGCCATGTCGGCCTTCAGCTGGCTGCTGGGCGGCACTACCTGCATGCCCTCGGCCTTGAGCTTGGCCAGCGTGTCCTCGTTCACGCGGCGGCTGGCGGCCCAGCCGCGGGTCTCCGCGTCGGCGGCGGCCTTGAGCACGGCTTCCTGCACGGGCTTGTCCAGCGCATCGAACGCCTTCTTGTTCATGATGAGCGCGTTCTTAGGTAGCCAGGCCTGGGTGTCGTAGTAATACTTGAGGTGCTCGTAGAGCTTGCTGTCCACGCCCGTCGCGCCCGAGGTCATGGTGGACTCCACCACGCCGGTGGCGAGCGCTTGCGAGAACTCGGCGGCCTGCACCGTCACCGGCTGCGCGCCCACCAGCTCGGCGATGCGCGCGGTGGCGGGGCTGTAGGCGCGCCACTTGATGCCCTTCAGGTCGGCGGCGTTGTTCACGGGCTTCTTGGTGTAGATGCCCTGCGGCGGCCAGGCCACGGCGTACAGCAGCACCATGCCTTGCTCGGCCAGCTTCTTCTCCAGGAAGGGCTTTTGCGCCTTGTACAGCTTCATCGACGCGTCGTAGCTGTCGGCCAGGAAGGGCAGGCCGTCCACGCCGAAGATCTGCCATTCGTTCTGGAAGTTGGCGAGCAGGATCTCGCCGAGCTGCGCCTGCGCGCCCTGCACGGCGCGCTTGATCTCGGGCGCCTTGAACAGTGCGGCGTTGGCATGCAGCGTGATCTTGAGCTTGCCTCCTGACCCCTTGTCCACGTCGCTGATGAACTGCGCCAGGTTCTCCGTGTGGAAATTGGTGGCCGGGTAGGCGGCGGCCAGGTCCCACTTGGTCTGGGCATGCAGGGCGGGGGCGCACAGGCCGGTGAGGGCAGCCAGTGCAACGGCGGCAAGGTTTCGACGCTTCATCTCGGGGGTCTCCGCAAGGGTTGAGAAGAGAGGGGGCTCAGCGCGTTCACTGTAGCGGGGGCCACAGGGAAACGGCCTAGGTGATTCACCTGAATGTCGATAAATTGCCGGCAAATCATCGGGCTGCTCCCTACAATCAATCGACATGCACATCCCATGCCAATGCCATCTGTCGCTTTTGGCGCAGTCCTCGGAGTGAAACCATGACCGCAGCCGCCAGACCCAAGTCCCCGGCTCCCGCTGCCACTGCCAAGGTGGGCAAGGCCGCCAAGGCGCGCGGGCCCATCGTGTCGTCCGCGCATCTGGTGTCGGACCGCAGTGCGGAGATGAGCGAGTTCGAGTTCGGCCTCATCGTCGCGGGCAATGCGTTCCACCGCTGGGTGGTGCACTGCATGGCCGCGGCCGGTCTGCGCGACCTCACGCCGCTGGACGTGGTGGTGCTGCACCATGTGACGCACCGCGCACGCGACAAGCGGCTGGCCGACATCTGCTTCATCATGAACGTGGAAGACACGCACGTGGTGAACTACTCGCTCAAGAAGCTGCTGGCGCTGGGCGTGGTGGCCTCCAGCAAGAACGGCAAGGACGTGACCTACGCCGCCACCGAGGCGGGGCGCGCCCATGTGCAGCGCTACCGTGAGATCCGCGAGAGCTGCCTGATCGATGCGCTGAATGCCGACGACGGCCTGAACCGCGACATTGGCGAGCTGGCGCGCCTGCTGCGCGTGCTGTCCGGCATGTACGACCAGGCGGCCCGTGCCGCGGCGTCCATGTGAAAAATGCTATTTATTTGATAGCTGTTAGCGCTTGTCGGTAAAGCGCTAGAGACCTGTTTGGCTTGAAGTGCCGACGGGCGATGGCAGATGCGTGGCAATGTCCTGCCAGGCCTGCACGCCGGCCAGGGCGGTGTGCATCTGCACCGTGTGCGCAAAGCGGAAGGCGTCGCCGTGCACCGTCTCGTCGGGGAACTCGGTGATCAGCGTCACCGGCGCATCGTGCGACGTCTGCGACTGCATGCAGGCGATGCCCTCCAGCACCTCGAAGGGCAGCGGGCCTGCGTGGTGCTCGTAGAGGGCCCGCTGGCGTGCGTTGAAATCTGCCAGCCCCGGCACTTGCCGCAGGCGCGCGCACACGGCCTCCAGCAGCGCACGCGCGGGCAACTGCCAGCCGGCGTGGTAGCGCAGGATGAGGAAGAATCCCTTGGGCAGCATCCACTGCTCGAATCCACGCGGCACATAGCCCGACAGCGGTCGCGTCCACTCATGCGCGGGGTAGCCATGCAGGTTCACATGCAGTTGCGCGCCCGACAGCGCCAGCGCGGTCTGGCGGGCCTCGCGCTCGTAGAGCGGCGCGTGGTCGCGGTATTCCACATCGTCGCCCAGCGCGGTGTAGCGCGCGGCATGGTGCATGTGGCCCGGGTGGCGGGCGCACAGCGCGCGGTGCAGAGCGTAGCCGTCGGGGTTCTCCAGCGCGATCAGCGCGAAGTGCGCGCCGGGTTGCGCCTGCAGCACTTCGGCGGCGCGCAGCGCGCCCACGATGCCCGATGTCTCGTTGGCATGCTGGCCCGCACTGATGAACACCGGTGCCTGCGTGCCCGCGTGGTACTGCCCCCATACGGTGCGTCCCTGGCGTGACCGGGCACTGAAACGTTGCGCGGGCCAGGCGTGCAGGGTCTGGGTGATGCGATCAGGGGCAGGGGACTCGGCCAGCGTCGCCAAACTGTCCGGGGCGTGGGCCGTTGGGTGGGCTGGCAGGTCGTCGGCGCACGCCGCGAAGGGCAGCAGGTCCACCTGTACGTGCGGAGCGCCGTCGCCCGCGCGCACGTCGGGCACGATCTGCCCGGGCTGCAACCGGCGGTCGCCCACGGGGCGGCCGCTGTGCTGTTGGAAGAACTCCAGCAGCGTGAAGTACAGGTCCTCGTGCAGCGCCTCCAGGGTGCTTATGGTCTCGCCGGTGGCGCCCACGGGCTGCTCGTAGCCCGGCAGGTCCACGCGCAGCAGCAGGCGGTCGAAGTACGGCTCATGGTCCGGCCACGCGTGACTGCGCACCGCCTGCACCGCCGCGGCGAAGGCCTGCTCGTAGTCGGTGCATACGGCGGTGTCGATCAGGTCGGCAGCGCCTTCCTGTGTGCCCACGCGCAGCCAGCCGGTGGGCGAGAGCACCGTGGCGCCCGTCATGTCGGTGTGTACGCGGTTGGGTGCGTGCACGTGCTGCACGGTGCGGGTGCCGTCGCGCGGTTCCAGTTCCACGTGGTAGCCGCCACTGGCGTCGTCGTGGGGCTCCATGTGCAAGATGCCGCCCCCCAGCAGGGCGGCGAGCGGATAGGCCTCCAACCGAAAGCGCTGTGCAGGCCCGTGCGCCGCCAGCGGGTAGCGCACGCGGGCCTGCACCACCTGGGTGCAATCCACGTGGTCCATGAAATGCTGTACCAGCGGCTTGTAGGCACTGTGAAAGCGGGCATGCACGCCTGCGGCTGCCAGCTGCTGCGCCGCAGCAAGGCGCGCGGCCTGGCTTTCGAACACCCAGCCTTCCACGTGGCAGCCGCGCCAGCGCGGCTCGCCAAAGCGCTGTACCCAGGTGTGCAGCGTGCGCTCCAGTGGCAGGTCAAGCAGCCGGGAACCTGTGGCGGCGGGCGGTTGGGTCATATGCGTGGGCGGGGTGGTGAATATCCGGTATGGATCATGCAGGCTTGCAGATAAATTATCGGTAAATTGTGGGTTCTTTCTCCGCAATGTTTCACACGCGGCACACAAAGGAAACGGGTATGGCAAAGAAACTCTGGCAGTTCTGGGTGGATCGGGGGGGTACGTTCACCGATATCGTGGGCCGGCGCCCCGACGGCAGCCTGGTGACGCACAAGCTGCTCTCCGAGAACCCCGAGCAGTACCGCGATGCGGCGGTGGCGGGCATCCGCCACCTGCTGGGGCTGGCGCCGGGCGAGGCCGTGACGCCTGAATTGGTGGAGTGCGTGAAGATGGGCACCACTGTGGCCACTAACGCGCTGTTGGAGCGCAAGGGGGAGCCCACGCTGCTGGTTACTACGCGTGGCTTCAAAGACGCGCTGCGCATCGCCTACCAGAACCGTCCGCGCATCTTCGATCGGCACATCTTGCTGCCGCAACTGCTGTACAGCCGCGTCATCGAGGCGCAGGAGCGCATGGGCGCGCACGGCGAGGTGGTACAGCCGCTGGAGGAGGACCACCTGAAGGAGCGTTTGTGGGCCGCTTATGACGCCGGCTTGCGCAGCGTGGCCATCGTGTTCATGCACGGCTACCGCTATCCCGCGCATGAGGAAGCAGCCGCCCGCCTGGCGCTGGCTGCCGGGTTCACGCAGGTCAGCACTTCGCACGGCACCAGCCCGCTGATGAAGTTCGTGAGCCGGGGCGACACCACCGTGGTGGACGCGTATCTGTCGCCCATCCTGCGGCGCTACGTGCAGCAGGTGGAGGCCGAGATGCCGGGCGTGCCGCTGTATTTCATGCAGTCCTCGGGCGGGCTCACGGATGCGCACCGCTTCCAGGGCAAGGACGCGATCCTCTCCGGGCCGGCCGGCGGCATCGTGGGCATGGCGCGCACGGCGCAGATTGCGGCGCAGGCAGAGGCAGCGCCAGGGGCCGGTGCGGCCGCCACGCAGCCGCCGGTGCGCGTGATCGGTTTCGACATGGGCGGCACGTCCACCGACGTGAGCCATTTTGCGGGTGAGTTCGAGCGCGAGTTCGAGACCCAGGTGGCGGGCGTGCGCATGCGTGCGCCCATGATGAGCATTCACACGGTGGCCGCGGGCGGCGGTTCCATCCTGGAGTTCGACGGCGCCCGTTTCCGCGTAGGTCCCCAAAGCGCCGGCGCCAACCCCGGTCCCGCCAGTTACCGCCGCGGCGGCCCGCTGGCCGTGACCGATGCCAACGTGATGGTGGGCAAGATCCAGCCCGCGTACTTCCCGCGTGTGTTCGGCCATGGCGCCGACGAGCCGCTGGACGCGGTCGTGGTGCGCGAGCGTTTTGCGGCGCTGGCGGGCCAGACCGCAGGAGCGGCAGATGGCGCAGCTGCGCTGACGCCCGAGGCTTGCGCGCATGGCTTCATCCAGATCGCGGTGCAGCAGATGGCCAACGCCATCAAGAAGATCTCCGTGGCGCGCGGCTACGACGTCACGCACTACACGCTGCAGTGCTTTGGCGGCGCGGGCGGCCAGCACGCCTGCCTGGTGGCCGATGCATTGGGCATGCAGCAGGTGCTGGTGCATCCGCTGGCGGGCGTGCTGTCGGCCTACGGCATGGGGCTGGCCGACCAGAACGTGATGCGTGAGAAGGCGGTGGAGGCACGCCTCACACCCGAGGCGCTGCCCGGCATCACGGCCACGCTGGATGCACTGGCCGAGGCCGCCGAGGCCGAGATGGCGCAAGAGCGCCTCTCAGGCGGCGACATCGTGGTGCGTCGGCGAGTGCATGTGCGTTACGAGGGCACCGATTCGGCGCTGGCCGTGCCCTTTGGCGACCTCCAGGCCATCACGCGGGGCTTCGAGGCCGCGTACCGCCAGCGGTTTGCCTTCCTCATGCAGGGCAAGGCACTGATGGTGGAGGCGGTGTCGGTGGAAGCCGTGGTGGCGGGCGATGCGCCGGTCGAGCATGCGCAGGATCTGCAGCCCGAGCGCGAAGTGCCGCGGCGCGACACCGTGCGCATGTTCACCGTGGGCACGGACGGTACACCGGCCTGGCACGACGCCGCGCTGGTGGTGCGCGAAGACATGCGCCCCGGCGACCTGCTGCAGGGCCCGGCCATCATTGCCGAGAAGAACGCTACCACGGTGGTAGAGCCGGGCTGGCAGGCACGGCTCACGTCCCTGGACCATCTGGTGTTGCATCGCCACCTGCCGCGCGCCCAGCGCCATGCCGCGGGCACGCAGGTGGACCCGGTGCTGCTGGAGGTGTTCAACAACCTGTTCATGAACATTGCCGAGCAGATGGGGCTGCAGCTGCAGAACACCGCGTACTCGGTGAACATCAAGGAGCGGCTGGACTTCAGCTGCGCGCTGTTCGACGCCGAGGGCCAACTGATTGCCAACGCGCCCCACATGCCGGTGCACCTGGGATCCATGGGCGAGAGCATCCGCACCGTGATCGCACGCAACCGCGGCCACATGCGGCGCGGCGACGTGTTCGTGCTGAACGACCCCTACCATGGCGGCACGCACCTGCCGGACATCACCGTGATCACGCCGGTCTATATCGGTGACGACGACGAGGCGACCGAGCCCACCTTCTATGTCGGCAGCCGCGGACACCATGCGGACGTGGGGGGCACCACGCCGGGGTCGATGCCGCCGTTTTCCACGCGCATCGAGGAAGAGGGCGTGCAGATCGACAACGTGAAGCTGGTGGATGCCGGCGTGCTGCGCGAAGCGGAGATGATTGCGCTGCTGGAGAGTGGCGAGTACCCCAGCCGCAACCCGCAGCAGAACCTGGCCGACCTGAAGGCGCAGATCGCCGCCAACGAGAAGGGCGTGCAGGAGCTGCGCCGCATGGTGGAGCACTTCGGCCTGAGCGTGGTGCAGGCCTATATGCAGCATGTGCAGGACAACGCCGAGGAGTCCGTGCGCCGCGCCATCACGCGGTTGGCCGCGCGCGTGCAGGACGGGCATTTCACCCTGCCGCTGGACAACGGCGCGCAGATCACCGTGGCCGTGCGCATTGACGCGGCCACGCGCAGTGCGGTGATCGACTTCACCGGCACCAGCGCGCAGCAGTCCAATAACTTCAATGCGCCCACGGCGGTGTGCATGGCCGCGGTGCTCTACGTCTTCCGCTCGCTGGTGGAGGACGACATTCCGCTCAACGCCGGGTGTCTCAAGCCCCTGCAGGTCATCATTCCGCCGGGCTCCATGCTCAACCCCAACCCGCCGGCATCGGTGGTGGCGGGCAACGTGGAGACCTCCAGCTGCATCACCAACGCGCTGCTGGGCGCCTTGGGCGTGTCGGCGGCCAGCCAGTGCACGATGAACAACTTCACCTTCGGCAACGCGCGCTACCAGTATTACGAGACCATCTCGGGCGGCAGCGGGGCGGGCGGCCAGTTCGACGAGGCGGGTGCGCTGGTGGGGGGCTTTGATGGCACGAGCGTGGTGCAGACGCACATGACCAATTCACGCCTGACCGATCCGGAGGTGCTGGAGTTCCGCTTCCCCGTGCGGCTGGAGAGTTACGCCATCCGCGCCGGTTCGGGCGGCGGCGGCCGCTGGAAGGGCGGCGATGGCGGCGTGCGCCGCATCCGCTTCCTGGAGCCCATGACCGCGAGCATTCTGTCCAACGGCCGGGTGCACGGCGCCTTCGGCATGGCGGGTGGGCAGCCGGGCATGCCCGGCGTCAACCGCGTCGTGCGTGCGGACGGCCGGGCAGAGCCGCTGCAGCACATCGGGCAGGCGCAAATGGAAGCGGGGGATGTGTTCGAGATCCACACGCCGGGCGGTGGTGGCTTTGGTGGCCGCTGAGTGCGTTTGAATGAAACAAGGCTCTAGCGCTTGATGGTCAAGCGCTAGTAGCTATATTTTCAATAGCAAATCACGAGTCGAGCGTGCTGCTGTCCGCCACGCGGCTGAGGCTGGGCGGCACCTTCTCGCCCGCGCGGCGCGCGCGAAACAGCGCGGCGCGCATCAGGAAGATGTTGGTCACGGGAACGGTGATGGCGATGAACAGGGCAATCAGCAGCGCATGCAGCGCCAGGCCGTTGCCCGTCACGGAGAAGTACACCAGCGTGGCGTGCATGATGCACCAGCAGCCCATCGTGGCGATGATGGAGGGTGCGTGCACGCGCTCGAAGTAGGTGGCCAGGCGCAGCAGCCCCAGTGACCCCATGAACGCGATGGCCGCGCCGCACAGCACCAGCGCGGACAGCACGATGTCCAGCCATAGCGGCAGTGCGTCGCTCATTCGATCACCTCGCCGCGCAAGAGGAACTTGGCCATGGCCGTGGAGCTGACGAAGCCCAGCAGCGCGATCAGCATGGCGGCCTCGAAGTAGTTGGTGCTGCCGTAGTAGATGCCCAGTACCAGCATGAGCAGCATGCCGTTGAGGTACATGCAGTCCAGCGCCAGCACGCGGTCCTGCGCGGCGGGGCCCTTGAGCAGGCGCACCAAGCACAGCACCATGGCCGCGGCCAGCAGGAACATGGCGATGGGCAGCGCCCAGGACAGTACGGAACCGGTCATTCGAAAATCTCCATCAGCGGGCGCTCGTAGCTCGCCTTGACGTGGTCGATGATGGCCTGCGCATCGTCCACCTCCAGCACATGCAGCATCAGCAGGCTGCGGTCCAGCGACAGCTCGGCCCAGGAGGTGCCAGGGGTGATGCACACGATCATGGCCAGTACGGCGAGGGCGTTGGGGTCGCGCAGCTCCAGCGGAATCTTGACGAAGTCCGGCGGGTGGCGGCGCTGCGACGGCAGCAGCAGAAAGCGCAGCACGGCAAGGTTGGACCGCGTGGTGTCCACCATCACCGTGAAGCACAGCCGGATGATCGTGCCGAGGTGGCGCACGCGCACCTTCTGCGGGCGCAATTCGCTGAACAGCACCGGCAGGCCCCATGCGAGTACCAGTGCCAGCAGGACGTGGCCGATGCTGGTGGTGTGGTTGAGCAGCAGCCACATCACGAATAAACCCAGGGAGACCAGCGGGGCGGGCAGCAGCTTCTTCATCATGGCGCGGCCTTCGTGGTGGCAGAGCTTTCCGCGCGCTCAGGCGTCGGCGTCGTGGTGGGGCCGGGAATGGGCGCGGCCGTCATCACGGCGCGTACATACGTGCCCGGCGCATGCAGCCCGTTGGCCGTTGCCTCGGTGAAACGCATCACGCCGTTGGCCTGCAGGGTGAGCGCCACGCAGGCCCCCAGCAGTATGGCGATGGGCAGCCCCTCCATCACGCGCAACTGGGGCGTGGGGCGGTCGTGCGCGGCCCAGAAGTGGCGTATGCCCGAGCGCGTGAGCGCCAGCAGCGCCAGCAGACCCGTGGCGATCATCAGCGCGATCAACGTCCAGCCCGGCAGGCCGGGCTGTGTGCCGGCCGAGGAGCCGAGCCCCAGCGGGTTTACCAGCGCCGTCAGCATCGCGAACTTGCCGATGAAGCCGGACAGCGGCGGTAGGCCCGCAATCACCAGCGTGCAGGCCATGTAGGCCAGACCCAGAAACGCGGCCGCGGCGGGGATGACGCGGCCGACCAGCACTTCCTCGTCCTCGTCCAGGTTCAGGCCGGTGGTGGGCATCAGCTCGGGGGTGAGGAAGGGGGCCACGTCGTCCAGTTCGTAAGGCGCCAGCGACGCGCCATCGTTGCGCCAGCGGTCGATGAGGTCGGCCAGCAGGAACAGCGCGCTCACGGCCAGCGTGGAGCTGGGCAGGTAGTACAGCAGCCCGGCGGTGAGCGCGTTCTGCCCGAAGCCTGCCGCCGCCAGCAGCGTGCCCGACGACAGCACGGCCGCATGACCGGCCAGGTGGGTGAGGCGCTGCGAGGCCATCATGCCGATGGCGCCGAAGGCCATGGTGACCATGCCACCGCCGATCAGCCACAGGCTGCCGAACAGGGAGGAGGGACCGGCCTCGCTGCTGAACATCAGCGTCCACAGGCGCAGCAGCGTGTAGATGCCCACCTTGGTCATCAGGGCGAACAGCGCGCCCACGGGCGCCGTGGCCGCGCTGTAGGCCGGCACCAGCCAGAAGTTCAGAGGCCACACGGCCGCCTTGATGAGAAACGCCGTGGCCAGGATGGCGGCCGCCGAGTGCAACAACCCCCGGTCGGCGGCCGACACCTGCGGGATGGCCTGCGCCAAGTCGGCCATGTTGAGCGTGCCGGTGATGCCGTAGAGCATGGACGCGCCGATCAGGAACAGCGAGGACGCCGCCAGGTTGATGGCGATGTAGTGCAGGCCGGCCTGCACGCGCGTGCGGCCGGCGCCGTGCAGCAGCAGGCCGTACGAGGCTGCCAGCAAGATCTCGAAGAAGACGAACAGGTTGAACAGGTCGCCCGTGAGGAAGGCGCCCCCCAGCCCCATGAGCTGCAACTGGAACAGCGTGTGGTAGTGCACGCCGGCGCGGTGCCAGCGCGCACCGGCGAACACGATGGAGCACAGCGCCACGAAGCCCGTCAGCAGCAGCATCATGGCCGAGAGCCGGTCCAGCACCAGCACGATGCCGAACGGCGCCGGCCAGTTGCCCGGCAGGTACACACCCATGGTCGCGGGCGCTCCGGATTCGTGCGACCACAGCAGCAGCGCCACGGCCACCAGCAGCCCGAGCAGGGTGGACAGGATGTTCAGGCCCAGCTTCAGGCGCTGCTGCTCTTCCTTCATGGTGAGCAGCAAAGCGGCCGTGAGCATCGGCAGCCCGATGGGCGCCAGCATCAGGTGCGGCATGAGCAGGGAGGTCAGCTCCGCGATGCGGCTCATGGCATCTCCTGCGTTTCACGCGAGTGCGAGCCGTCCACGTGGTCGGTGCCCGACATGCCCCGCGAAGCCAGCAGCACGACGAGGAACAGTGCGGTCATGGCAAAGCCGATCACGATGGCGGTGAGCACCAGTGCCTGGGGCATGGGGTCGGCGTAATGCTGCAGGTCTTGCGGCACGCCGGGCACGAGCACGGGCTCCTTGTCCACGGCCAGACCCAGGCGACCCATGCTGAAGATGAACAGGTTCACGGCATACGACAGTAGCGACAGGCCCATGATGACCTGGAAGGTGCGGGGGCGCAGCAGCAGCCAGACGCCCGAGCCCGTGAGCACGCCGATGGACAGAGCCAGCACGATTTCCATCAGACGGCTCCTTGTGTGGCCGGGACGGCTGCTTGCTCGCTAGCCGCTTGTTGTTCTTCTTCCATGAGACGGGCGTGGTAACGGTGGCTGCGCACCGACTGGTGGGCGATGGCGGTAAGGATGAGCAGCGTGGAGCCGACGACGAGCGCGAACACGCCCATGTCGAAGAACATGGCGCTGGCCACGTGGAGGTCCCCGATCAGCGGCAGGTGCAGGTGCGCGGTGTGGCTGGTAAGGAACGGATAGCCCAGCGCCACGGCGCCCAGTCCGGTGCCCAGCGCCAGCAGCAGGCCGGAGGCGATCCAGCGCCGCGGATACAGGGGCAGGTGCGCCTCGACCCACGACGTGCCCGAAATGATGTACTGCAGCACCAGCCCCACCGAGAACACCAGCCCCGCCACGAAGCCGCCGCCCGGCTGGTTGTGCCCGCGCATGAAGAGGTAGAAGGCCACCAGGGCCGAGAACGGCAGCAGCAGCCGGACCAGCACCGCGGGCACCATCAGGTAACCGATGGCCGTATCGGTGGCGTTGCGCGGGTTCAGCAGGTCGGTCTGTAGATCGGCCGGCAGGTAGCGCTGCTGCTCGGGCAGGTCCATGGTCTCCACTGCGGGGCGAAAGCGCCGCAACAGCGCATACACCGTGAGCGCCACGATGCCCAGCACCACGATCTCGCCGAACGTGTCGAACCCACGGAAGTCCACCAGCATGACGTTGACCACGTTGGTGCCGCCGCCCTCGGTGAGGGCGCGCTCCAGGAAGAACGTGGAGGTGCTCTGCGCGAAGGGCCGGCTCATCATGGCAAATGCCAGCCACGCCATGCCGCCGCCCGCGGCGACGGCCAGCAGCAGGTCGCGCACGCGCCGCGTGCGCGCCAGCGCGGCGCTGGCGGGCGAGGCGGGCAGGCTTTCGTCGCGCTTGGGCAGCCAGCGCAGGCCCAGCAGGATCAGGATGGTGGTGACCAGTTCCACGGCCAGTTGTGTGAGTGCGAGGTCTGGCGCAGAGAACCACAGGAAGGTGATGCAGACGCACAGCCCTGCACCGCCCATGAGGGTCAGCGCGGCCAGGCGGTGGTACTTGGCCTGCCAGGCCGAGGCCACGGCGCAGACCATGCCCAACGCCCAGATCAGCACGAAAGCGGGCGACAGCGGCAGCGTGCCCCGATCTCCCAGCTGCAAGCCACGTGTGTACAGCGGCATGGCGGCGCCCACGAGCGTGACGAGCACCAGCCACAGCATCTGCCACTGCAGGCGGCGCGTGGACAGCAGGCGCCGCCCGCTGTGCCCCCAGCGCGTGATCTGCACCAGCACTGCCTCGAACACGCCGCGTCCGCTGACGCGGTGCATCAGTGGGGCGGCGTTGATGCGGCCTTGCTTGCGCTCCCAGCGCAACACCATGTACAGGGCGGTGCCGCCGACCAGCGCCACCAGGCTCATCATGAAGGGCGTGTTGAAGCCGTGCCAGACCGCCAGGCTGAAGGCCGGCAGTTCGCCCCCCACCACCGGCAGCGCCGCGGCATTCAGGTACTGGCCGATCGACCACGCGGGCAGCACGCCCACCACCAGGCAGGCGCAGACCAGCAGCTCCACCGGCACGCGCATCCAGTGCGGCGGCTCATGGGGCTCGTGCGGCAGGTCGGTCGCGGGGGGGCCCCAGAACACATCGACGATGAAGCGCAGCGAATAAGCCACGCTGAACATGCCCGCGACGGTGGCCGCGATCGGCAGTATCTGGGCCACGGCCGGCGCAGCGTCGAAGAACACCGTCTCCGCGAAGAACATCTCCTTGGACAGGAAGCCGTTGAGCAGCGGCACGCCCGCCATGGCGGCGCTGGCGACCGTGGCCAGCGTGGCGGTGACGGGCATCATGCGCCGCAGGCCCGAGAGGCGCCGTATGTCGCGCGTGCCGCTCTCGTGGTCGATGATGCCCGCGGCCATGAACAGCGACGCCTTGAACGTGGCGTGGTTCATGATGTGGAACACGGCGGCCACGGCGGCCAGCGGGCTGTTGAGGCCCAGCAGCAGCGTGATCAGGCCCAGGTGCGAGATCGTGGAATACGCCAGCAGGCCCTTGAGGTCGTTCTGAAACATGGCCGCGTAGCCGCCGATGAGCAGCGTGGCCAGGCCCGCGCCGCCCACCAGCCAGAACCACGGCTCGGTGCCGCCCATTACGGGCCACAGCCGTGCCAGCAGGAAGACGCCCGCCTTCACCATGGTGGCCGAGTGCAGGTACGACGACACGGGCGTGGGCGCAGCCATGGCGTTGGGCAGCCAGAAGTGGAACGGAAACTGCGCACTCTTGGTGAACGCCCCCAGCAGCACCAGTACCAGCGCCGTGAGGTACATGGGGTGGTCGCGCACCAGCTCGGCTGCGCCCAGCACGCGGTCCAGGTCATAGCTGCCCACGATGTGGCCCAGCACCAGCACGCCGGCCAGCAGGCACAGTCCGCCCGCGCCCGTCACGGTGAGGGCCATGCGCGCGCCCCGGCGGGCGTCTTCACGGTGGTGCCAGTAGCCGATGAGCAGGAACGAGAACAGGCTGGTGAGCTCCCAGAAGAACACCAGCTGGATGATGTTGCCCGACAGCACCACGCCGGCCATGGCGCCCATGAAAGCCAGAAAGAACGAGAAAAAGCGCGGCACCGGGTCCGCCGGCGACATGTAGTAGCGCGCATACAGCACCACCAGCGTGCCAATGCCGAACACCAGCATGCTGAACATCCAGGCGAACCCGTCCATGCGGATGACCAAGTTCAGGCCCAGGGCAGGCAACCAGGTGATCTCCTCGCGCAACACGCCCGCTTCGGCGATCTGGGGGAAGTACAGCGCCGTTTGCACCGTGCAAAACAGCGCGACCAGGCCCGCGAGCGTGGACTCGGTATTGCGCGCATTCGCGGGCAGCACGGCCGCCAGCAAGCTGCCCACAAAGGGAAGAAGAATGAGGAGGGTCAGAGGCATCAGCGTCTGATTCTAGGGCGTCGCCCCTTCCCGCGTGCTATGAAAACCCGAGCAAGTGGCGGCGAATACGCTGCCGTCCAGCGCGTTATGGCGCGCGGCTACCGGTGTGTGTCAGCGTGAGGAGGGGCTGTCGCCGACCCCCGCGCCGGAGGCTGCAGTCGCGCCCGCGGGCGTTGCTACGGCTGGATAGGCGGCGCCATTGACGGTGAGCCCCTGCGCCGACAGCCGGGCGGCGGCCGAGGGGCCGATGCCTTTCACCCGTGCGATCAGGTCGCTCCAGTCCTGGAAGGGCCCGCGTGCCCGCTCTGCCAGGATGCGCGACGACATCGCAGGCCCAATGCCCCTGACGCCATCCAGGTCCGCTTCGCGTGCGTGGTTCACGTCCACGCCGGCCAGCGCGACGGCGGCATGCAGCAGCACGAGCGCTACGCTCGCATGCCGCAGGGCCGGAGGCATGCGCACGGCTACAGTTCTTCGACGCGACGCGCTGGATAACTGTCCCAGGTCTGGCAGCCCGGGCATTGCCAGAAGTGCTGGCGTGCCTCGAACCCGCAGGCTGCGCAGCGGTAGCGCGTGAGCGGCTTTGCCGCTTGTTCCAGCGCGCGCTGGATCTGCGGGTGGAACTGCTCATGGGTCAGCGTCTCGCCTGCCAGCCACTTCGTCGCGGCGACCAGGGAGGGCTCGCGCTCCAGGTGGCGCACGTACCACTCGCGCCCGACGGCCGCAGTGTTCGCGTTGGCAGCCTCCAGCGCCACCACGGCTTCCAGCAGATCCAGGGATGGCATGTCCTCGTAGTGGTGCTGCAGCAGCGCCTGGGCCTGCGGCGCTTGTCCCGTGGCGGTGGCGGTCTCCACCAGCAGCGGTGCGGCCAGCGGCAGCGCGGCGGGTGCAGCCTGGGCGAGCGCTTGCAGGGTGTCGAAGGCCGCTTCGGGCTGGCCCTGGCGCTGCTGCAGCCGCGCCAGCTCGATGCGCGCGCGCGGCGCCTGGGGCGCCGTGGCCAGGGCCTGCTCCAGCAGCGCCTGGGCGGCGGGCAGTTCGCCATGGGCCGCCAGCGCCAGCGCCTGCTCGCACAGGTAGTGCGCCAGCCGGGTGCTGAAGTCGCCCTGCTGCGCATCGTGCATGCGCCGTGCAATGTCCGACGCCTGTGGCCAGTCGCGCGAACGCTCGTAAATGGCCAGCAGGGCCATGCGTGCCTGGCCCTCGAAGGCGCTGCCCTCCAGGCGGCGCAGTGCGTCTTCCGCGCGGTCGAGCAGGCCTGCCTTGAGGAAGTCCAGCGCCAGTGCATGCTGTGCGCGCTCACGGTCGGCGCGGCTCAGGTCGCCGCGCGACAGCAGGTGCTCGTGCACCCGCACGGCGCGGTTGTACTCGCCGCGGCGGCGAAACAGGTTGCCCAGGGCGAAGTGCAGTTCGGTGGTGTCAGGGTCGTTCTGCACCGCCTCGATGAAGGCATCGATGGCCTGGTCTTGCTGCTCGTTGAGAAGGTAGTTCAGGCCCTTGAAGTAAGCCTTGGGTGCGCGGCGGTTCTCCTCGCGCATCTGCCGCAGGTCGAAACGCGAGGCGAACCACCCCAGCCCGAAGGCCAGCGGCAGCCCCAGGAAGATCCAGCTCAGGTCAAATTCCATGGACGGGTGGCTGCGGCAGGGCGGGGTCGACCGCCGCCGGAGATGCGGTAGGGGATGCGGCGGTGGGCGCGGCGGGGCGCGGCAAGGCCTGGTGCGCGCGGCGCGCAGCGCTGCGGTGGCGCCACCAGCGCGGCACCATGCCCAGCACGCCCACGGCCACGCCAAGCGCGAAGGCCGTCAGCACGATCAGTACGGCCGGTGCCGTCCACTGCGTGCCGAAGAAAAAGTACACCGTGGCGTCCTGCTGGTTGTTCAGCGCGAACGCGAACAGGGTAAAAAAAATGGCTGCCTTGAGCAGCCACAGGAGGTATTTCATGCGTCTCCCCAGTGGTGGCGAGATTCTACGGGCAGCGTAGCGGCCTGAGCGGTGGGCGGCAGGCCATCCGTTGGCCTCAAGCCAAAAACGGCTCTAGCGCCTGCCCAGCAAGCGTGAACAGCTATGGTTTTATTGCGCCTGTACGCCCTGCAGTTCAGCGGTGCGCTGGTCCACGGTTTCGCGCAGTGCCTTGCCGGGCTTGAAGTGGGGAACGCGCTTTTCGGGGATATGCACCGCCTCGCCGCTGCGCGGATTGCGGCCCATGCGCGGGGGGCGGCGGTTGACCGAGAAGCTGCCAAAGCCGCGGATCTCGATGCGGTGCCCGCGCACCAGTGCATCGCTCACGGCGTCCAGAATGGTCTTGACGGCGTATTCGGCGTCGCGCTGGGTGAGCTGCCCAAAGCGGGCAGCCAGTTCTTCGACGAGGTCAGATCGGGTCATGGGACGGCATTCGGGCAGAGGTTGATGTGACAGCGGGCGCTACCAGAGCGCCCGCTGTGTGTGGTGTGCCGCCACCCGCAGGTGGAGGCACACCGGCGCCTGCAGGGCAGGCCGCGACGGATTACTTGTCGGAGTTGTCCAGCTTGGCGCGCAGCAGGGCGCCCAGGCTGGTGGTACCGGCGTTTTCCTTCGCGGACTGGGCCGACAGGTGCGCCATGGCTTCCTGTTGGTCAACCATGTCCTTTTGCTTGATGGACAGCTGGATGTTGCGGGTCTTGCGATCCACGTTCACCACCACGGCCGTGACCTCGTCGCCTTCCTTCAGCACGTTGCGGGCATCTTCCACGCGGTCGCGGGAGATTTCCGAAGCGCGCAGGTAGCCCACGATGTCTTCGCCCAGGTCGATCTCGGCGCCACGGGCGTCCACGGTCTTGACCTTGCCGGTCACCGTCTGGCCCTTGTCGTTCACCGTCACGAAGGTGGTGAACGGGTCGCCATCGAGCTGCTTGATGCCCAGGGAGATACGCTCGCGGTCCACGTCCACGGCCAGCACGATCGCCTCGACTTCCTGCCCCTTCTTGTAGTTGCGCACGGCGGATTCGCCGGGCTCGTTCCAGGACAGGTCGGACAGGTGCACCAGGCCGTCGATGCCGGCAGCCAGGCCCACGAACACGCCGAAGTCGGTGATCGACTTGATCGGGCCCTTGACGCGGTCGCCGCGCTTGGTGTCCTGCGCGAATTCTTGCCAGGGGTTGGCCTTGCACTGCTTCATGCCCAGGCTGATGCGGCGCTTGTCTTCGTCGATCTCCAGGACCATGACTTCGACTTCGTCACCCAGCGACACGAGCTTGGAAGGAGCCACGTTCTTGTTGGTCCAGTCCATTTCGGAGACGTGCACCAGGCCTTCGATGCCGGGCTCCAGCTCGACGAACGCACCGTAGTCGGCGATGTTCGTGACCTTGCCGAACAGGCGCGTGCCCGAGGGGTAGCGGCGCGATACGCCCAGCCACGGGTCGTCGCCCATTTGCTTGAGGCCCAGCGAGACGCGGTTCTTCTCGGTGTCGAACTTGAGGATCTTGGCCGTGATTTCCTGGCCGGCGGTGACCACCTCGGAGGGGTGGCGCACGCGGCGCCATGCCATGTCGGTGATGTGCAGCAGGCCGTCGATGCCGCCCAGGTCCACGAACGCACCGTATTCGGTGATGTTCTTGACCACGCCGTTGACGATCGCGCCTTCCTTCAGCGTTTCCATCAGCTTGGCGCGCTCTTCGCCCATGGAGGCTTCCACCACGGCGCGGCGGCTCAGCACCACGTTGTTGCGCTTGCGGTCCAGCTTGATGACCTTGAACTCCAGGGTCTTGTTTTCGTACGGAGTCAGGTCCTTGACGGGACGGGTGTCGATCAGCGAACCGGGCAGGAAGGCGCGGATGCCGTTGACCAGCACCGTCAGGCCGCCCTTGACCTTGCCGGAGGTCGTGCCGGTCACGAATTCGCCGGATTCCAGCGCCTTCTCCAGCGACAGCCAGGAGGCCAGACGCTTGGCGGTGTCGCGCGACAGGATGGTGTCGCCGTAGCCGTTTTCGATCGAGCCGATGGCCACGGACACGAAGTCGCCCACTTGGACTTCGATCTCGCCCTGGTCGTTCTTGAATTCGTCGATCGGCACATAGGCTTCCGACTTCAGGCCAGCGTTCACCACGACGAAGTTGTGCTCCACGCGCACGACTTCAGCGGTGATGACTTCGCCGGGACGCATTTCGGTGCGTGTCAACGACTCTTCAAAAAGGGCGGCAAAAGATTCAGACATGTAGTTCCTTGCCCGCATGCAGGTTTCCGACGGCACCATTGCCTTCGTTTCTAAGACTGCTTGCGGAGGTTGTGCGGCATCACACCGCGGGGTTGAGGTTGTAAGAACCAAACGGCCAGTGCGCAGTCAGGGCGCGGCGGGAGCCGTGTGGGCCATGTACCGGCCGTCAGCACTTACGCGCCGAACGGCTGGCGAGCCTGCCACCAGTCAATCACCTGCATCACGGCCTCGTCGATCGTGTGCTCGGAGTTGTCCAGTACCAGGGCGTCCTGCGCGGGCTTCAGGGGCGAGGCACTGCGGTTTGCGTCCCGCGCGTCCCGCGCTTCCAAGTCTGCGCGAAGGTCGGCGATATTAGCCGAAATTCCCTTGGAAATCAACTGCTTATAGCGGCGCTCGGCCCGGCAGGCGGCGCTGGCCGTGAGGAAGACCTTGAGCGGTGCCTGCGGGAAGATCACCGTGCCCATGTCGCGCCCGTCGGCCACCAGGCCCGGCAGGCGGCGAAAGCCATGCTGCAGCGCGACCAGGGCGCCGCGCACCGCCGGCAGCGCCGACACGCGCGAGGCGTTCATGCCGGCCTGCTCGGTGCGGATGGCGTCGGTGACGTCTTCCTCGCCCAGCCAGATGCGGTTGCCCGCGAAGCGCACGGGCAGTTGCCGCGCCAGTTCGGCGATGCGCGGCTCGTTGTCGGGGCTGATCTCCAGGCCCGCACGGGTCGCCGCGAGGGCGGTGACGCGGTACAGCGCCCCTGAATCCAGGAAGTGGTAGCCCAGCGCACGCGCCACGGCAGCGGCCACCGTGCCCTTGCCCGAGGCCGTCGGGCCGTCGATGCAGATCACGGGGATGCGGTCCGCGTCGGTCTGCGCCACCTGGAACAGGGCCTCGAAGTAATCCGGGAACGTCTTGGCGACGCACTTGGGGTCTTCGATGCGCACGGGCAGTCCGGCCGGGTTGAAGGCCGCCAGCGAAAAGCACATGGCCACGCGGTGGTCGTCGTAGGTGTGGATGCTGGCGGCGCGCCAGTCGCCGGACTGGGCGGGTGGCGTCACGCGCAGGTAGTCCGCGCCTTCCTCCACCGTGGCGCCCAGCTTGCGCAGCTCGCAGGTCATGGCCGCGATGCGGTCGGTTTCCTTGACGCGCCAGCTTGCGATGTTGCGCAGCACGGTCGTGCCCCGCGCATACAGCGCCATGACGGCGAGGGTCATCGCTGCATCGGGGATGTGGTTGCAGTCCAGGTCGATCGCCTTGAGCGGCCAGGTGTCGCGGGCCACCTCCAGCCAGTTGGGGCCGCCGGTGACGCGTGCGCCCATGGCCTGCGCCGCCTCGACGAAGCGGATGTCGCCCTGGATCGAGTCCAGTCCGACGCCCAGGATCTTGATGCCGTTTTGGCCGCTAGCGCCCGCAGCGATTGCGCCAGAAGCTATGAAATAGCTAGCAGATGATGCATCCGCCTCCACATGGATCAGCCCCGGCGATTGGTACCGGCTGCCCGCGGGAATGGTGAAGCGCTGCCACTGCTCGTGCCGCACGGCGATGCCAAAGCGCGCCAGCAGCTCCAGCGTGATGTGGATGTAGGGCTTGGAGATCAGCTCACCCACGACTTCGATCACCACGTCCTGCTGCCGGGCCACCAGCGGTAGCGCCATCAGCAGCGCGGTGAGGAACTGGCTGGACACGTCGCCGCGCACGCGGATCGGCGCCTGCAGCTGCAGCGGCGGCAGGCCGCCCGCGTGGGCGATGCGCAGCGGTGGAAAGCCTTCGTTGCCCAGGTAGTCGATGCGGCAGCCGAGCTGGCGCAGGGCGTCCACCAGGTCGCCAATGGGACGCTCGTGCATGCGCGGCACGCCCGACAGTTCGTACTCGCCGCCCAGCAGCGCGAGTGCCGCGGTGAGCGGGCGCATGGCCGTGCCGGCGTTGCCCATGAAGAGCTGCGTGGGCGAGGGCGGCGTGGACGATCCCAAACCCGTGATGCGCACGGTGCCGCCTCCGGCTTCGTCGACCGTGCAGCCGAGCTGGCGCAGCGCATCCAGCATCACGCGCGTGTCGTCGGAGGCCAGCAGGTCGCGCACCTCGGTCGTGCCCTGGCTCAACGCGGCCAGCAGCAGCACGCGGTTGGAGATGCTCTTGGAGCCCGGCAGCTGCACGCTGCCCTGCACGCTGGCCAAGGGCGGCAGGTCGAGGAACGCGGTGGAGAACATCAGTGGTCCTTGTGCTTGCGGGGCGCGCCCATGCGCCAGTGCGCGCGGGTGTGACTGGCCAGCGTGATGAGGTCTTCCAGCGCCTGGTCGTTGTCGGCCTGCATGGCCTCCTCCAGCGTCTGCAGTGCCTGCTTGAACACGCGCGACTGGGCCAGCACCTCGTCGCGGTTGGCGCGCAGGATGTCGCGCCACATCTTGGGGTCGCTGGCGGCGATGCGGGTGAAGTCGCGAAAGCCGGGTCCGGCCAGCGCGAGCAGTTCGTCCGCGTTGGACTGCGCGGTGATGCCCGAGATCATGGCGAACGCGAGCATGTGCGGCAGATGGCTCACGGCCGCGAAGCTGGCGTCGTGCGCCTCGGGCGACATGCTGCTCACGTGGCAGCCCAGGGCGCGCCACACTTCCTCCGCGCGGTGCAGCTGGGCGGTGAGGGTGCGCTCGGTGGGGGTCAGGATCACCTGGCGGCCGGTGTACAGGTCGACGTCGGCATGTTCCACGCCCGATACCTCGCGCCCCGTGATCGGGTGCGCCGGCACGAACGAGCCGATCTGGTCACGCAACGCGCGGCGCGCGGCCTGCACCACGTCGGCCTTGGTGGAGCCCACGTCCATGAGCAGCATCTGCGGCGTGACCAGGTGCTTGATGGCCTTCAGGGTGGATTCGGTCGCGGCCACGGGAACGGCCAGCAGCACGATGTCGGCACCCGCGGCGGCCAGCAGCGCGGAGGGCGCCTCAACGTCGATCACGCCGAGCTGGCGCGCCCGATCGGTGGTGGAGGGCGACTTGCTGTAGCCCACGACGCGCTTGACCAGCCCCGCCTTCTTCAATGCCAGGGCGAAGGAGCCGCCCATGAGGCCGCAGCCGATCAGTCCCAGTTGTTCAAACATGCTGCCCCCTCACGCCGGAACGGGGTAGGTGCCCAGCACCTTGTAGAAGGCGCACAGCTGCTGCAGCTCGGCCAGCGCGGCGGCCACGTTGGGCTGGGCGGGGTGGCCTTCGATGTCGATGTAGAAGTAGTACTCCCACTGTCCGGTGCGCGCGGGGCGGGATTCAAAGCGCGTCATGGACACGCCGTGCTTCTTCAAGGGCACCAGCAGGTCGTGCACCGCACCGGGACGGTTGGGCACCGAGATGATGAGGCTGGTGCAGTCCCGTCCCGTGGGCGCGGGCGTGGCCAGCGTGTGCGGCAGGCAGATCACGGCAAAGCGCGTGCGGTTGTAGGCGTCGTCCTGGATGGCGTGGGCCACCACATGCAGGCCGAACTGCTGCGCGGCGCGCTCGCTGGAGATGCCGGCCCACGCCGGGTTGGTGGCGGCCAGGCGTGCGCCTTCCGCATTGCTGGACACGGGCCGGCGCTCGGCGTGGGGCAGGTGCTTGGACAGCCAGCCCTGGCACTGTGCCAGCGCCTGGGGATGGGCCAACACGGCCTCGATGTGCTCGGCGCTGTTGGTGGAGCGCAGCAGGTTGTGGCGCACCAGCAGGCTGACCTCTCCGACCACATGGCAGGGGGTGTGCAGGAACATGTCCAGCGAGCGCGTGACCACGCCCTCGTTGGAATTCTCCACGCCCACCACGCCGTACTGCGCGCTGCCCGCGGCCGTGGCGTGGAACACCTCGTCGAAGCTGTTGCAGTACATCAGGTCGGCCGCGCCGCCGAAGTACTCGATGGCTGCCTGCTCGCAGAACGTGCCCTCGGGGCCCAGCACGGCCACGCGCTGGGGCGATTCCAGCGCCAGGCAGGCCGACATGATCTCGCGCCAGATGGCGGACACGTGTGCGCTCTTGAGCGGTCCGGGGTTGGCGTTGGTGATCTTCTCGATCACCTGGGCGACGCGGTCGGGGCGGAAGTAGGGCGTGCCCTCGCGCTTCTTCAGCTCGCCCACCTGCTCGGCCACGCGGGCGCGCTGGTTGAGAAGCTGCAGCAGCTGGTGGTCCAGCGAATCGATCTGCACGCGCAGATCGGCCAGCGCGGGGCTGGCCTGGGGTGTGGGGCTTGAAGCGTTGTCTGCCATGGATTTGATAGCTGTCCGCGCTTGTCTGTTCTGTGTTTGAGTGGAGAAACTATCTCAAACCCAAATACATCAAGCGCGAACAGCTCACATTTTTATGAAAGGGCCGTGCCGTGGCTTCAGGCAGCGGTGCGTTCGAAGTCCTGCAGATAGTCCACCAGCGCCTGCACGCCCGCCAGAGGCATGGCGTTGTAGATGCTGGCGCGCATGCCGCCCACGGACTTGTGGCCCTTGAGCTGCAGCAGGCCGCGCTCCTTGGCGCCGGTCAGGAAGGCGTCGTTGCGCGACTCATCGCGCAGGAAGAAGGGGATGTTCATGCGCGAGCGGCAGTTGGCCGCCACCTTGTTCACGTAGAACTGCGACTGGTCGATGAAGTCGTACAGCAGCCGCGCCTTGGCGATGTTGCGCTGCTCCATCGCGGCCACGCCGCTGGCCGCGCCCTCGCGCTGGCGCTTGAGCCACTGGAAGGTGAGGCCGGCCATGTAGATGCCCCAGGTGGGGGGCGTGTTGAACATGGAGTGGTTCTCGGCCACGATCTTGTAATCGAAGGCGCTGGGGCAGGCGGGCAGGGCGTGGCCCAGCAGGTCCTCGCGCACCACCACCAGCGTCAGGCCTGCCGGGCCCAGATTCTTCTGCGCGCCGCCGAAGGCCAGGCCCACGCGGCTCCAGTCGACGGGGCGCGACGCCACGTGCGAGGAGAAATCGATCACCAGTGGCGCATCGCTGCCGAGGGCGCGCAGGTCGGGCAGCTCCTGGAATTCCACGCCGTGGATGGTCTCGTTGCTGCAGATGTGCACGTAGCTGGCGCCGCGGCTTAGCTGCCAGCCGGCCGGGTCGGGCAGGGTGGTGAAGTGGCTCTCTTCGCCGGAGGCCGCGGTGCGCACCTCGGCGGCGTATTTGGCTGCCTCCTTGCGCGACTTCTGGCTCCAGCTGCCGGTGACCACGAAGTCCACGGTGGCTGCGCGCGAGAGGTTCAGCGGCACGATGGCGTTCTCCGCCAAGCCACCGCCCTGCATGAACAGGATCTTGAACTCCGGCGGCACCGCCAGCAGCTCGCGCAGGTCGGCTTCGGCCTGCTCGTAGATCGCGATGAACTCCTTGCCGCGGTGACTCATCTCCATCACGCCCATGCCGCTGCCGTGCCAGTCCAGCATCTCGGCGGCGGCCTGCTGCAGCACTTCCTCAGGGATGGCGGCCGGACCGGCCGAGAAGTTGTAAGGGCGATTCATGGTCATGGGTCAAATGTGCTGCCAGCGCTTGTCAGTCAAGCGCTGGCGGCTATCGTTTTGGAAGCGGTTTCAGGCGTCAGCGGGCGGCGGGGCGTCGGCTGCATCGAGATCGGCGGCGTTCGCGTCGTTCTCCACGATGCGCTGCAGTCCGCTGAGCTTGGCGCCTTCGTCCAGCGAGATCAGCGTCACGCCCTGCGTGGCGCGGCCCAGTTCGCGGATCTCGGACACGCGGGTGCGCACCAGCACGCCGGTATCGGTGATCAGCATGATCTCGTCGTCGGCATGCACCAGCGTGGCGGCCACGACCTTGCCGTTGCGCTCGCTTTGCTGGATGGCGATCATGCCCTTGGTGCCGCGCCCATGGCGGGTGTACTCGACGATGCTCGTGCGCTTGCCGTAGCCGTTCTCGGTGGCGGTGAGCACGCTCTGGTTCTCATCCTCAGCCACCAGCATGGCGATCACGCTTTGGCCGTCCTCCAGCATCATGCCGCGCACGCCGCGCGCCTGGCGGCCCAGCGGCCGCACGTCGTTCTCGTCGAAGCGCACGGCCTTGCCGCCGTCGGAGAACAGCATCACGTCGTGCTGGCCGTCGGTCAGCGCCGCGCCGATGAGGTAGTCGCCATCATCCAGGTTCACCGCGATGATGCCGCCCTTGCGGGGGTTGCTGAACTCGTCCAGTGCGGTCTTCTTCACCGTGCCCATGCTGGTCGCCATGAACACATAGTGGTCGGCGGGGAAGGTACGCATGCCGCCCGTCAGGGGCAGCACGACGTTGATTTTTTCGCCCTCGGCCAGCGGGAACATGTTGACGATGGGGCGCCCGCGCGAGTTGCGCGAGCCGGAGGGCACTTCCCACACCTTGAGCCAATACAGCCGGCCGCGGTTGGAAAAGCACAAGATGTAGTCGTGCGTATTGGCAATGAAGAGCTGGTCGATCCAGTCGTCTTCCTTGGTCGCCGCCGCCTGCTTGCCGCGCCCGCCGCGCTTTTGCGCGCGGTACTCGGACAGCGGCTGGCTCTTGATATAGCCGGTGTGCGACAGCGTGACCACCATGTCGGTGGGCGTGATCAGGTCCTCGGTGGACAGGTCCTGGGCGCTGTGCTCGATGGTGCTGCGGCGCGCACCCACCTTGGACTGGCCGAACTCCTGGCGCAGCGTGGAAAGCTCTTCGCCGATGATCGTGGACACGCGCGCGGGCTTGGCCAGAATGTCCAGCAGGTCCTCGATGACCGACATGACGTCCTTGTATTCGGCCACGATCTTGTCCTGCTCCAGGCCCGTCAGGCGCTGCAGGCGCATCTGCAGGATTTCCTGGGCCTGCGTGTCCGACAGGCGGTACAGGCCGCCATCCTGCATGCCGAACTCGCGTTCCAGCCCTTCGGGGCGGTAGTCGTCCGCGTTGACCACGCCGCCATCGGCGCGCGTGCGCGTGAGCATCTCGCGCACCAGCTGGCTGTCCCAGGAACGCGCCATCAGTTCGGCCTTGGCCACGGGCGGCGTGGGCGACTCACGGATGATGCGGATGAACTCGTCGATGTTGGCCAGCGCCACGGCCAGGCCTTCCAGCACGTGGCCGCGCTCGCGGGCCTTGCGCAGCTCGAACACCGTACGGCGCGTGACCACTTCACGGCGGTGCTGCAGGAAGACCTCGATCAGGTCCTTCAGGTTGCACAGCTTGGGCTGACCGTCCACCAGCGCCACCATGTTCATGCCAAAGGTGTCTTGCAGCTGGGTCTGCTTGTACAGGTTGTTGAGCACCACCTCGGGTACTTCGCCGCGCTTGAGTTCGATCACCAGGCGCATGCCGGACTTGTCCGACTCGTCCTGGATGTGGCTGATGCCTTCGAGCTTCTTCTCGTGCACCAGCTCGGCCATGCGCTCCTGTAGCGTCTTCTTGTTGACCTGGTAGGGCAGCTCGTCAACGATGATGGCCTGGCGCTGGCCCTTGTCGATGTCCTCGAAGTGGCACTTGGCGCGCATCACCACCTTGCCGCGGCCCGTGCGGTAGCCTTCCTTGACCCCGTTGATGCCGTAGATGATGCCGGCCGTGGGGAAGTCGGGCGCGGGGATGATCTCCATGAGTTCGTCCACCGTCGCGTCAGGCTGGCGCAGCAGGTGCAAACAGGCATCCACCACCTCATTGAGGTTGTGCGGCGGGATGTTGGTTGCCATGCCCACGGCGATGCCGGCCGATCCGTTGACCAGCAGGTTGGGCAGCTTGCTCGGCAGCACCAGCGGTTCCTTCTCGCTGCCGTCGTAGTTCGGGCCGAAATCGACCGTTTCCTTGTCGATGTCCGCCAGCATCTCGTGCGCTATTTTTGACAGGCGGATTTCGGTATAGCGCATTGCCGCGGCGCTGTCGCCGTCCACTGAGCCGAAGTTGCCCTGGCCGTCCACCAGCATGTGGCGCAGAGAGAAGTCTTGCGCCATGCGCACGATCGTGTCGTATACCGCGCTGTCGCCGTGGGGGTGGTACTTACCGATCACGTCACCAACGATACGGGCGGACTTCTTATAAGGCCGGTTCCAATCATTGTTGAGCTCGTGCATGGCAAACAGCACGCGCCGGTGCACAGGCTTCAGGCCATCCCGCGCGTCGGGCAGGGCGCGCCCGACGATCACGCTCATCGCGTAATCCAGGTAACTGCGCCGCATCTCCTCTTCGAGACTGATGGGCAGGGTTTCTTTGGCAAACTGGGTCATGTCGACGGAGGAGTGGCGGCAGGAAGCGGCCATTTTAGGTGCAACGCCCTGTAGTAGCTGAGCAACACATCCCTGGGATTGCGCTTTTGTCCTACGGTTTGCACCTCGTCAAAGCAGCCCCGGCCTTGTTACGTATGGCACAATCATTTCAACGTTTTTGGTGATGGTCACTGACGACGTCCCTGATTCGCAGCGCGGCTGCGGCTTTTTCCCCAAGAGGAGAACCATGAAGAAACTGAACAAAGTGGCGATGTTGTTGGCCTCTGCTGTGCTTGCTACCTCGGCTGTTGCTCAAGTGAAGGCGGCAGACGGCGGTAAGGTCATCGATAACTGGCAAAACGGCTCGGGCGAGCTGGTCTGGAAGAACGGCACGAATGAACTGTGCTGGCGCGACGCCAACTGGACCCCCGCAACCGCTGCTGAAGGTTGCGACGGCGCTCTGGTGAAGGCTGCTGCTCCTGCTCCCGCAGCTGCACCCGCTCCTGCAGCCGCAGCTCCTGCCGCTCCTGCCCCCGCACCTGCTATCGCTAGCAAGGTGACCTATGCAGCCGACGCTTTCTTCGACTTCGACAAGTCCGTCCTCAAGCCCGAAGGCAAGGCCAAGTTGGACGACCTGGTTTCCAAGGTCAAGGGCATCAACCTGGAAGTGATCATTGCCGTGGGTCACACCGACTCCATCGGTACCGACGCATACAACCAGAAGCTGTCCGTGCGTCGCGCTGAAGCCGTGAAGGCTTACTTGGTGTCCAAGGGCATCGAAAAGAACCGCGTCTACACCGAAGGCAAGGGCGAAAAGCAGCCCGTGGCGGACAAC
This sequence comes from Diaphorobacter sp. B2A2W2, assembly GCF_056730635.1. Lineage (NCBI taxonomy): Bacteria > Pseudomonadati > Pseudomonadota > Betaproteobacteria > Burkholderiales > Comamonadaceae > Diaphorobacter > Diaphorobacter sp. B2A2W2. The sequence goes on from NZ_JBWZOR010000015.1 coordinate 73,692, forward strand.
AAGACCAAGGAAGGTCGCGCCAAGAACCGCCGTGTGGAAATCGAAGTGGTTGGTACCCGCGCCAACTGATCGATCCATCGGTCACAAAAAAGCCCCGGCAACGGGGCTTTTTTTATGCCTTGCTCGTTGCAGATGGGACAATGAAAACATGACTGTTTCTGTAAACGCCGATCCCGCTGAGTTGGCCAAGTTTTCGGAACTGGCCCATCGCTGGTGGGACCCCGACAGCGAATTCCGTCCGCTGCACCAAATCAACCCGTTGCGGCTGGATTGGATCAATCAACTCTCGCCTCTGGAAGGGCGCAAGGTTCTCGACGTGGGGTGCGGCGGGGGAATTCTGTCGGACTCCATGGCCCGCAAGGGGGCAGAAGTCACGGGGATCGACCTGGCGTCCAAGGCATTGCGCGTGGCGCGGCTCCATGCCCTGGAGGCGGAAACGCCGCGCGTACAGTACCGGGAGATCAGCGTCGAGGAGTTGGCAAACGAGTGTCCTGGGTCGTTCGACACGGTCACCTGCATGGAGATGCTGGAGCATGTGCCCGATCCCCAGTCGGTCGTGGCCGCATGCGCGCGCCTCGTCAAGCCAGGCGGATGGGTGTTCTTCTCTACGATCAACCGGAATGCGAAGGCCTTTGCGTTGGCGATCGTGGGGGCGGAATACCTGCTCAAGATGCTGCCCCAGGGAACGCATGAGTACGCCAAATTCATCCGCCCTAGTGAGCTGGCATCCGCATGCCGCCAGGCGGGCCTTGATGTGTTGCATACGCGCGGCATGCAGTACAACCCCGTAACCGGCCGCTATTGGCTGAGCGGGGATACCGATGTGAATTACCTGTTCGCTACCAGGCGACCCACTGCATGAGCGAGGTGTCTTTCACGGCGGTGCGCGGGGTGTTGTTCGACCTGGATGGCACCTTGATCGACAGTGCGCCTGACCTGGGCTTTGCTGCGGACCAGTTGCGGTCCGTCCGCGGGCTCCCTTCGCTGCCGCTGGAGGCCTATCGTCCCCTGGCCGGCGCGGGCGCGAGGGGTATGTTGTCGGTGGCATTCGGCATCACGCCGGACCATCCGGACTTTCCCGGCTTGAGGGAAGAGTTTTTCACCAACTACGAGCAATGCATCCACGACCAAACGGCATTGTTTCCTGGCATCCAGGAATTGGTGGCTACTCTTGAGCATCGTCCGTTGAAATGGGGTGTGGTGACCAATAAAGTGGAGCGTTTTACCTCACTCATCGCCCAGCGCGTGGCGCTTTTCGCCAATGCGGGGGCCATCGTCAGTGGAGACACCACTGCGTATTCCAAGCCCCACCCAGAGCCTTTATGGGAGGCTGCACGGCGCCTGGGGCTGGAGCCGCACGAGTGCATTTACGTCGGTGACGACGAAAGAGATATTCAGGCAGGGCAAGCCGCAGGCATGAAAACCGTGGTGGCCATGTACGGCTATCTTGGCTCGGGCGCCTCCCCGAAGAGTTGGGGCGCGGATGCAGAGATTTATTCCCCCCTTGACCTCTTGAAATTGATGGGCCTGGACTAAAATAGTCATCCAAGGGGCTGTCCCGGTTTCGACGTGGGTTCGGAATCGGAGCGGTGCATGTCGAGCTTGAGTGACGCTCGTAAATCTCCATTCACTAAACTAACTGCAAACGACGAACGTTTCGCACTCGCCGCTTAAATACCGGTGAGCCTTGCAACAGCACGCTGATGGGCTGGGCAAGGGGGCCGCAAGGCCTCCCGGCTGCAAGGGAATTTACATCAGCTGGTGGCATGCCGGGCACCTTGGCGTGGTACGAGATTCAAGGGTGCTGGCATCTTGCGTAGCGTGTGCCTGCGCGACGTGAGATGCAAGAATGAAAACAGAGCACTAAACATGTAGATCTGCCCGAAGAAGGCTTGCGGACGCGGGTTCAATTCCCGCCAGCTCCACCACTCAAGACACCGCCACACTCTGGAACACCCATGTGGCGTAAGGCATAAAGTGGCCATCTGGCCACGTTATGGTTTATTTGACGTTTGGCCAAATTTTGCTTTATGCGAAATTTGTGCTAGGAACCTTGGAAGAAGTCCCGCACGAGGTGACTGCGTGGCTACCTTGTGGATTGTTTTTGCGTAAATGGATAAGCCCGCGAGCGCATGCTCGCGGGCTTTTTTTGCGCAAAGTGCGGGAAGTCTTTGGGACGTACCCTTGAGACCTCAGGCTGTGCATCAGATCGCTTGTCGCGCTGCAAGCGCAAAAAAGGCCGCGAAGAGCGGCCCAGTAACGCTTCAAGCCACTGGGTTCAGCGTGCCAGCCCAGGCTTTGGTGATTCAGTGCAATCGTTGCTCGCGGCGGCGGAGGGGTGGCCCACCCGACTTTTCACATCCCGCAGGACCTCATAAAGTCCCTGCACGCCAGACAACACCTCCGCGGGAACGCGGGTTGTTACTTCTCTGAGATTGAGCGCTTTACCCTCCTTCAGTACATCCCGTCCGGCCGCCTCCAGATAGGGCATGGCCTTCGCAAGGCGGACCTGGCGGCGGTGCTTCTGATGAGTCAGCCAGCGCTGACCTATCTGGCGAGCAGTCTGGTTGCACTTCAGGTACAAAAACCGCGTCTCGATGTCCAATTGCTTGGAGACTTCCCTTACCGGCATAGGGTTGGGTTGGTGCAAATAGGTCTTCAACTGCTGTTCCACCTCGTTCCAATCGATCTCTCGCTGAGGCCCGCGCTTGCGGTCCTGGGCCTTGAACAGAGTCAATTGCGGCTCTTGCGACGGTGGCTTCCAGTGCGCCGTATCGCCAGTCAGCAGTTGGACCACGCCGATGCCCGATTGCGATGCCACTTGCATGCTGATCTCCAGTGTGGGCAATTTGTTCGACTGAAGCCAGTAGTGAACGGTCCCCTTGGAGATCCCCACGCGTTTCGCAAAGCGAGTCCCCTGTCCGCCGTCCATCTCTGCAATGATGTGCTGGATGGCGTCCACCAACGCACTGCGCCGGGGATTGTGCGCGAACTGCTGCTGCACGCGGAGCATTTCATGCATCTGGCGTGCGCGCCACAGCTCAACCGGTTCAATGGCATGGTCAGTGCTCGCTTGGCTCACGTCACGGCCCAAGAACGCCCCGCATTTTGTGCACCAACCGGGCACGACGAGGGCCGCCGCATGCCGCACGTTGTCCTTGTAGCAGCAGGGACAGTGTTGCTCCAGTCTGACGTGATGGGTGTGGCAGACAGTGACCGCCTTGGACTCCCAAGCAAGGCGGAAATAGGGCGTTCCCCCGTTGACCCGGTCCTCGGCCAAGCAATGCGGGCAAAATTGTCCTTTGCTCACGATGGGGAAGCCGCTTTGTGCGATCACGTTGCGCCAAGGCAGGAACGTGAGCCGGTCCAGCATTGGAATACTCGTGAGCGCCGACAAGGCGCTCGACCATGTGAGCGCCGAGTCCCCGATCCCAGAAATTTGCCGCTGAAACCAGTCGAACTGCTCCTCCACGTCGTGCTCGAAGCGCCGCGCCACCTCTCGAGACAGACTTACGGTGGAGGTGCTGTGGGAGGCGGCAAGCCGGCAAAAATAGCTCAGAAGACTCTCGACCTGGGCGCTGCCCAGGCCCAGCGGCTGTAGCGCGTGTAGTACCGAGCGGGGATTTACGACCTTGTCCATATCACGCGACCTTTCGTTGTTGAGCGCCCGTCTTGGGCAGTTTGGGCATGCTGCGGGTCAGCCCGGGATTGATTGCCGCCTCTCCATCCAAAATCTCTTCCAGGATCTGCTTGCGCTGCAGTTCTGATAGCAGTGCCGTGCGCAGGTGATCTGGCGACCAACTGCCGGTGGTCTCGGCAAGCTTCGCTGCCCGCGTCAGGATTGCACTGAGCGTGCCGATGCATCCCAGGGTGTTCTCATGGAGGCTGTCGGCATAGGGCATCAATCCCTGTCCCCAGACCGGCTCGGCCGTGTTCTGGAATTTCTGCACGCAGGCGTGGAAGGCACGAATATCGTGGTCGTTGTCCTGCCGATACCGCTCCATATGCAACACGTGCGTTCTCCGAGCCAACTGTCCGGAGAGCGACATCAGCTGAAATAGGTCATAGGAGCCGACCATAACGATTTGCACGCCCGCCTGGTTGGCCAGCGACTTCAATGTGTCCAGTTGGATCTCCAGCCGATTGCGCCGCGTCTGGTGGATGATGTGTGCGGCTTCATCAATGACGAGGAAGCGGGTTTTGCGATGACGCAGTGTGCGCTCGACCGAAGTGCGAAGGCCGGCTAGCGTGCGGTCCTTGAGACTGCGCGGGCTCACCATGCGTCCGGTGATGGGATCGATATCGAAGTGGTACTTTGGGATTTCCAGGTCCGTATCCAGTTGCTCCAGCACGCTTTGGTAGAACAGGCGCCAGGAAAAATCGTCTTCACCCGAGGCCCGCGCTTCCACATATACCGCCGGGATGATGCCGGCATCGGCCTGCATTTCAGGCGCACTGCGCTCGTTTTCCGCTTTGACCATCGATTTGGCCAGTGCGCTCTTGCCCACGCCCGTGGGGCCGCAGACCATCAAGATGCTGTCCTGGCTGCCCGGGTAGATCAAACAGTTCAGCTCATCCATCACCTGCTTGATGCGGGTGTGCTTGATGCGCAGCGATTGCAGAGCCTGGGTGTAGCTGGGAGGGCTCACGAGCGCCAGGTCGGAGGGGAGGATTTCAGGACGGGTCATGTTAGAAAGTGTCAAAGTCAGGGAGGTCACCAGGTGCCTGTGCCTGAGGCGGCGCCTGGAGGGATAGGGGCGAAGGTGTCCTGTGGTCGCACCTCTCCGGTGTGACTCTTTCAACAAGTGGTGTGTCCTTAATCAGGCAGGTTTTCGAGGCCGCCGGCACGGGGTGGATGCTGGACAGCTGAAGGTGGTTGTAGAGCGACTTGTTCTCGGCCTGGCGCTCCAATGCAGCAGCCAGTGCGCCCTCGGGAGTGAACACCTGCATGAACTCACGCAGTCGTTCGCGAGCACGCTCGTCGTTGATTGACGCTCCAGTTTTCTTCGCATATTCCTCGGTCAGCGTGCGGCGCTCAATCTCGGTGAGCTGTCCCAGATTCCTGAGATTGCGGCATACGGCGCGCACCCATCGGTCTTTCAGACGCACGTAAACCGTTGAGGCGTCCCAGGGGTCATAGCGCACCGGCCACTGCTTATCGGCGTAGCGCGGATCCTTGAAGTCCGCATGCCAATACAGCATGTCGTTGACCTTGACGCCACGCTGAGGGTGCACCAAGCGCGACGCCTTGCGGTCCACGGGGGGGCAGGTTGCGATCAGGAAGTCTTCGTTGAACAGAATGTGGCGGTGCGGGCGCGCTCCCGACTGCGCCATACCCCTTTGAAATGCTTCGCGGGGGCTGATGTCCAGCGCCGGGTGACGCTCCTGGTCGTAGTATTCGGTCGCCCAGAAGCTCACACCGTGGTACATGGACTCGAGGGTCCATTGCGCGAAGTTCACCGGCAGATGCTTGCCGGTTGTCATGCGTACGTTTTTTGTGGCCTTTGTGTTGCCGGCGAGGTTATGGATGTACTCCGTGTTGACCCGGCCAAACAACCGCTCGAGCACCGCGCCATGGCGGGGCTGACCGGCTGGGCGATAGCGCAGGTGCACACCCATGACCTCGAGAAAGGTCTCAAAGGCCGAAGACATGAAGTCGCGCCCGTTGTCCACGACAATGAACTCTGGCAACCGGCCAAAGCGTCGCACCATGTCGCGCACCACCATCATCACCGAGTGGTACGACGGTGGATCAAACGTCAGATACAACGCAACAATGCGGCGTGAGTACGCATCCACCGCAAACGAGAGCCAGGGCCGTCCCATTGGCTTTCCCGTTCGACTGGAGATCAGTTCGATATCCAACTGTGTGTGATCGATGTGCACATACTGAAAAGGACGACTGCCATGGGCAGGCGTATCGACACACAGCACATCGATGAAAGGGCTCATCTGGTAGGCCTTGCGTTTGCCTTCGCGGGTTCGCCTGGTTTGGGCGTCTTCCATGGCTCTGATGCGGTGAATCATGGTGGGATAAGACGGGGGCTTGACACCAGACGCTTCGCAAGCCACCACAAGCTCTCGGTAGCATGAGCGGTAGTTGCGTGCTTCGTGGCTGGTCCACTTTGTCTCAATGATGCGACGGAGTTGGTACTCCTGCTCCTCGGTCAGCCTGGCTGTGCGGTTGAGGTGGACCACGTTGCGTCAGGCCCAGTCATTCGGGTTGTTCCCGCCCAGATGCGTGCTTGGTGCAAGGAGCGAGACAAGATCACAGGAACGTCCGGCCGCCATGGGGAGGTGGATACCGCAACGCGCTTTGAAGTCGCATCGCTGGCCGGCTGGCGGTGCCAGTTCGATGGTTGCGGAGAGGACCTGCGCCATCATTTTGTGCCAGGGGCCACGGGGAACTACAGCTACTTCGCGCACATCGTGGCCTCGTCGGCCGACGGTCCTCGTGGGGACAAGGTGAAGTCACCGCTTCTGGCGAATGCCCCGTCGAACATCATGCTGATGTGCGACAAATGCCACCGCCTGATCGACCGCGTAGCTCCGAAGCGATACAGCGCTGACTATCTCAACGAGATGCGTCAGCGCAACGTCGATGAAGTTCGTCGGCTGCTGAACACGCTTCGCTACCCGGCAGCCCAGATGCTGGTCATCGGCGGCAACATCGAAGGGCAGTCATTCGCTTTTGATGAGCGGATCGCGGAAGAGGCCATGTGGTTGCGTCAGCTGCGCACCGGAGGGGTGCGTGCGGAATGGTTCGCGCGCAATGGTCCGCATCTCGGTGCATCGAACTCGGATGGCTACTGGCTGAGCCTGTTCCAACTGCTCAAGAATGACAGGCCGAGATTGGCGGGTCTGCTGGACGGGACGGTGTACGGTGGTGCGCCACGACCGCCGCTCGCGGTCTTTCCTGTGCATGCCACCTCGGTCCTGGTCCTGTCGGGGCGGCTCATCGGAGACTCCAGCAGTGCCCACATTTTCCAGTTTCATCGCGATCAAGTGAGCGGCCAACGCGGTGGACAGTGGACTTGGCCAGAGACAGCGCCAGTACCAGCCAATGACAAATTCAAGGTTCAGGTTCATCGTCATGCCAACGGCGGTGAAGCCGAGGCATGCCTGCGGATCAATTTGACTGCAGCGGTCCCGGCGTCCGATTTGCCTGCACACTTGTTTTCCGATGGGAAACACGAAGTGCCGACGATTGAGATCACGGTTGACAGTCCAAGTCACCGCGTCATGGGGCATCCCGCCGATCTTGATCTGTTTGGACGCGCTGTCGACCAGGCGCTGCAGAAGCTCCAGGATGAATGGCGGGTGTCAAAAGTACATCTGGTGCTGATCGCGCCAGTGTCTGCTTGTTGCCGTGTTGGGCAAAAGATGCAAGCCCGTCACCACGCCGAGTTCATCCTGTACGAACGCAAGCCCAGCACTACGCCCGGTGCGCGCGGTGAGTTTGCCAAGACGATTGCGATTTCTCCCACCGAGGTGACCCTGCTGTCGACCGGCGAGTCCCTTTCCATCTCGTAAACAAAGTCGGCACAAAGGTACTTCATCATGACTACGAAACCGCCAAACAACATTACGTTCACCACTCGCTTGCAGAAGTCTTTGGGCATGACACGAGATGCCGGCCGCTGGGAGCAACTCATCATGTCCTTGCTTCAGCGACTTGAACTCGACAAGGTCGATCGCGCCAAGGCCATCAAGCAATACGAACTCTTGGCAGATGACATCGCCACCAAGTTGGATATTCCGCGCCACAACGTGGATGTCTATTCGCAGGGATCGATGCGCACCCAGACCACCATCCGCCCCCGGGGCAATGCGAAATTCGACATCGACATCATGGTGGAGCTGTCAGGCCCGAAGTACAACAATCCCAACTCAGAGGCGATGTTTGAAGAGTTTGGGAAAGCCCTTGAGGGCAACGAAGAAGTTACCGGTGACCCAGATCCGCGGCGCCGTTGCTGGCGACTGCAGTACCCGGGAGAGGCGTTCTACTTCGATGTGACGCCGGCGGTGGCGGACATGTACAAGACCTATGGTGCGGGCCTGCGGGTACGAGACCCGGACACGGTCTGGAGTCCCTCGAATCCGAAGGAATTTGCTGATTGGTTTTGCGAGCGCGCCGATCTGCGGTTTTCGTTTCAGGAGAAGACCGCGCTGGCAGCAGTGGTCGAGGCGCGTAAGTCGATCGATCCCGTACCCGGCGATCCGGTCGGCATCGACGACATGTTGCGTCGAGCTGTGCAATTGATGAAGCTGCATCGTGACAACTTCTACTTCTACGCGAGCCCCGACCAGAAAGACACGATGCCGATCTCGGTCATCATCGTGACCCTGGCGACCCAAGCGTTTGAGAACATCTGGCGAACCAGGCGTCATAGCTTCAATTCGCCTATTGAGGTGGTGCTTGCCATCGTGGAGGAGATGCCCGACTACATCAAGCGTGATGCAGCGGGTCGCTTCTATGTGGAGAACCCGAAGCTCTCCACGGAGAATTTCGCGGATCGTTGGAATAGTGATCAAGGGGCCCGTGCACGCGAATTCAAGCGTTGGCACAAGCAACTGGAGACGCACCTCGAGGCACTGCTCACAGATGAGTATTCCAGGAGCACTGAAGAGAAGCTGCGCGGCGTGTTCGGGCAAGCTGGGGTTGATGCGTGGCGCGACAGTCTCGGCAGTTCGACCGAGTCCACGCCGCTTCTCAAGAGCTTGGTTGTGGCATCTGGGGGGCAGGTGGCTAATCCGAATGTTGCAACGCCCGTCAGCCATCGCACCAACACGTTGGCGTAAGGGGTCAAGGTGCCGACCATGCCATTATTTTTAGCCGCGATCGGCATGGTCACGGCGTGGTTTGACGGACTCGGGCCCAGCGCTGCAACGCGATGCCCGGACAAGGAGTCGGAGCAGCGTTGTCGCGTCTGGCGTTTGGCAGAAGGTGCGCCGGTACTGAATGGCGCCGCGCCACTGCTGGTGCTTCAGCACGATTTTCCGCTCACGCCTGCCCGCATCGAATTGGACCGGAAGTTCTGTTTGCAGCTGCCCCACATCGAGGTAGATGGCCATTTCTGCCACGGTGTCGAATTCGACTCGGCAGACGTCGCCGCCCCGGTGGCGGCAGTCGGTCGTGTTTTGGCCAGGTTTTCCGACTTCCTCGATCGATGCGCCGATCCAGGTTGGGTGGAGGCTGAATTCAGTCGGGAACGTCAAGATTACTGGGCTCGCTATGCGGCTGGGGCCAAAGCACCAGCCAGCTATCGCACGGTAGAGCTATTGCTGGATGCCGATGTGAGAATTGACGAACCACATGAGGCTGCTGCGCTTTCTCTTGGGGACGGCAGGGCCCTCGCCACGACGTCTACGACGGAGCCGGAGCGTGTAGCAAAGGCCAGAGCATGGCCATTGGGCGGCGTCATTCGTGGCGGCGCGCTGGTGATGAAGCTGCCTACCGCCGAACGATGGACGCCCAGTGTTTGGCCGAGGAGTTTTCATGATCTTGATGAGCTTCTTTCGCAGCTCAGTGGTTCCGCGGGGAAGCTGAAGAATTGGTACCAGGCGCGCCGTTGGCCGAACAAGGCGCCCGTGTTCGTGGTGCTCTTGCAGGGCCCGGCCGTGTACGGATGGCGGATAGTGCCGCCGCAGGTCGCACGTCAAGTCGAGCCGGCCCTTGTGCCCATCGACGTCACCCGTGTCGACAGGCAATGGAGCCTGTCTCGAGATCATCGGGCTGAGGGCTTGGCTCATCTTGCCACCAAGAAGGTGGTGGTGCTCGGATGTGGCTCGCTGGGTGCGCCGTTGATTGAGCTCCTGGCGCGCGCAGGCGTCGGAGCCATTGAGGTGGTGGATCCGCAGACATTCGAGCCAGAAAATATCTCACGTCATGTGCTCGGTGCGCCACATATTGGCCTTGGGAAAGCTGCATCACTATGCGCTCGATTGCGGCAGGCCATCCCAGGGGCACAACTCGAAGCTTTCGGTGAAAAGGCCATGCAGTGGTGTGCCAAGGCGGATCAACGCCCACTGCCGGATCTCATCGTGGATTGCACGGGCGAGCGCTCTGTAAGGATCGGCATTTCAATGCTGCGGAAGCAGGTGTTGAAAGACGCCCCTGTCGTGATGGCGTGGATGGAGCCATTTGGCGCAGCGGCTCATGCTGTTCTGATATCTGGCAGCGATGCGTGGCCTGCTTCGGACCCCGCCGATACAGCGGTCAATGTTGCGACTTGGCCAGACGACGCTCAGGTTGATCTTCCGGGATGTGGCCAGGGCTTCCATCCGTATGGTGTTGCCGATGCCTGGGCAGCTGCAGGCATGGTGTCCGAGCGTGTACTGAAAATTCTGAACGGCGAACAGGTGTTCTCTGGGACGTGGTCCATGATTCGTCATGAAAACTACTTCAGGAGTAAGTCGCCTTCGGTGACCTTTAATCGTCCGACACCGGTTCCCGTGGGGGTGGATTCGGTCATTGAGCATCGCCCGTTGGCAGAGGTACTGCAAGGTGCCTGAGCCGCTAGTGAAGTTTGCACTCCCTGGGGCGGAGTGGAGTCTTCAGTTTGACGAAGCCGCAGTCTCGATGCTGCAGAGGAGGATGCAGCGCTGGTCACGTTCAAAAGAGTCCGTGGGTCAGCTCTTCACAAATGACCTCACGGCGTCAACCATCGTGATC
>NZ_JBWZOR010000016.1:0-55138 GCF_056730635.1 Diaphorobacter sp. B2A2W2
GCTTGGTGTGTTGACGGGGATGTATCTGCTGTAGCATTGACGTTCACGTCAACTAATACGCTACATTGGAGCAGATCTCCCGGTCTGCAATGCATGGCTACCTACACCATCAGTGACCTTGCCAAAGAATTCGATCTCACGACTCGCGCCATGCGGTTCTACGAGGACATGGGCTTGCTGCGTCCGGAACGGGCAGGTCCCGGGGGACGGAATCGGATTTACAGCGCACGCGATCGCACACGGCTCAAATTGACACTGCGGGCAAAGCGCCTGGGTCTATCGCTCACCGAAGCCAAAGAAATCATCGACCTCTACGACAGCCCTCGTGACACGGGGGTGCAACTGCGCAAGTTCCTAGAGGTTCTCGCGGTTCATCGCAGGCAGTTGGAGTCCCAGATGACGGATCTGCAAGCCAATCTGGACGAGGTGCGGGAGCATGAGCGCGAGGCTCAGGAACTGCTTCAAAAAATTGAAGCCCCAACACCTAAAGTCGTGGATAATTGACGTTTACGTAAACGTCATATTTGCGCGTCCTGGCTTTGTCCGGCCTGTAGCGTCGTCGTCTTGGGCGTATCGCAGTGGGGACACATCGAGCCAACGACCCGTGAGAGATCATCTTCCGAGGAGACACCCATGAGCACCGCTACCCAGTTGCCAGGCCTGAACTTTCAGTTGGGCGAAGACATTGACGCCCTGCGCGACGCGGTGCGCGAATTCGCGCAAGCCGAGATTGCGCCTCGCGCTGCCGAGATCGACCGCAACGACCAGTTCCCCATGGACCTGTGGCGCAAGTTCGGTGATCTGGGCGTGTTGGGTATCACCGTGCCGGAGCAATACGGTGGTGCCGACATGGGCTACCTCGCGCACATGGTGGCCATGGAGGAGATTTCTCGCGCCAGCGCATCGGTGGGTTTGAGCTACGGCGCGCACAGCAACCTGTGCGTGAACCAGATCAACCGCAATGGCAACGAAGCACAGCGTAAGAAATACCTGCCCAAGCTGATCAGCGGGGAACACGTTGGCGCCCTTGCCATGAGCGAGCCCGGTGCCGGCTCCGACGTGATCAGCATGAAGCTGCGTGCGGAGGACAAGGGCGGCTACTACTTGCTCAACGGTTCCAAGATGTGGATCACCAATGGTCCGGATGCCGACACGCTGGTGGTGTACGCCAAGACCGAGCCTGAACTGGGTGCGCGTGGCGTGACCGCCTTCCTTATCGAAAAAGGCATGCAAGGCTTCAGCATTGCGCAGAAGCTCGACAAACTCGGCATGCGCGGCAGTCATACCGGGGAACTGGTGTTCCAGAACGTCGAGGTACCGGCTGAGAACGTGCTGGGCGGCGTGAACAATGGCGCCAAAGTGCTGATGAGCGGCCTGGACTACGAGCGCGCCGTACTGACGGGTGGGCCGCTGGGCATCATGCAGAGCGTGATGGACAACGTGGTGCCCTATATCCACGACCGCAAGCAGTTCGGCCAGAGCATTGGCGAGTTCCAGCTCATCCAGGGCAAGGTGGCCGACATGTACACCGTGCTGCAGGCGGGCCGCTCGTTCGCCTACACCGTGGCCAAGAACCTGGACATGCTGGGTTCCGACCACGTGCGCCAGGTGCGCAAGGATTGCGCCAGCGTCATCCTCTGGTGCGCCGAGAAAGCCACTTGGATGGCCGGCGAAGGTGTGCAGATCTACGGTGGCAACGGCTATATCAACGAATATCCGCTCGGTCGCCTGTGGCGGGATGCGAAACTCTACGAAATCGGCGCCGGTACCAGCGAGATCCGCCGCATGCTGATCGGCCGGGAGCTGTTTGCCGAAACCTGCTGATGGCCCGCGCCGACGCCGCTCATTCATTCACAGCAAGAAGAAAAGGATTGCCTTTATGACCACCGCCTCCATCGACGAGCTGTTTGCCCACAACCGCGAGTGGGCGGAACGGATGGAGCGTGACCGGCCAGGGTTCTTCACCGGCTTGTTGGCGCAGCAGAAACCGCGCTACATGTGGATCGGTTGCTCCGACAGCCGCGTACCGGCCAACCAGATCACGGGGCTGGAGCCGGGCGAGGTGTTCGTCCACCGCAACATCGCCAACGTGGTCGTGCCCACCGACCTCAACTGCCTGTCGACCATCCAGTACGCGGTCGACCAGCTCAAGGTCGAGCACCTGATGGTCGTGGGCCACTACGGCTGCGGTGGTGTATTGGCGGCGCTGCAGGACGCACGCATTGGTTTGGCGGACAACTGGATCCGCCATGTGAAGGACGTGCGCGACAAGCACGCTGCCCTGCTTGAAGGCATGGACGTGCAATGGCGCCACGACGCGCTGTGCGAACTCAACGCGATCGAGCAGGTGATGAACATCGCCCACTCCACGGTGATGCAGGATGCCTGGGCGCGTGGTCAGAAGGTGCAGCTGCACGGATGGTGCTACAGCCTGAACAACGGCTTGATCACCAATCTGCAGATGTCCGTACCTGACGTGGCGGGGCTCGGCGAGGCGCACCGCCAGGCGGTGGCCCTGGTGGCCAGCCGCGTGCGCCAATAGGGCGCACCGCACTGCGCGCGGTTCTGCAGGCACGGTCATGTTTCCCGAGCGACTCGATGCCCCGCAGGCCTACGACATCGCCAAGGCGATGATGGATGGCTTCAACCGCCACTACCGCCTGTTTCGCGCCGAGTCTGCGCGCGCCAAGCACCGCTTCGAGACCGCCGACTGGCATGGCCAGCAACGCGCCCAGCGCGAGCGCATCGAGTTCTACGACCTGCGCGTCAAGGAGTGCGTGCGCCGCCTCGACAAGGAGTTCCACGCGGGCGACCAGTCCATGGAGGTGTGGCACCAGATCAAGCTGCACTACATCGGGCTCATGGTGAACCACCTGCAGCCCGAGCTGGCCGAGACCTTCTTCAATTCGGTCACCACCAAGATCCTGCACCGCACGCACTTCCATAACGACTTCATCTTCGTGCGACCCGCGGTGAGCACGGAGTACATCGAAAGCGACGACCCCGGGGCGCGGCCCACCTATCGCGCCTACTACCCGTCGCGCGACAACCTGCACGAGACCGTCGTGCGGATCGTCGAGCACTGCGCGCTGCAGCGGGACTTCGAGGACCTGCCGCGCGATGCGGGCTACGTGGTGCAGGCCCTGCAGCAGCGCCTCGGCGCGGTCAAGCTGCGCACCAACTTTCAGGTCCAGGTGCTGTCCAGCCTGTTCTTTCGCAACAAGGGTGCGTACCTGGTCGGCAAGGTCATAAACGGCTATAACGAACTGCCGTTTGCGTTGCCCATCCTGCATGGCGAGGGTGGTCGCCTGCTGATCGACGCCGTGCTATTCGGCGAGAACGATCTGCAGATGCTGTTCTCCTTTGCGCGGGCCTACTTCATGGTGGACATGGAGATCCCCAGTGCCTACGTGCAGTTCTTGCGCAGCCTCATGCCGCGCAAGCCCCGTGCCGAGCTCTACACCGCGCTGGGCTTGGCCAAGCAGGGCAAAACGCTGTTCTACCGCGATTTCCTGCACCACCTGCGTTATTCCACCGACAAATTCCGCATCGCCCCCGGCATCAAGGGCATGGTGATGCTGGTGTTCGACCTGCCGAGCTTTCCCTACGTCTTCAAGCTCATCAAGGATCAGTTCCCAGCACCGAAGGACACCACGCGTGAACAGGTGCAGGGCAAGTACCTGCTGGTCAAGCAGCACGACCGCGTGGGACGGATGGCCGACACGCTGGAATACAGCCTGGTTGCCTTTCCCCGCGAGCGTTTTTCCGACGAACTCATCGAGGAGATCCGCAGGCATGCGCCGAGCCAGATGGAGATCAGCGACCGCGACGGCGATGGCCGCCAGGAGGTCATCATTGCGCACCTGTACATCGAGCGGCGCATGATCCCGCTGAACATCCACCTGCAGGAATGTTTCGATACCGGGCTCGACAAGCCCGAGGCACGCAGCGCGCTGGAGCATGCCGTCACCGAATACGGCAACGCCATCAAGGACATGGTCGCGGCCAACATCTTCCCCGGGGACATGCTCTGGAAGAACTTCGGCATCACCCGCAATGGCAAGGTCGTGTTCTACGACTACGACGAGATTGAATACCTCACCGACTGCAACTTCCGCCGCGTGCCGCCGCCGCGTTGTGAGGAGGACGAAGTGTCTGGCGAGGTCTGGTGGCCCGTGGGGCCGCACGATGTGTTCCCCGAGACCTTCGGCCCGTTCCTGCTGGGTAACGACGCCGTGCGCGAGGCGTTCATGCGCCACCACGCCGACCTGCTGGACGTGGAGTTCTGGCAGTCGCACAAGGAACGCATCCAGGCCGGCCACGTGTACGACGTGTTTCCCTATGACAGCGCGCGGCGCTTTCGCTGCGCAAGCCCTTCTTCATTTCAAACCCAAGGAGATTCCACATGAGCCAACACCACGACCCCGTCGTCATCGTCAGCGCCGCGCGCACGCCCATGGGCGCTTTCATGAGCGACTTTGCCGACCTCGCGGCGCATGACCTGGGCGGCGCTGCTATCAAGGCCGCCGTCGAGCGTGCCGGCATTGCCCCCGAGAAGGTGGACGAGGTACTGTTCGGCAACTGCCTGATGGCCGGCCAGGGCCAGGCGCCTGCGCGCCAGGCGGGCTTCAAGGGTGGGTTGCCGCAGAGCACCGGCGCGGTGACGTTGTCCAAGATGTGCGGCGCGGGCATGGAGGCCACCATCCTGGCCCACGACCAGCTGATCGCCGGCAGCCGCGACGTGATGGTCTCCGGCGGCATGGAGAGCATGACCAACGCCCCCTACCTGCTCAAGAAGGGGCGCGGCGGCTACCGCATGGGCCATGACAAGGTGTACGACCACATGATGCTCGACGGCCTGGAAGACGCCTACGAGGCTGGCCGCTCCATGGGCACCTTTGGTGAGGACTGCGCCGCCAAGTACAGCTTCACGCGCGAGCAGCAGGACGCCTTTGCCATCGAAAGCGTCAAGCGCGCGCAGCAGGCGACGCAAAGCGGCGCCTTCGCAACCGAGATCACACCCGTCACGGTCAAGACCCGCAAGGGCGATGTGACGGTGAGCATCGACGAAGGCCCGGCCAAGGCCAAGCTGGACAAGATCGCCGGCCTCAAGCCCGCGTTCAAGAAGGACGGCACCATCACCGCCGCCTCCAGCTCCAGCATCAACGACGGCGCCGCCGCCCTGGTGCTGATGCGCCAGTCCACCGCCCAGCAACTGGGCTGCAAGCCCCTGGCCAAGATCGTGGCGCACGCTACGCATTCGCAAGCGCCCGAGTGGTTCACCACCGCCCCCGTGGGTGCAACCCAGAAGGCACTGAAGAAGGCCGGCTGGACGGTGCAGGACGTGGACCTGTGGGAGGTGAACGAGGCCTTCGCCGTCGTCCCCATGGCGCTGATGGCCGAGCTGAACGTGCCGCACGACAAGGTCAACGTGCATGGCGGCGCCTGCGCTCTGGGCCACCCCATCGGCGCCAGCGGCGCGCGCATCATCGTCACATTGATCCACGCGCTGCAGCGCCATGGCAAGAAGAAGGGCCTGGCCACGCTGTGCATCGGCGGCGGCGAAGGCACGGCCATGGCCATCGAACTGGTCTGACCCGCCAGCCATGGGCGCCCCTGCACACGCAGTGGCGCTCTTTTTTTAATAGCTGCTAGCGCTTGATGAATAAGCGCTTGCGGCCTATTTGGCTTATCACTTATGTCCACAGTCCTGGTGATTGGAGCGTCGCGCGGCATCGGTCTGGAGCTGGTGCGCCAGTACGCGGCCGACGGCTGGCGCGTGCTGGCCACGGTGCGTGACGAAGCCGGCCGCGCGCGGGTGCAGGCGCTGGGCGCGCAGGCCCTCACCGTGGACGTGGCCCAGCCCGCCAGCGTAAGCGGACTGGCCTGGATGCTGGACGGCGAAAAGCCCGACCTGGCGTTGTATGTTGCAGGCGTGATGCGCCGCCCCGGTGCGCGCACCCCGCCCACGCGCGAGGACTTCGACGCCGTCATGCACACCAACGTGCTGGGCGCCATGCAGGTCATTCCGCAGGTGGCGCCGCTGGTGGAGGCCGCGGTCGGCGTGTTTGCCTTCGTGTCCTCGTCCATGTCGCTGATCGGCGGCGTGCCGGACAGCAACGCCTGGCTGTACCGCACCAGCAAGGCGGCGCTGAACATGGCCGTGGCAGCGGCGCAGCACGATTACCCGGCCGCGACGCTCGTCACCATCGACCCCGGCTGGGTGCAGACCGACATGGGCGGCGAGGCCGCTCCGCTCACCGTGGCCGACAGCGTGCGCGGCATGCGCGCGGTGCTGGCGCAGGTCACACCCGCGGACCGCGCACGCCTGCTGCACCACGACGGCCGGCGCGCCACGCACTGGTAAGCCCGCGCAACGCGCCACTTCAAGAACCACTGAACCCTACGGAGACACGATGCTGCTGACCCAAGACCAGGAAATGATCCGCGACGCCGTGCGCGACTTCGCCCAGCAGGAGCTGTGGCCGAATGCCGCGCGCTGGGACAAGGAACACCACTTTCCACGCGAGGCGCACCAGGGCCTGGCCGCCTTGGGTGCCTACGGCATCTGCGTGCCCGAGGAGCTGGGCGGTGCGGGCCTGGACTACCTGACGCTGGCCCTGGTGCTGGAGGAAATCGCCGCCGGCGACGGTGGCACGAGCACCGCGATCAGCGTGACCAACTGCCCGGTCAACGCCATCCTCATGCGCTACGGCAACGCGCAGCAGCAGCGCGACTGGCTCACGCCCCTGGCGCGCGGCGAGATGCTGGGCGCGTTCTGCCTGACCGAGCCGCATGTGGGCTCCGACGCTTCGGCCTTGCGCACGACGGCCGTCAAAGAAGGCAACGAGTACGTCATCAACGGCGTCAAGCAGTTCATCACCAGTGGCAAGAACGGGCATGTGGCCATCGTGATTGCCGTGACCGACAAGGGCGCGGGCAAGAAAGGCATGAGCGCGTTCCTGGTGCCCACGAATACGCCCGGCTACGTGGTCGCGCGCCTGGAGGACAAGCTGGGCCAGCACAGCAGCGACACGGCGCAGATCAACTTCGACCACTGCCGCATCCCGGCCGAGAACCTCATTGGCGCGGAGGGCGAGGGCTACAAGATCGCGCTGGGCGCGCTCGAAGGTGGCCGCATCGGTATCGCCGCGCAAAGCGTGGGCATGGCACGCAGCGCGTTTGATGCGGCGCTGGCGTACTCGAAAGAGCGCGAGAGCTTCGGCCAGCCCATCTTCAACCACCAGGCCGTGGGATTTCGCCTGGCCGACTGCGCCACGCAGATCGAGGCCGCGCGCCAGCTCATCTGGCACGCCGCCGCGCTGCGCGATGCGGGGCGCCCCTGCCTGAAGGAAGCTGCCATGGCCAAGCTCTTCGCCAGCGAGATGGCCGAGCGCGTGTGCAGCGCCGCCATTCAGACATTGGGCGGCTATGGTGTGGTGAACGACTTCCCGGTGGAGCGCATCTACCGCGACGTGCGCGTGTGCCAGATCTACGAAGGCACGAGCGACGTGCAGAAGATCATCATCCAGCGTGCGCTGGCGTGATGGTGCTATTGATTGAATAGCTACTCGCGCCCGCCAGACGGGCGCGATAGGCCATTTTGATGTAAAATCGTCAGCGCTTCTTGAGCACCACGGTGATGGTGCCGTTGGTCTCCAGCGTGGCGCGCTCCACCTCGTGGGTGTGCAGGCAGCCGCCCATGCGCAGCGCGGCAGCCAGGTCGCTGGGAGAGATCAGCTCGCGCCGCAACAGCGCCTCGTCCACCTGTCCGTCCTGCACGACCACCTGCGCGTGGCCGTCGATCAGGCGTTCCAGCCACCGCATGCGGAACGTGAGCTGCGCCAGCGCCACATGGCACAGGATCAATGTGGAGGCCGAGATCAGCCCGCCGATGAGCGAGTTGTCACCCGCGTTCATTGAGTTCTGCACCGCGTTCGAGAGGATCAGGAGCAACACCAGATCGAACGGTGCGTACTGCCCCGTCTGGCGCTTGCCCGTCAGGCGCAGAAACACCAGCAAAAAGACATACACCACCACGCCGCGCAGCACGAATTCCCACCACGGAACACCCATAGACCACATGCAAGGCTCCCCATCTGCAACGTGAGGGGGGCAGTCTACGTTCAATAATCGCCGCATGACCTTGCAGCCCTGCCCCTGCGGCGCCACCCACCGGCGCCGGCCCCTGGCCTATGCCGACTGCTGCGGCCGCTACGTGGAGCAGTTCGACGCCGAGCCCGCGCCCAGCGCCGAGGCGCTCATGCGCTCGCGCTACAGCGCCTTCGTGCGCGAGAACGCCGCCTATTTGTTGGCCACCTGGCACGCCAGCACCCGCCCGGCGCAACTCGACTTCGAACCCGGTGCCAAGTGGCTGGGCCTGGAGGTGCGCGCCGGCGCGCAGACCGGCGAGCACAGCGCCGAGGTCGAGTTCGTCGCCCGCTACCGCGTGGGCGGACGTGGCGTTCGCCTGCATGAACGCAGCCGCTTCGTGCGCGAGCAGGGGCGCTGGTATTACGTGGACGGCGACCTGAAGTGACACCAGGCTGCGGTCCTGGTGTTATCGCGCCAGAGGCCTTTGCTGGTGAGCGCGAGAAGCTATTAAATTTGTAGTAATTCAGCCGTCATTCCCACCACATGCCGGCGACGTTGTGCGCAAAGATGGGGTAGTTCATCCACGTGCCGCGCAACCCCTTGCGCACCACGGTGCCGATTTGCGGCGCGAAGATCCAGGCGTTGACGGCGTCCTGCGCCAGATGCCGCTGCATCTGGGAGAACAGCATCTGGCGCTCGCGCGCGTTGGTGGCGCTGGCGTGGCGCTCCACCAGGGCGCGAAAGGCCGGGCTGTCGTAGCCGAAGTAGTAGCCCGGGTCGGTGTAGATGCGGTAGTCCAGTGGCTCCACATGATTGATGAGGGTCATGTCGAACTGGCCCTTGAACGGGCCCTGCAGCCACTGTTGCCAGCTCAGCTGCTGGATGTTGGCCTCGATGCCCACCTGGGCCAGGTCGCGGGCGATCAATGGCCCACCCACGTGTGCGTACGGTGCGGGCGGCAGGGCCAGTTCCAGCCGCAGCGGCGTCTGCACCCCGGCCTGTTTCAGCAGGGCGCGTGCGCGGGCGGGGTCGTAGGGGTGTAGGCTGGCCAGGTGCACGTAACCCGCGTCCGTGGGACTGAAGTGGCTGCCGATCACCACGCCGCGCCCATCCAGCGCGGTGCGGATAAAGCCCTCGCGGTCGATGGCGTGGGTGATGGCGCGGCGCACGCGCACGTCGTCCAGGGGTTTGCTGCGGTGGTTCAACGCCAGCATCCCCTTGCCGCCGGAGGCCCCGATCAACACCTGGTAATGGCTGTTGTCCTGAAAGCGCCGCACCGTCTGCGTGGCGAAGTTGAACAGCACGTCGATCTCGCCCGCGCGCAGGGCGTTGTCCTGCGCCTCCAGGTCGTGCAGAAAGCGGTACACGGCACGCTCCATGCGCACCTGGGCTGCGTGGCGGTGGGACTCGGCCTTGACCAGCGTGATGCGTTGGCCGCGCTCCCAGCGCTGTACGCGGTAGGGGCCCGTGCCCACCGGGGCGCTGGCCGCCCGTGCGGCCGTGTCCGGGTGCAGGATCACGGCCGGCCCCTCGCCCAGGCGGAAGAGCAGGTGCGGATCGGGGTGGTGCAGCGTGAGCGTGACGGTGTGCGCATCGGGCGTGACCACCGTGGCGATGTTGTCGAAGAGCGCCTTGCGGGACTTGTTGGTGGAGCCGGGCGCGACGGCACGCTCGAAGCTGAAACGCACGGCCGCCGCGTTGAGCGCGCTGCCGTCGTGAAAGCGCACCCCCTGGCGCAGCCGGAAGGTGCACGCGAGGCCGTTCGGGTCGGTGTTCCAGGACTCGGCCAGCAGTGGCTGTACCGCGCCGTTTTCCGTGATCTGCGTCAGCCCCTCCAGCACGTTGTAGTGCGTCACCTCGCCCACGGCGGCGGCAGCGGCCATGGTGGGGTCCAGGCTGTCGGGCTCCAGGGAGAGGTTGATCACCACGGAGCGTTCCGCGGCACGCGGTGAGACCTGCGCGGCGGCCGGCGCAGCGCACAGCGCGAGGGCCTGGGCCAGGCAGGCACGGCGGGTGAGGGAAGTGGGAGGCTGCGCAGGCATGGGCTACACCATCAGGGATGGGGCCTGTGGCCCCGGTGCTCAAATGCTACAGACTGTGACATAGTAGGGGCACATTGGCTATTCCTATCGTCCCCTGCGGGTTCAACCCGCGCCGTTTTCACCCATGACTTCGCCTGTGGCCTCGCTCCGCCTACCGGCGCCTGCCCGCGCGTGGTGGGCGCTCGGGTTGCTTGTCGCCCTGCTGTTTGCGGCGATTGGCTGGGGGGTGCATGCCATCTACCAGGCGCGTGAGCAACGCTACCGCCATCAGATCGAAGGCGGCCTGCAGGCCGTGAACCACATGCAGGTGCGGGGGGTGACGGACTGGCGGCGCCGGCGCTTGCGGGAGGCGGCGGCACTCACCGACGACCGCCTTCTGGCACAGGCCGTGGCCCGCTGGCGCGCAACGGCGGCGCCTGACGCCGAACAGGCGGTGCGTGAGCGGTTGCGCATCCTGGTCGAGCATGTGCGCTATACCGCTGCCTATTTCGTCGATCCGCAGGGCCGGCTGATCCTGGATGCCGGCGGGCCGGCCACGGGCACGCTGCAGCCACCCGAGATGCGCGCGCTGGAGGGCGCGCTGGCGCGGGCCGAGCCCGGCATTGTCGAGCTGCGCCGCGACCCGGCCTTCGCCTTTCCGTTCTTCGGATTGCTGGCGCCGCTGTACGACGGAACCGCGTCGCTGGGGGCCATCTGGCTGGTGATGGATGCGCGCACCACGCTCTACCCATTGCTGGAGACCTGGCCCACCAGCAGCCGCACCGCCGAATCGGTGCTGGTGGAGCGGCAGGACGACACGGCCTTGTTCCTCAGCCCCTTGCGCCATCGCAGCGATGAACCACTGGCGCTGCGCCTTCCGGCGGAGCCGGGCAGCCGCGATCCCATGGTGCTGGCCGTCGCGGGCGTGCGGGGCGCCTTCTACGGCAGCGACTATCGCAACCAGCCGGTGCTGGCGGTGGCCAGCGCGGTGCCGGACTCGCCCTGGCTGCTGGTGTCCAAGGTGGACGTGGCCGACGCCTTCACCGCTGCCCAGCGGCGCGAATGGCTGGCCCTGAGCCTGTTCGTCAGCCTGGGGCTGCTGTCGCTGGGCTGCGTCGTGGTGCTGTGGCAGGGGCGGGCCTGGCGGCGCGAACGGGCGTTGAAGGCGGAGCTGGAGCGCAACCTGCGCTGGCTGGACAACGCGCAGAAGGCGGCCTCGGTGGGCTACTTCGTCTACGAGGGTCAGAGCGAGGCATTCATCATGTCGCGCATGGCCAGCGCCATCTTCGGCCTGCCGTCCGACGGGCGCATGACGCTGCGCCAGTGGGTGGGGATGCTGCACCCCGACGAGCGCGCGCAGACCCTGGAGATCCACGGCCGTGCCATGAGCGAGCGCATTCCGCTGCGCACCCAGTACCGCATCCAACGCAACGGCGACGGCCAGGTGCGCTGGATCGAGGTGTGGGGCGAGTACGGCGACTCCGCCGGCAACGGCGAGCCGCTGCTGATGACCGGCACCGTGCAGGACATCACCGACCGCAAGCACACCGAGGACGAACTCGCGCGTTACCGCAACGCGCTGGAGTCGCAGGTGCGCATGGACCCGCTCACCCAGGTGGCCAACCGCCTGGCGCTGGACGAGGCCGTGGCGCGCGCCTGGAGCCAGGCGCTGCGCGAGGGTTCGTCGCTGGCGCTGCTGATGATCGACGTGGACCATTTCAAGGCCTACAACGACTATTACGGCCACGTGGCGGGCGACCTCTGCCTGCAGCGCGTAGCGTCGGCGCTGGCGTCGGCCTTGGGGCGGCCGGGTGACCTGCTGGCGCGCTATGGGGGCGAGGAATTCGCCGTGCTGCTGCCGGGCGCGGACGCCGATGCCGCCCTGGCCGTGGCGCACCGCCTGCAGGAGGTGCTGCGCGCCCTGTCGCTGGAGCACCGCGCCAACCCGGGCGGATTCACCGTCACCGCAAGCATGGGCCTGGCCCACCTGCGTCCGGCCGACGTCGTGTCCGCAGGCACCGAAACGCGCGCCGGCGTGGACGCGGCCCAGCCCCTGTTCCAGCAGGCAGACGCCGCGCTGTACCGCGCCAAACAGCTGGGCCGCGACCGCGTGGTGAGCTACGACGCGCAGTGCGCGGCCACCCTGTACGAGGCCGGGCAGCCCGCGCCTGCGATCATGCTGACCTATGACATTTGAAGCGATATTGTTCGATTGCGACGGCGTGCTGGTGGACAGCGAGCCCATTACCAACGGCGTGCTGTGCGAGATGCTCAATGAAGCCGGCTGGCTGCTGGCGCCCGAGGAGTGCATGCGCCTGTTCATCGGCAAGACCGTGCGCAGCGAGGCTGCGCGCATCGAGGCCGAGACCGGCCGCCCGCTCACCGACGTGTGGATGGCCGAGTTCTACGCGCGCCGCAACGCACGCCTGCAGGCCGAGCTGGTGGCCATCCCCAACGCGCCCCAAGCCGTGCGCGCCGTGCACGGGCTGCTGCACGGGCGCATCGCCTGTGCCTCCGGCGCCGACCGGCAGAAGGTGGAGATGCAACTGGCGCAGGTGGGCCTGGCGCCGCTGTTCGCGGGACGCGTTTTCAGCGGCCACGAGATGCCCGCCACCAAGCCTGCACCCGACGTGTACCTGGCAGCGGCGGCAGCCGTGGGCGTGCCGCCCCTGCGCTGCCTGGTGGTGGAAGACACGGTGACGGGCGTCACGGCCGGCGTGGCCGCGGGCGCCACGGTGCTGGGCTACAGCCCGTCGCCCGTGGGCCATGGCTCTGCCGAGGCGCTGCGCGCCGCTGGCGCCGTGCAGGTCATGGCCGATATGGCAGAACTGCCCGCGCTGCTGCAGGCCATGCGGGTTGCGGTTTAAGCCAAATTGGGCTCTAGCGCTTGCTGGGTAAGCGCTAGCAGCTACTAATAAATGAGCGTCTATACCGCTACGGAGCGCGCGCCGCGGCGGAACTCCGCGGGCGACTGGCCTGTCCAGCCGCGAAACGCGCGGATGAAGCTCTTCTCGCTGGCAAAGCCCGTGGCCTGCGCCACCTGCTTGATGGGGCGGTCGCTGCGGTGCAGCAGCTCGATCGCGCGGCTGCGGCGCACCTCGTCTTTCAGCGACTGCAGCGACGCGCCTTCCTCCTTGAGCTGGCGGTGCAGCGTGCGCGCCGAGACGTGCAGCTGCTCGGCCAGCGTGTGTGCGCTGTGGGTCGCGTCGGGCAGGGCGGCCAGCACCTGGCGCACGCGCTGCACCAGCAGCCGGTCGCGGCGGTACTGGCGCACGGTGAGGGGCAGTGCGTGCTGCAGCATCTGGCGCATGGCCGCCTCGTCGCGCGTGATCGGCAGCGCGAGGTAGCGCGCATCGAAATGCACCGCCGCGCGCGGTGCCTGAAAGCGCGTCGGGCCGCTGAAGAGCACGCCATAGGCCTGCGCATGGGGCGGTGGCGCGAAGGGGAACTCGGCCGCCAGCACCGGCAGGCGCGAGTCGATGAACCAGCTGGCCAGCCCGAGCGCGTTGCGCAGCGTGGAAACCAGGCAGAACTCGCGCAGCGTGCCCAGGTCGCGCTGCTCGGCGATGGTGAGCGTGGCCTGCTCGCCCTCGGCGTGCAGGTGCAGCGTGATGTCGTCCGTCAGCAGGGCGTGGTGGCGGCACCAGCGCGCCAGCGCCAGGCCCAGTGTGGGCGCACTCAGCGAGGCGCGCGCCAGCAGGCCGTAGCTGCCCCAGGGCAGGCGGCGGGAGAACCAGCCCAGGGCTTCGTCGTCCAGCTCGCGCATCGCACCGGCGGACAGCACCTCCATCTGCTGCGCCGTGATGCGGCCCGCAGAGTTGCCAACCTGCTCTGGCGGGATTTGTGCCAGCGCCAGCACCTGCGCCGCGTCCATTCCGCGCGCTGCGTAGGCCTGCACGATGGCCTGCACAAACGCCATGGGCGTGGCGGCCGTGGGCGTGGCGAGGAGTGCGGTGGGTGCGGGCGGGGGCGGCGCAGGGTCAGGGTGGTCGGGCATGCGTGGAGTCTGCAACTCCGTGGCGCAATTTGCAACCTTTCTGACCCATCTCGGTCACCGCGCGTGCGGGGGTGCGGCGTATGCTGTGCAGCCTGTTGCCGGGCCCCGCGCGGGCGCTGGCCCACCCCGACCAGGAGACAAGCCCATGGAACCCGCATCCACCCTATCGGCCGCGTTGAGCCATGCGCGTGGCAGTGCCGCCACCCCCCTCATCGAGCAGACGCTGGGCGACTTCTTCGCCGGCATGGCGCAGCGCCAGCCCACGCACGAGGCACTGGTCAGTCGCCACCAGGGCCTGCGCTACACCTACGCCGAGCTGCACCAGGCGGCCCGCCAACTGGCCAGCGCGCTGCTGGGCCTGGGGCTCGCCAAGGGCGACCGCATCGGCATCTGGTCGCACAACAACGCCGAATGGGTGCTGATGCAACTGGCCACGGCGCAGGTGGGCCTCATCCTGGTGAACATCAACCCGGCTTACCGCACGGCCGAGGTGGAGTACGCGCTGAACAAGGTCGGCTGCAAGGCACTGGTGGCCATGCCGCAGTTCAAGACCAGCGACTATCTGGGCATGCTGCGCGAGCTGGCACCCGAGTTGGCCGCGTCCCAGCCCGGCGCACTGCAGGCCGCGCGCCTGCCCACGCTGCGCACGGTGGTGTGGATCGACGCGGCCGGCTCAGGCGTGGCGGGCCAAGGCGACGAACAGCCGGGCATGCTGCGGTTTTCCACGCTGATGGCGCGGGGCGACGCGCAGGACGCGCGCATCGACGCCATTGCCGCCCAGCTGCACAACACCGACCCCATCAACATCCAGTTCACCAGCGGCACCACCGGGTTCCCGAAGGGCGCCACGCTCACGCACCGCAACATCCTGAACAACGGTTTCTTCATCGGCGAGTGCATGCGCCTCACGCCCGAGGACCGGCTGTGCATTCCCGTGCCGCTGTACCACTGCTTCGGCATGGTGCTGGGTAACCTGGCCTGCCTCACGCACGGCAGCACCATCGTGTACCCCAACGACGGGTTCGACGCCCTGACCGTGCTGGAGACCGTGCAGGCCGAGCGTTGCACCGGCCTGCACGGCGTGCCCACCATGTTCATCGCCGAGCTGGACCACCCGCGCTTTGCCGAGTTCGACCTGCGCACCCTGCGTACCGGCATCATGGCCGGCAGCCCGTGCCCGATCGAGGTGATGAAGCGCGTGGTGGGCGACATGCACCTGTCGGAGATCACCATCGCCTATGGCATGACCGAGACCAGCCCCGTGAGCTGCCAGAGCGACGCCGAAACGCCGCTGGCCAAGCGCGTGTCCACCGTGGGCCGCGTGCAGCCGCACCTGGAGGTGAAGATCATCGACCCCGAGACTGGCGCCGTGGTGCCGCGCGGCGAGCGCGGCGAACTGTGCACCCAGGGCTACTCCGTCATGCACGGCTACTGGGGCGATGAGGCCAAGACCCGCGAGGCGATCGACGAAGGCGGCTGGATGCACACGGGCGACCTGGCCACCATGGACGACGAGGGCTACGTGAATATCGTCGGCCGCATCAAGGACATGGTGATCCGCGGCGGAGAGAACGTGTACCCGCGCGAGATCGAGGAATTCCTCTACCGCCATCCCATGGTGCAGGACGTGCAGGTGGTGGGCGTGCCCGATCAGCGCTTCGGCGAGGAGCTGTGCGCCTGGATCATCGCCAAGCCCGGAACGCGCCCCAGCGAGGACGACATCCGTGCCTTCTGCAAGGGCCAGATCGCGCACTACAAGGTGCCGCGCTACATCCGCTTCGTTACCAGCTTCCCGATGACGGTGACGGGCAAGATCCAGAAGTTCAAGATCCGCGACGTCATGAAAGACGAGCTGGGCCTTGCCGAAGACAAAACCGCTTGAAACGAGCCACCGCCATGATTCTTGAATCCCAACTCAACCCGCGCTCGGCCGACTTTCAGGCCAACGCCGCCGCCATGCGCGCCGTGGTGGAGGACCTGCGCGCCCAGATCGAGCGCGTGTCCCAGGGCGGCGGCGAGGCCGCCCGCGCCAAGCACGTGGCGCGCGGCAAGCTGCTGCCGCGCGAGCGCGTGGAGATGCTGCTGGACCCCGGCACGCCGTTCCTGGAGATCGCCCCGCTGGCGGCCCTCAACATGTACGGCAACGACGCGCCCGGCGCGGGCCTGATCGCGGGCATCGGCAGCGTGGCCGGCATCGCCTGCATGATTGTGTGCAACGACGCCACGGTGAAGGGCGGCACCTATTACCCCATGACGGTGAAGAAGCACCTGCGCGCGCAAGAGATCGCGCAGCAGAACTGCCTGCCGTGCATCTACCTGGTGGACTCGGGCGGCGCCAACCTGCCCAACCAGGACGAGGTCTTCCCCGACCGCGACCACTTCGGCCGCATCTTCTACAACCAGGCCAACATGAGCGCGCAGGGCCTGGCGCAGATCGCCGTGGTCATGGGTTCGTGCACGGCCGGCGGCGCCTACGTGCCGGCCATGAGCGACGAGACCATCATCGTCAAGAACCAGGGCACCATCTTCCTGGGTGGCCCGCCGCTGGTGAAGGCCGCCACGGGCGAGGTCGTCAGCAGCGAAGACCTGGGCGGCGGCGACGTGCACACGCGCCTGTCCGGCGTGGCCGACCACCTGGCACAGAATGACCTGCATGCGCTCTCGCTGGCGCGCGGGGCTGTTAAAAATTTGAATAGAAATCAGCCTGTAGCACCCACGGATCAAGCGCCAGTAGCTCCTAAATATGCAGCAGAAGAGCTGTATGGCGTCATCCCCGTGGACACGCGCAAGCCCTTCGACGTGCGCGAGATCATCGCCCGCATCGTGGACGGCAGTGCGTTCGACGAGTTCAAGGCGCGCTACGGCAACACCCTGGTGTGCGGCTTCGCGCGCATCGAGGGCATGGCCGTGGGCATCGTGGCCAACAACGGCATCCTGTTCAGCGAGAGCGCGCAGAAGGGCGCGCACTTCATCGAGCTGTGCTGCCAGCGCAAGATTCCGCTCGTCTTCCTGCAGAACATCACCGGCTTCATGGTCGGGCGCAAGTACGAGAACGAGGGCATCGCCCGCCACGGCGCCAAGATGGTCACGGCGGTGGCCACGGCCAACGTGCCCAAGTTCACGGTGATCATCGGCGGCAGCTTCGGCGCGGGCAACTACGGCATGTGCGGCCGCGCGTACTCGCCGCGCTTTCTGTGGATGTGGCCCAACGCGCGCATCAGCGTGATGGGCGGCGAGCAGGCCGCCAGCGTGCTGGCCACCGTCAAGCGCGACGGTATCGAGGGCAAGGGCGGCAGCTGGAGCATGGAGGAAGAAGAGGCCTTCAAGACGCCCATCCGCCGCCAGTACGAGGAACAGGGCCACCCCTACTACGCCACCGCCCGCCTGTGGGACGACGGCATCATCGACCCCGCCGACACGCGCCGCGTGCTGGCGCTGGCGCTGGCGGCTTCGCGCCATGCGCCGATCGGAGACATGAAGTTCGGCGTGTTCCGCATGTAAGGCGCGTCCATGGATGCCGTTACCCATTTCAGCCTGCTCGCGCGCTACAACGTGTGGGCCACGGCGCGCCTGCTGGCAGCCGTGCAGGTGCTGCCCGAGGCGGACTACCGGCGCGACATGGGCCTGTTCTTTCGCAGCATCCATGGCACGCTCAACCATCTGCTGGTGGGCGAGCACCTGCTGTGGTTCGCGCGCTTTGCCGAAGGCGCGTCGCCCCGCATGGCGCTGGATGCCGAGGTGGAGAGCGATCGCGCGCGCCTGGCCGAGCGGCTGCGGGAAGGCGCCGCGCGCTGGGAGCCGCTGATCGCCGGCTTTGCGCCAGCGCGCTGGGAGGGTGCGCTGTCTTACACCACCATGCGCGGTACGCCCGCCGTGCTGCCGTTTGCCGCCACGCTGGCGCATGTGTTCAACCACGGTACGCACCACCGCGGACAGATCACGGCGGCACTCACCGCGCTGGGCCAGCCGTGCCCGACGCTCGACCTTGTCTACTTCCTGCAGAACCCGGATACGCCATGAGCCAGAACCTTTCCATCACCCAGTTGGGCGCGGTGGCGCGCATCACGCTGACGCAGCCCGAAATCCGCAATGCTTTCAGCGACGAAGTGATCGCAGAGATCACCGCGGCCTTCACGGAAGTCGGGGGCCGCGCGGACGTGCGCGCCGTGGTGCTGGCCGCTGAGGGGCCGGCCTTCTGCGCGGGTGCCAATCTGAACTGGATGCGCCGCATGGCCGACTACACGCGGCAAGAGAACCTTGCCGACGCCGCCAAGCTGGCCGAGATGCTGCGCGTGATCTACGAATGCCCCAAGCCCACCGTGGCGCGCGTGCAGGGTGACGTGTACGCCGGCGGCATGGGGCTGGTCGCGGCCTGCGACATGGCGGTGGCGGTCGATACCGCGGGCTTTTGCCTGTCCGAGGTGAAGATCGGCCTGATCCCCGCCACCATCAGCCCCTACGTGATCCGCGCCATGGGCGCGCGCGCCGCGCACCGCTACTTCCTCACCGCGGAACGCTTCAGCGCGGCCGAGGCCTTGCGCATCGGCTTCGTGCACCAAGTGGTCGGCGCAGAGCAGCTCGACGCCCAGGTGGACGAGCTGCTCAAGGCACTGACGGCCGCGAGCCCTAACGCCGTGCGCGCCTGCAAGACGCTGGTGCGCGACGTGGCCGGGCGCGAGATCGACGCCGCACTCATCGCCGCCACGGTGGAGGGCATTGCCGACATCCGCGCGAGCAGCGAGGGCCGCGAGGGCGTGCAGTCGTTCCTGCAAAAGCGCAAGCCCTCCTGGCTGGGCTGATCCGCCATGGACGCGCTCTGGCTCCAGATCGTGCAGTGGCTCCACAGCGTGGGGCTGCATGTCGATGCGGGTACCGCCCAGGCGGTAGCCGAAGGGGCTGCGCGCGCCACGCAGCAGCTGGACATGCCCGCACTGCTGGCGCTGGCCGCCGCACTGGGCTGGGCCAGCGGCTTTCGCCTGTACGCCGTGGTGTTCCTGGTGGGCATGATGGGCGTGGCCGGCTGGCTGGCGCTGCCGCCGGGGCTGGCGCTGCTGCAGCACCCGCTGGTGCTGATGGCCAGCGGCTTCATGCTGCTGGTGGAGTTCTTCGCCGACAAGGTGCCCTGGTTCGACAGCGCCTGGGATGCCATCCACGCCTTCATCCGCGTGCCCGCCGGTGCGCTGCTGGCAGCTGGCGTGTTCGGTGCCGACAACGCCACCATGGCGCTGGCCGCGGGGCTGCTGGGTGGCTCGCTCTCGGCCACGGCGCTGGCCACCAAGATGACCACGCGGGCGGCGGCCAACACCTCGCCCGAGCCGTTTTCCAACTGGGGCCTGTCGTTCTTTGAGGACGGCCTGGTCGTCGGCGTGGTCTGGCTGGCTACGCAGTATCCGCTGGCCTTCGGCATTGCGCTGGTGGTGATGCTGGCGCTGTCGGCGCTGCTGCTGGTGGTGCTGTTCAAGTTCCTGCGCGCCGTGCTGCGGCGCATTTCCTCTTTCTTTTCCGATTCCGCCAAGGTGGCCTGAATGTTCCAAAAAATCCTGATTGCCAATCGTGGGGAGATCGCCTGCCGCGTGGCCGCAACCGCCCGCCGCATGGGCGTGAAGACCGTGGCCGTGTACTCCGACGCCGATGCCCAGGCCAAGCACGTGGCCGCCTGCGACGAGGCCGTGCATATCGGCGGCAGCGCCCCCAAGGACAGCTACCTGCGCTGGGAGCGCATCATCGAGGCCGCCCAGGCCACGGGTGCGCAAGCCATCCACCCAGGCTACGGCTTCCTGAGCGAGAACGAAGACTTCGCCCAGGCCTGTGCCAATGCGGGGCTGGTGTTCATCGGCCCGCCGCCTTCGGCCATCAAGGACATGGGTTTGAAGGCCGAGTCCAAGCAGCTGATGGAGAAGGCGGGCGTGCCGCTGGTGCCTGGCTACCACGGCAAGGACCAGGACCCGCAACTGCTGCAGCGCGAGGCCGACCGTATCGGCTACCCCGTGCTCATCAAGGCCAGCGCCGGTGGCGGCGGCAAGGGCATGCGCCTGGTGGAAAAGAGCGAGGACTTTGCCGCGGCGCTGGCCAGCTGCCAGCGCGAGGCCATCAACAGCTTTGGCGATGATGCCGTGCTGGTGGAGAAGTACGTGCTGCGCCCGCGCCACATCGAGATCCAGGTGTTCGGCGACACGCAGGGCAACTGCGTCTATCTGTTCGAGCGCGATTGCTCCGTGCAGCGCCGCCACCAGAAGGTGCTGGAAGAAGCCCCCGCCCCCGGCATGACCGAGGCCCTGCGTCGCCAGATGGGCGAGGCTGCCGTGGCAGCCGCCATGGCCGTGGGCTACGTGGGCGCGGGTACAGTGGAGTTCATCGTGGAACAGCCCGGCGGCTACGACGCGTCCGAGCAGATGAAGTTCTACTTCATGGAGATGAACACCCGCCTGCAGGTGGAGCACCCCGTGACCGAGGCCATCACCGGCGAAGACCTGGTGGAGTGGCAGCTGTGCGTGGCCAGCGGGCAGCCTTTGCCCAAGCGCCAGGACGAGCTGAAGATCATCGGCCACGCCATCGAGGCGCGCATCTGCGCCGAGAACCCTGACAACAACTTCTTGCCCGCCACCGGCCAGCTGCACGTGTACCGCAAGCCGGCATGCACCAGCTTCGAACGGGGCAGTGTGCGCGTGGATGACGGCGTGCGCGAGGGCGACGCCATCAGCCCCTTCTACGACAGCATGATCGCCAAGCTCATCGTGCACGGCGACACGCGCGCGCAGGCCCTGGCGCGGCTGGACGATGCGCTGGCGCAGACCCACATCGTGGGCCTGGCAACCAACGTGCAGTTCCTGCGCCATGTGGTGAAGAGCGATTCGTTCGCCCAGGCGCGGCTGGACACCGCGCTGATCCCGCGCGAAGAGGCCGTGTTGTTCGGCCAAGAGCCCGTGGGCCTGCCTTTGGCCGCGGCAGCCGCCGTGGCCAGCCAGTTGCAGCGTGAGCAGGCGCAGGAAGGCGCCAATCCGTTCAGCCGCCGCGACGGCTGGCGTTCGCTCGTAGCGTGCCGCCGGCGTTTCGAGTTCGACTTCAATGGCACACATGCCAAGGCCTGGCTGACCTATGAACGCGATGGCGGCTACCAACTGACCGTGGGAGAAGGCGAGGGAGCCGCGCGGGGTCCGCTGGCTTTCACGCCCTGGGCGGGCGGCCTGGACCTGCAATACGCCGGCCAGCGCACCCGCGCAACGGTCTATGCCCAGGGCGAGACCGACCACATCTTCACCCCCCGTGGCGCCACGCGCATCGAGGCATTGGACCTGCTGGCCCATGCGGGCGAAGCCGCCAGCGAGGGCGGGCGTCTCACCGCGCCCATGCCGGGCAAGGTGGTGTCGTTTGCCGTGCAGGCCGGCGACAAGGTGACCAAGGGCCAGCCCCTGGCGGTGATGGAGGCCATGAAGATGGAGCACACCATCGCCGCCCCCGCCGATGGCGTGGTGCAGGAGCTGCTCTACGCGCCAGGCGACCAGGTGGCCGAAGGCGCAGAACTGCTGCGGCTTTCCGCCGAGTGACGGCGGGGGCTTGCCCAGCCGCGGTACGCTCGTTGGCCATGAAGATTACCTTTTGCTGTACCGATACCAAGGCCGAACCCTGGCTGCAGGGGCTGGCCGCCGCCCTGCCGGGAGCCGACATTACCGTCTGGCAGCCCGGAGCCCCGCAGGCCGACTACGCCGTGGTCTGGGCACCGCCCCAGCAGTTCATCGACGAACAGCCCGCTTTGCGGGCGCTGTTCAACATCGGTGCGGGGGTGGATGCGCTGCTCAAGCTGCGCCTGCCGCCGTCCGTGCGCGTCGTGCGTCTGGATGACGCCGGCATGGCCGTGCAGATGGCCGAATACGTGTGCCACGCGCTGATCCGGCATTTCCGCGAGTTTGACCAGTACGAGGCCGCCATGCAGGCGGGCCAGTGGAGCTACCGCAAGCCGCGCCTGCGCCAGGACTTTCCTGTGGGCGTGATGGGCCTGGGCGTACTGGGCGAGCGCGTGGCGCGCGCGGTGGCGCAGTTCGACTTTCCCGTGCTCGGCTGGAGCCGCAGTCCGAAGCAGATGGCGGGCGTGCGCTGTTTCAGTGGGCAGGAGGGCTTCAACGAGTTCCTGGCCGCTACCCGCGTGTTGGTCAATCTGCTCCCGCTCACGCCCGAGACGCAGGGCATCATGAACCGCGACACGCTGGCCCGCCTCCTGCCCGGCGCCTACGTGATCAATGTGGCGCGTGGCGCGCACCTGGTCGAGGAGGACCTGCTCGCGCTGATCGACGCAGGCCATGTGGCGGGCGCCACGCTGGACGTGTTCCGCACCGAGCCGTTGCCTGCCGGGCATCCCTTCTGGGGACATCCCAAGATCACCCTCACACCCCACACTTCGGCACGCACGCTGCGCGACGAGAGCATCGCCCAGATCGCCGGCAAGATCGCGGCGCTCGCGCGCGGCGAGGCCGTGGCCGGCGTGGTGGATGCCGGACGCGGCTACTGACGAATCCCTCACCCAAGGACACCCACCGATGAACCCGAACATCCCCTCCCGCGTCAAGCTTGTGGACGTGGGCCCGCGCGACGGGCTGCAAAATGAGAAGCAGCCGGTGCCGGCGGCCGTCAAGATCGAATTGGTGCACCGCCTGCAGCAGGCGGGCCTCAAGGAAATCGAGGTCACCAGCTACGTTTCTCCGAAGTGGGTGC
The DNA here is from genome assembly GCF_056730635.1 of Diaphorobacter sp. B2A2W2. Taxonomy (NCBI): domain Bacteria; kingdom Pseudomonadati; phylum Pseudomonadota; class Betaproteobacteria; order Burkholderiales; family Comamonadaceae; genus Diaphorobacter; species Diaphorobacter sp. B2A2W2. The sequence continues at coordinate 22,819 of NZ_JBWZOR010000016.1, forward strand.
CGCAGATGGCCGACAACCATGAGGTCATGCAAGGCATTACACGCGTGCCCGGCGTGCGTTATTCGGTACTGACGCCCAACCTGAAAGGCTGGGAGGCGGCCGTGCTCGACAAGCCTGACGAGATCGTGGTCTTCGGCGCCGCCAGCGAGGCCTTCAGCCAGAAGAACATCAACTGCAGCATTGCCGAGAGCATCGAGCGCTTCGCTCCCGTGGTCGAAGCCGCGCGCGCCGCTGGCGTGTATGTGCGTGGCGCCATGAGCTGCACCGTGGGCTGCCCCTACGAGGGCGAGATTGCACCCGAGCGCGTGGAATACCTGGCCGGGCTCATGAAGGGCATCGGCGTGCAGCACATTGGGGTGGCCGACACCATTGGCGTGGGTACGCCGCGCAAGGTGCAACGCGCCATCGAGGCAACGCTCAAGCACTACGACCTGAACGACGTGTCCGGCCACTTTCACGACACCTACGGCCAGGCGCTGGCCAACACGCTGGCGGCGCTGGAGCTGGGCGTGTGGCAGTTCGACACGTCTGTGGCCGGCCTGGGCGGCTGTCCCTATGCCAAGGGCGCCACGGGTAACGTGGCCACCGAGGACGTGGTCTACATGCTGCACGGCATGGGCATCGAGACCGGTATCGATCTGGACCAGCTGATCGACGCCGGCGCCTACATCAGCGACTTCCTGGGCCGCAAGCCGCAGTCGCGCGTGGCCGTGGCGGTGCTCACCAAGCGCAAGGGCTGAGCGGCCACCCGGCGTCAGGCCAACGGCAGAGCCGGCGCTGCCGGGTGCTGCGCCGCGTCCTTGTGCGCCTGCTTGGCCTGGTACATGCGCTGGTCGGCGCAGCGCATCAGCTCCGTCAGCGTGGGGCCGTCCTGCGGGCTGTGCGCAACGCCCGTGCTGACGCCCACGCACAGTTCCTGGTGCTGGAAGTACACCGGCTGGCAGATAGCCAACTCCAGATGCTTGACCAGCGCCGTCAGGTCGTCGCCCGCGGGCGCGTGGGCCAGCATGACCACGAACTCGTCACCGCCCAGCCGGGCCACGATGTCGCCGGACCGCGTGTGCGTCTGCAGCCGTGTGGCAACGGCGCGCAGCACCTCGTCGCCGGCGTCATGGCCATAGGTGTCGTTGATGGGTTTGAAGCGGTCCAGGTCGAGCAGCAGCAGGGCGTGCGTGCCCCCTTCCGACAGCAGTTGCGTTGCGCCCTGGGTCAGCCCCATGCGGTTGGTCAGGCCCGTGAGAGGGTCGGTGGTCGCGGCCTTGGCCAGATGGTCCGCGCGCAGCCGCAGGGCGATCTGGGAGGCGTTCAGGCTGTCGATGCGGGTGCTCAACGCAACGGCGAACGCCACCATCTCGGCCGCCACGCCGATCTGCAGGCCGTTGGCCAGCATGAAAGGCGCGTCGATCACCTTCCAGTTGCTCAGCACCACGCCGGCCACCGTGACGAACAGCAGCGCCTGCGCGCCCAGGTACCAGCGCGCGGGCGTGAAGCCTCGGCGCAGCACCAGAATGGCCGCGAGCGACGCGGCCGCGATGCCGGCGCTGGCCAGCAGTTCGTTCTGCGTCTGGGCGATGGCAAATTGCCCGAGCCCGCCGAGCACGGCGGTGAGCGCCGCCAGCAGGCCGATTGCCACCAGCACTCCGTCCATCAAGGGCGTCTGCCGGGTGTCCAGGAAACTGCGCGTGAACAGCGCGCCGAAGAACAGCCACAGGCTGGGCAATACGAAATAGCTGCGCTCCTGCCACCACGGCGCGTCGCCCCACAGGTAATGGGCCGTGTGGCCGTTGAAGGTGGCCAGCGTCAACAGCGCGAAGATGCACTGGCCGACGTAGAAGGTGTACGTGGTGTCCCGGAAGATGCCCACGAGCGTGAGGTTGTAGACCAGCAGTGCGATCAGGATGCCGTAGCAGATGCCGTCGAACAGCCGCTTGTGCTGGCGCCATTGCAGGTATTCGGCCGTGTCCCAGACGGACAGGTCGAAGGACGGCGCCGTCTCGCTGTACAGCCGGGCGTAGACCGTGTAGGTGCCCGAGCCCGGGGGCTGCAGGCGCGTGAGGTAGCGCTCGCTGCCCAGGGGCCGCGTGGCGAAGGGCTGCGCCAGGCCCGTATGCACTGGCGGCGCAAGCGCCGTACCCGACGCATCGAACGGGCCGTAGAACCGCACGTCCTGCAAAGACGTGGTCTGGGTGGCCAGCACCCAGTCGCCGCTGGCCGCGCGCTGCTCCAGGACCACTTTGAACCAGTGGTAGGCCGGTGTGGCCCCGCGCAGCGGCATGCGGGGGGGCGGGCCGAAGCGCGCATCGGTAGCCGCTGCGCGCACATCGTCGATGGTGAGGGTGCCCAGGTCGTCCACGAGCCACAAAAGCTGGCCGGTGCTTCCCAGCGATAGGCCCTTGCGGTGATCGTCCAGCACCGCAGGGGCGCCACCGGCCCAGGCCAGTTTGCCGACGAGAAGCCACAAGAGCAGGCAGGCGCGAAGCAGGTTCATGGACAATGGATGGCAGCTATCACACTGTAACCCCGCCTGGGGCTTGTGGCTGCGCCGAGGCACTCCGCATCCGTGCGTGCGCTTCGCCGTCCCAGGCCCCGCATTGCCCTGTTATGCACGCATTACCTGAAAGCACCCAGCGGGTGGCTGCCGAGTTGCAGCGCCTGCGCCACCCCCACGCGCCGCGCATGCTTGACGACGCCGCGCGCACCGCGCAGCAGGCGGCTGACGGGCTGGGCGTGGCGCTGGGGCAGATCGCCAAGAGCATCATCTTCCGGCGCAAGAGCGATGATGCAGCCGTGCTGGTCGTTACCTCCGGCGACCGGCGCGTGGACGAGAAGAAGGTCGACGCCCTCGTGGGCAAGACGGGCCGCGCCGACGCGGAATTCGTCAAGGCCAAGACCGGCTTCGCCATCGGCGGCGTCTCGCCCGTGGCCCATTCCACCGCGCCTGTCACCCTCATCGACCGCGAGCTGTTCCGCTTCGATGTGATTTGGGCTGCCGCCGGCCATCCCCACGGCGTGTTCCAGTTGAGCCCGCACGATCTGCAGCGGCTCACCGGTGCCCCGGTGGCCGACGTGGTGCAGGAGATCAGCGCATGAGCTACGCCGCAGTGAATGCTTCTGAATTGATAGCTGCTCGCGCTGGTGAAATAAGCGCTAGAGGCCAATTTGGCTTAAATTCCCAGGAGCCGGTTCCGTCGCCCTGTGTGTCGGTCTGCCGCATGACGGCCGACCGCAGCCATTGCGAGGGGTGCTTCCGTACGATCGACGAGATCCGCGCCTGGTCGCAAGCCGATGGCGCCGCGCGCCGCGCGATCTGGACCGCCGCATTGCAACGCGCGGGGGTGGACCTTCCCGAAGAGCTGGAGCCACTGGCATGAAGCACATCACGTTCTACCTGGATTTCGTCTCGCCGTACGCGTGGCTGGCCTTCGAGCGGCTGCCGCAGGTACTGGAGGGGCTGAGCTACCACCTGCACTACAAGCCGGTGTTGTTGGGCGCGCTGCTGCAGCAGCATGCCAACCCCGGGCCGGCCGGCGTGCCGCCCAAGCGCGACTGGACGTACCGGCACGCCACCTGGCTGGGCCATGCGCTGGGCTGCGGTCTGGACATGCCGGCGCGCCACCCCTTCAATCCGCTGCCGTTGCTGCGCCAGGCGCTGGCGTGCAGCGACGATGGCACGGTCAACCGCTATGTCGCCGGCACCGTGCTGCGGCATGTCTGGCTGGGTGGGCAGGATGCGCTGGACCCCGCGCGCCTGGACGTGCTGGCGCAGGCCCTGGCAGAGCAGTTGCGGCCCGACGCCGAAGGCGCGGGCGCCCTGCCCAAGGCCCTGCTGCGCGCCAACACGGACGAGGCGTCGGCCCGTGGCGTGTTTGGCGTGCCGGCCTTTGAGGTGGAGGGGCGCCTGTTCTGGGGGCTCGACAGCCTGCCTATGTTGCGCGCCTACCTGGACGGCGACGCGTGGTTTGACGGGCCGGCATGGGATGCGGCCCCCGCGGTGCCATCGGGCCTGCCTTCCGTGCGCTGAAGCGCATTCCTCGGCGGCGGCCGACGGGGCCGCGGCAGGCGTTCCAAGGCGCCGCAGACAGCGTTCTGCGGCGCCTTTTTGCATGGGGCCGTGCCCAGCACTGTGCGGCGGGTATGGGTTTGTCATGCGTCAAGGGTTTGTCCTAGGGAGGGCAAACCCTGGCGAAAAACTGCGGGGTTACCCGTGTCTGGTGCCGTGCGCGGGACTCACCGCAGCCTCGCGCAGTTCAATTTTTCGCATCAAGAAAAACGATCTGCGGGTTGCCACGGAGTTTGTCAGATGGCCGTAAGACTGGGGGGCGGCAGCGTTTGGCGCATGTCAGCTTTCGGTCAGATGGCGGCCCGATATTGCGTCGCAAGCACCGCAGAGTGCTTCAGATCGTCGGTTTTTCGCGCTTTCTTACGCGCATTTTCGATTCCATCCCAATAAGCAGGAGACAGCATTCATGGCTACCAGCACTGCATACGCCGGCCGCCCCGGCGCTGCCGCCCGACCGATGTCGGCGGAAGAAAAGAAGGTGATCTTCGCCTCGTCCCTCGGCACCGTGTTCGAGTGGTACGACTTCTACCTCTACGGCTCGCTCGCGGCCATCATTGCCAAGCAGTTCTTCAGCGGGCTGGATGCTGGCGCGGCGTTCATCTTCGCGCTGCTGGCCTTCGCGGCCGGCTTCCTGGTGCGCCCGTTCGGCGCGCTGGTGTTCGGCCGCCTGGGCGACATGATCGGGCGCAAGTACACCTTCCTGGTGACCATCCTGATCATGGGCATCTCGACCTTCATCGTCGGCGTGCTGCCCAGCTACGCCAGCATCGGCATCGCGGCACCGGTCATCCTGATCGCGCTGCGCATGCTGCAAGGCCTGGCGCTGGGCGGTGAATACGGCGGTGCGGCCACCTACGTGGCCGAGCACGCGCCCCATGGCCGCCGCGGTGCCTACACCTCGTGGATCCAGACCACGGCCACGCTGGGCCTGTTCCTGTCGCTGCTGGTGATTCTGGGCACCCGCACCATACTGGGCGAGCCCGTGTTCAACGACTGGGGCTGGCGCATTCCGTTCCTGGTGTCCATTCTGCTGCTGGGCATCTCGGTGTGGATTCGCCTGTCGCTGTCCGAGTCGCCGGCCTTCCAGAAGATGAAGGCCGAGGGCAAGACGTCGAAGGCGCCGCTGTCCGAGTCGTTCGGCGAATGGAAGAACCTGAAGATCGTGATCCTGGCGCTGGTGGGCCTGACCGCCGGCCAGGCAGTGGTGTGGTACACGGGCCAGTTCTATGCGCTGTTCTTCCTGATGCAGCAGCTCAAGGTGGATGCCGTCACGGCCAACCTGATGATCGCTGCCGCGCTGCTGATCGGCACCCCGTTCTTCGTGGTGTTCGGCTCGCTGTCCGACAAGATCGGCCGCAAGCCCATCATCATGCTGGGTTGCGTGCTGGCCGTGCTGACCTACTTCCCGGCCTTCAAGATGCTGACGGAAGCCGCCAACCCCGACCTGGCAAAGGCCCAGGCAACGGCGGGTGTCGTGGTGACTGCCGATCCCGCCACCTGCTCGTTCCAGGGCAACCCCGTGGCACGCGAGATCGACTTCAAGAGCTCCTGCGACATCGCCAAGCGCTACCTGGTGCAGAATTCGGTGAGCTATGACAACGCCGCAGGCGCACCCGGCTCCCAGGCCGTGGTGAAGATCGGCGACAAGGTCGTTACGGCACCCAGCGGCACCGTGGTCAACCACAAGTTCGACGAGGCAAGCGTGAAGGCCATCGCCGCCTTCAAGAAGGAGATGGCGGAAGACCTGAAGCTCGCCGGCTACCCCTCCAAGGCCGATCCCGCCAAGATGAACAAGGTGATGATGATCGTCATCCTGACGTATCTGGTGATCCTGGTGACCATGGTCTACGGCCCCATCGCGGCCATGCTGGTGGAACTGTTCCCCACGCGCATCCGCTATACCTCCATGAGCCTGCCGTACCACATCGGCAATGGCTGGTTCGGCGGCCTGCTGCCCACGACATCGTTCGCCATCGTGGCGTCCACCGGCAATATGTATAACGGCTTGTGGTACCCCATCATCATCGCCGGCATGACGGCAGTGATCGGCACGCTGTTCATCCGCGAAACCAAGGACGTGGACATCTACGCCAACGACTGACGTCGTTCCGCTCTTTTGTCAGGGTTTTCCCTGACTAAACCCTGCCGCCACACCTTTGCCTGTGCGAAAGTGTGGCGGCAATACGTCAGGGGTATTACAGGCGGGACTTTCCCCTGCGTTGGCCCAGATGGTTACACCTAGAATTTGCGCCGTAGCTGCACATTGTGCTAACCGGCTCCCTGCGGGCGGCGAGCTGTGCCTACCACAACTGATGGACACAAGCATTCAAGGAACTCAAATGCAAAAACCAAGTCGTTTGCTGCTCGCTACCCTGGCTCTGCTGGGTACTTCCGCTGTTTTCGCGCAAAGCAGCGTGACCCTGTACGGCCGCGTGAACACGTCGGTGGAACGCCAGAAGGTCGGCGGTACCAGCAACACCGTCATGCAGAACAACTCCTCGCGCTTCGGCTTCAAGGGCACTGAGGACCTGGGCGGCGGCCTGAAGGCCGGCTTCCAGCTGGAAAGCGGCTTCAACTCCGATACCGGCACGGGCTCGGGCTGGACCCACCCCACCACCGGCATGACCTTCGCCCGCCAGAGCGAAGTGAACCTGTCCGGCGGCTTCGGCATGATCCGCCTGGGCAACTTCATGCCCGAGTCGTACTACGCTACGGCCGACTACGTGAGCATGCACAACCATGACACGGGCACGTCTTCGGACGCTCTGTACTACGATCCCGTGTGGTTCGGCGGCCTGAGCACCACCAACAAGATCGGCTATCGCACGCCCAGCTTCGGTGGGCTGACGGTGGACGCTTCCGTCTCGTTGCATGAGAAAAACGCTGCCATTCCGCAAAAGAATGGCTATGACCTGGCTGCCAACTACAACATCGGCGCGCTGAACCTGGGCGCCGGCTACAGCCAAGTGGACAGCAATCGCCAGCTGGGCCTGCGCGCGTTGTACACCTTCGGCCAGTTCGTCGTGGGTGGCTACTACCAGCGTAACAAGGACGACAACCAGCTCCTCGCCACGGGCGCAGGCAACCGCAACAACTTCCGCCTGGCGGGCGCCTACATGATGGGTGCTTCCGAGTTCCACGTGAACGTGGGCCGCGCCGGCAAGTGGAGCGACATTGCCGACAGCTCCGCTACGCAGTGGACCCTGGGCTACAACTACAACTTCAGCAAGCGCACCAAGGTGTACGCTTTCTACACGAAGGTGGACAACAAGGCAGGTGCTACCTACATGACGGGCGCCGCTGGCCAGGACTTCAGCTCGCTGGCGCTGGGCGTTCGCCACAACTTCTGATGCACCGGCAGCGTAAGCTGCCTGCAATGCAAGCCTGATTCAATGGAGTCGGGCTTGCGATCAGACAGGCCTCACACGATGGTGTGAGGCTTTTTTATTGGTGCCGCCCTTTTCCGTCGACAACAATTTTCAGGAGATGAGCATGTGGAAGATCGTGGTGGGTTTCGTGGTGTTCGCAGTGATCATGCTGTTCGTGATCATGAAGGCAGGAGACCAGGTGGACATGAGCGGTGAAAAGCATGGGGTGGAAGCGACGCACGTGCCCGAGTCCGCAGCCGCTCCCGCGTCCGGCGCCAGCGCAGCGCAGTGAACTGGCCCCACCCATCCAAAACGCGGAGCCAGGCTCCGCGTTTTGGATGGGGCGGTGGACTCCGCCGCCGTGGCGTTACGGCCCGCTCAGCGCTGGAACCGGCCGTCCGCTCCGATGATGGACAGGTCGGCGAAGTCCAGCCCCGAGTGTTCCTTTGCGCTGTAGGAAAGCTCCAGGCCCCCCAGGTCGAATTTGCTCAGGCTTTCCAGGGCCGCGTGCAGCCGTGCACGGTCCGGCTTGGGGCCGGCGCGGCGCAGGCCCTCGGCCAGCACCTTGGCGTTCACGAAGCCCTCGACCATGGCCGGAGTGAGTTCCTTCAGCCCTTGCGCCTTCGCCAATTCCAGGGCTTCCTTGATCACCGGGTAGTTCAGCGACCGCTCGGACGGAAAGACCTGCGTGACGATGACGCCGCGGGCCTGGTCGCCCAGCGCCTTGGTGAAGCCCCCCGACGCATTGTTTGACAGCGTGACGATCTGCCCGCCCACGCCGGCCGCGCGCAGTGCCTTGATGCCGTCCACGACCGCCGCGCCGGTGCCGATGAAGATGACGGCCTGGGGATCCTGCGCACGCACGCGCGGGGCGATGGCTGAGAAATCTGGCTTCGCCCGGTCGAACTTCTCCACGAACAAGGCGGGCAGCTTGTTGTTCTGCAGGCCCTTTTGCGCACCTGCCAGGCCGTCCTGGCCGAAGGCGTCGTCCACATGCACGATGCCGATGCGCTGAACTCCCAGCAGCGCAAGGTGGGCGATGGCTTTCTGCACCTCGCGCTGGTAGGGCGCGCGGACGTTGAAGATATTGCGGGAAACGGGCTGGTGTAGCGCCATGGCGCCCGTGGAGGGCCCCACCAGCGGCACGCCGTACTTGTCCAGCAGCGCAACGATGCCCTGGGTGTGGGGCGTGCCGCGCGTCATGAACAGTGCCAGCACACCCTTGTCCTCGATGAGCGTGCGGGCGTTGTCCTGCGTTAGCTTGGGATCGAATTTGTCGTCGAGTGCGACGAGCTCGATCTTCTGCCCGTTCACGCCGCCGCGGGCGTTGACATGGTCCAGGTACAGCGACGCGCCCAGCATCGATTCCTTGACGGTTGCCGCCGCGGACCCGGTGATGCCGACGGTCTGACCCACGAGCAACTGCGCGTGGGCCAATGATGAGGCCGCACTGACCACCGCAAGGGCGCACGCTGCGCCCCACTTTTTCCAATGTGTCTTCATGAGGTGTCTCTTCCCTGTGTATTTGCGCGTGAGTGCGAGCAGGGGCGAGTGTATCGGCGGCAGCCTACGCTGGAATGACGTGCCGCAGACGCCGCGCGATCACCCAGGCGGCGTCTGACCTCATGAAAGGGGTTTCAGCGGCGGAACTTGCCGTCCGTGCCGATGATGGAAAGATCGGCGAAATCCAGGCCCGTGTGATCGTCGGGGCCGTAGGAGATGTCCAGCCCGCCCAGATCGAACTTCTGGATGGATTCCAGGGCCGTCTGAATCTTCTCGCGCGACGGCTTCGGGCCGGCGCGGCGCAGGCCTTCGACCAGCACCTTGGCGGCGGCAAAACCTTCGAGCATGGCCGGGCTGACCTCGGTCATTCCCTTGGCCTTGGCCAGGTCGATGGCTTCCTTGACCAGCGGGAAGGTCAGGCTGCGCTCGTTCGGGTAGACCTGCGTGACGATCACGCCGCGGGCATTTTCGCCCAGGCTCTTGATGAAGCCGCCCGAGGCATTGTTGGACAGCGTGACCACCTGTGCCGTGGAGCCCGCCTGGCGCAGCGCGTTGTAGCCATCCACCACCGACGTGCCCGAGGCGACCATCAGGACGGCCTGGGCCTGCGCCTGGGAGATCTTGGCCACCAGCGGGGTGAAGTCCGGCTTGGCGCGATTGAACTTCTCCAGCACCACGGGCTGCAGCTTGGCCTGGGTCAGGCCTTTCTGCGCGCCCGTGACGCCATCGGCGCCGAAGCTGTCGTCCGCATACAGCACGGCGATGCGCGTGATGCCCATCGAGGCCAGGTGGGTCATGGCCTTCTCGGCCTCGCGCTGGTAGGTGGCGCGCACGTTGAAGATGTGCTTGCGCACCGGCTGGTGCAGCACCATGGCGCCCGTGGACGGGCCCACCAGGGCCACGCCATGCTTGTCCAGGTGCGGGATCATGGATTCGGTGTGGGGCGTGCCGCGCGTGAGGAACATGACATGCACGTTCTTGTCCTCGATCAGCGTGCGCGCGTTCTCGCCGGCGGTCTTGGGGTCGAACTTGTCGTCCATCGAGATCAGTTCGATCTTCTGCCCGTGCACGCCGCCCTTGCCATTGACCGCGTCCAGGAACAGCTTGGCGCCCTGCGTGGTCTCCTGCACCCCTGCGGCCACCTGGCCGGAAAACCCGGCCGTCTGCCCCACCAGGATCTGTGCATGGCTTGCGCCCAGCGTTGCGCCCAGGACCAGGGCGGCCCCCCATTTATGCCATGGCTGCATGGCGTCTCCTCTCTTTGGTTGTTGGTGCGGCGCAGTCTAACGGATAGGGCCGGATGCGCCATCACCTGCGTGACCGGCTGTGGTGTGGTGTCCACCCGGTCGATGCGGAATCCGGCTCGTCCCTAGAATGTTCCGCCTCATTGCAGAAAGACCCGCTCATGACCCAGGGACTGATCCGTATCCACGGCGCGCGCCAGCACAACCTCAAGAACATCGACCTGGACATCCGCACGGGCGAGCTCACCGTGGTCACCGGTCCCAGCGGCTCCGGCAAGTCCAGCCTGGTGTTCGACACGCTGTATGCCGAGGGCCAGCGCCGCTACGTGGAGACCTTCAGCGCCTACGCGCGCCAGTTCCTGGACCGCATGGACAAGCCCGCCGTGGACAAGGTGGAGGGCGTGCCCCCGGCAATCGCCATCGACCAGACCAACCCGGTGCGCTCTTCGCGCTCCACCGTGGGCACGATGACCGAGCTGAACGACCACCTCAAGCTGCTGTTCGCGCGCGCCGGCCAGCTCTTCGACCGCGAGACGGCGCTGCCCGTGCGCCACGATTCGCCGGACACCATCCATGCCGAGTTGCAGCGGCGCTGCGCCGCCGAGGACGACCCGCGCATCGTGCTCACCTTTCCCGTGGAACTGCCCGCGGGCACCACCGCGGAACAGTTGGAGCAATGGCTGTCGGCGAGCGGCTTCACCAAGGTGCAGGCCGAGCGCGAGGTGGCCACGCCCACCGGCCCGCGCAAGCTGCTGGACGTGGTGGCCGACCGCTTCCGCATGGGCAACGTGGAGCGCGCGCGCGCGGTCGAGGCGATCGAGGTCGCGCTCAAGCGCGGCGGGGGGCGGCTCAATGTCTATCGCCTGCGGGACGATGGCGAAGCGGACCTGTGGAGCTTCTCCACCGGCCTGCATTGCCCCGAGAGCGACCTGCGCTACGCCGAACCCATCGCGTCCATGTTCTCGTTCAACTCCGCCGTGGGCGCCTGCGACACCTGCCGGGGCTTCGGCCGCGTGATCGGCGTGGACTACGGCCTGGTCATTCCCAACGACAAGCTCACGCTGCGCGCCGGTGCGATCAAGACCATCCAGACCCCCGCCTGGAAAGAAGCGCAGGACGACCTCATGCGCCACGCCGAGGCCGCCGGTATCCCGCGCGACACACCCTGGTACAAGCTCACCGCGGAGCAAAAGCACTGGGTGATCGAAGGCACACCCGGCTTCAAGAACGGCAACTGGAACAAGCAGTGGTACGGCATCCGCCGCTTCTTCGAGTACCTAGAGAGCAAGGCCTACAAGATGCATATCCGCGTGCTGCTGTCCAAGTACCGCAGCTACACGCCATGCCCGGTGTGCGCCGGCGCGCGACTGAAGACCGAGAGCCTGCTGTGGCGGCTGGGCAGCAAGGAGGACGCCGACGCCGTGCTCGACCCCGCGCAGCGCTTCCTGCCGCAGGGCGTGGCCTGGACGCGCGCGCAGCTGGAGGCGCTGCCCGGCCTGTGCCTGCACGACCTGATGTTGCTGCCCATCGACCGCCTGCGGCGCTTCTTCGCGCGCATGGCGGGTGTGCAGAATGCTCCTGTTTCAATAGCTGGTGGCGCTCTCCAGATAAGCGCTACAGGCCAAAACGACTCTCAGGCTGGCGATCGCCAGGCGCTGCAGTTGCTGCACGACGAGATCGCCACGCGCCTCAAGTACCTGTGCGACGTGGGCATTGGCTACCTCACGCTGGACCGGCAAAGCCGCACGCTGTCGGGCGGCGAGGTGCAGCGCATCAACCTGACCACGGCGTTGGGCACCTCGCTGGTGAACACGCTGTTCGTGCTGGACGAGCCCAGCATCGGCCTGCACCCGCGCGACATGCACCGCATCACCGAGGCCATGCTGCGCCTGCGCGACGCGGGCAACACGCTGGTGGTGGTGGAGCACGACCCCGCCGTGATGCTCGCGGCCGACCGCGTCCTCGACTTCGGCCCGGGTCCCGGCGAGCGCGGCGGGCAGATCGTGTTCGACGGCACGGTGGGCGAACTGCGCCGCGCGCCCACGCTGACCGGCCAGTACCTCGGCGGGCACAAACAGATCGGCACCGGGCTCAAGCGCCTGGTGACGGATGCCACGCCGCGCCTGGTGCTGGAGGGTGCGCGCGAGCACAACCTGCGCGATGTGAACGTGGAGTTCCCGCTGCAGCGCCTGGTCACCATCACCGGCGTGTCGGGCTCGGGCAAGTCCACGCTGATCCAGGACGTGCTGGCGCCCGCGCTCATGCGCTACTTCGGCAAGGCCACGGAGACGCCCGGCGCGCATGAGCGCCTGCTGGGTGCCGATCTTTTAAGCGACGTGGTGTTCGTGGACCAGTCGCCCATCGGCAAGACGGCGCGCTCCAACCCCGTGAGCTATGTGGGTGCGTGGGATGCCATCCGCGAGCTGTTCGCCGTGGCGCCGCTGGCCCGGGAGCGCAGCTACACCGCGGCCAAGTTCAGCTTCAACTCGGGCGACGGGCGCTGCCCCACCTGCGGCGGCTCGGGTTTCGAGCATGTGGAGATGCAGTTTCTGTCGGACGTGTACCTGCGCTGCCCCGACTGCGACGGCAAGCGCTACCGGTCCGAGATCCTGGAGGTGCGCATCGAACGCGGTGGCAGGCTGTTCAACGTGGCGGACGTACTGGATCTCACCGTGCACGAGGCGGCAGAGCTGTTTGCGAAAGACCGCGAGGTGATCCGCGCGCTGCAGCCCATCGTGGACGTGGGGCTGGAGTACGTGAAGCTGGGCCAGCCTGTGCCCACGCTGTCGGGCGGCGAGGCGCAGCGCTTGAAGCTGGCGGGCTTCCTGGCCGAGGCGGCCCGGAGCCAGGCCAAGTCGCGCCAGCCGCTGGCCCGCAAGGGCACGCTGTTCCTGTTCGACGAGCCCACCACCGGCCTGCACTTCGACGACATCGCCAAGCTCATGCGCGCGCTGCGCAAGCTGCTGGACGCGGGGCATTCGCTCATCGTCATCGAGCACAACCTGGACGTGATCCGCGCCAGCGACTGGCTCATCGACCTGGGGCCCGAAGGCGGCGACGCCGGCGGCCAGGTGGTGGCCGAGGGCGCACCCGAGGAGGTGCGTCAGCACCCCACGTCGCACACCGCGCAGGCGCTGCGCGAGTACGAACTGGCGCTGGGCGAGGGCGGCCATTCGGTGCACGAGCAGCAGGCGGTGCTACGAAAAGATAAGCTGCTCGCGCTGGATGGAAAAGCGCCAGAGGCCAAAAACGCCATAGAGATCGTGAACGCGCGTGAGCACAACCTGCGGCACCTCACGCTGGACATTCCGCGCGGCCGGTTCAACGTGATCACCGGCGTGAGCGGCTCGGGCAAGTCCACGCTGGCGTTCGACATCCTGTTCAACGAAGGCCAGCGCCGCTACCTGGAGAGCCTGAACGCCTACGCCCGCAGCATCGTGCAGCCGGCCGGCCGGCCCGAGGTGGACGCGGTGTACGGCATTCCGCCCACCGTGGCCATCGAGCAGCGTCTGTCGCGCGGCGGGCGCAAGAGCACCGTGGGCACGACCACCGAGGTGTGGCACTTCCTGCGTCTGCTGTATGTGAAGCTGGGCGTGCAGCACTGCGTGCACGACGGCGCGGCGGTGCAGCCACAGACCAGCGAGAGCATTGCCGCGCAGCTGCTGCGCGACTACCGCGGCCAGCACATTGGGCTGCTCGCGCCGCTGGTCGTGAACCGCAAGGGCGTCTATACCGAACTGGCCGACTGGGCGCGCCCGCGTGGCTACACCCACCTGCGCGTGGACGGCCACTTCCTGCCGACCGCGGGCTTTCCGCGCATCGACCGCTTCAAGGAGCACACCATCGAGCTGCCCGTGGCCAGCGTGGACGTGTCGCCGGAGCATGAAGACACGCTGCGCACGCAACTGTCCAAGGCGCTGGAGCTGGGCAAGGGCGTGGTGCATGTGCTGAGCGGCCTGGACGGCCTGCAGCAGGCGCTGCAGGACGGAGCGCCCACGGCGCACATCGGGCGGCTGCAGGTGTTTTCCACCAAGCGCGCCTGCCCCGTGTGCGCCACCAGCTATGCCGAGCTGGACCCGCGCCTGTTCTCCTACAACAGCAAGCATGGCTGGTGCCCCGACTGCGTGGGCACGGGCGTCAAGCTGACATCGGCGCAGCGCAAGGTGTTGGACGACTCCGTGCAGTCGGAGGACAACCGCGGCCGCGAGCAAACCTTTGCCGAGCCCGAGATGGAGGACGTGGCCGACGCCGCCTGTCCCACCTGCCAGGGCACGCGCCTGAACCCGGTGGCGCGCGCCGTGCAGTTCGCCGGCACGCCGATCACCGAGGTGGCGCGCCTGTCGGTGGCCGAAGTGCGGCAGTGGATCGCCGGGCTGCAGCTGTCGGGGCGCGAGGCGGAGATTGCGCGCGACCTTGTGCCCGAGATCCAGAGCCGGCTGGAATTCCTGGAGGAAGTCGGGCTGTCCTACCTCACGCTGGACCGCGGCGCGCCCACGCTCAGCGGCGGCGAGGCGCAGCGCATCCGCCTGGCGGCGCAGCTGGGCAGCAACCTGCAGGGCGTGTGCTATGTGCTGGACGAGCCGACCATCGGCCTGCACGCGCGCGACAACCAGATCCTGCTGAACGCCCTGCACAAGCTCGGCGACAAGGGCAACACCCTGGTGGTGGTGGAGCACGACGAGGACACCATCCGCCGCGCGGACCACATCATCGACATCGGCCCCAGCGCCGGCAAGCGCGGCGGGCGCCTGGTGGCCCAGGGCACGGTGGCCGACGTGCAGGCGGCCCCGGACTCGCAGACCGGCCGCTACCTGCTGCACGCCATGCGCCACCCGCTGCAGGCGCGTCGTCCGGTAGATGCTATTGAAAAAGTAGCTGATGGCGCCCATCTGGCGGGCTCTGGAGGCCAAAACGATGCGGAACCCCTGCGCTGGCTCACCGTGCACGGCGCGCACCTGCACAACCTGCAGCAGGTCACTGCACGCGTGCCGCTGCAGCGGCTGGTGGCCGTCACGGGCGTAAGCGGCTCGGGCAAGTCCACGCTGGCGCGCGACGTGTTGCTGGCCAACGTGGCCGCCTGGGTGGGCCAGCGCGCCACCAAGGCCGGGCGCGACGCCATGGATGCGGGCAAGGCGCCGCCGCTGGCCGGCTGCACCGGCCTGTCGGGCTTCGAGACCATCGACCGCGTGCTGGAGGTGGACCAGACGCCCATCGGCAAGACGCCGCGCAGCTGCCCCGCCACCTACATCGGCTTCTGGGACACCATCCGCAAGCTGTTCGCCGAGACCCTGGAGGCCAAGGCGCGCGGCTATGCGCCCGGGCGCTTCAGCTTCAACACCGGCGAGGGGCGCTGCCCGGCCTGCGAAGGGCAGGGCGTGCGCACCATCGAGATGAGCTTCCTGCCCGATGTGAAGGTGCCCTGCGAGGTCTGCCACGGCGCGCGCTTCAACCCCGAGACGCTGGCCGTCACCTGGCGCGGCAAGAGCATCGGCGATGTGCTGCAGATGGAGGTGGACGAGGCCGTGGAGTTCTTCGCCAGCATGCCCGGCATTGCCCACCCGCTGCAGCTCCTGAAGGACGTGGGCCTGGGCTACCTCACACTGGGCCAGCCCAGCCCCACGCTCAGCGGCGGCGAGGCACAGCGCATCAAGCTGGTGACCGAGCTCACCAAGGTGCGCGACGACGTAGGCCGGCGCGGGCAGAAAAGCCCGCACACGCTCTACGTGCTGGATGAGCCCACTGTGGGCCTGCACATGGCCGACGTGCACAAGCTCATCCAGGTGCTGCACCGCCTGGTGAACGGCGGCCACAGCGTGGTCGTGATCGAGCACGATCTGGACGTGATTGCCGAGGCCGACTGGATCATTGACCTGGGCCCCGAAGGCGGCAAGGACGGCGGGCGCATCGTGGCGGCAGCCACGCCCGAGGACGTGGTGCGCCAGGGCACGCACACCGGCAAGGCGCTGGCACCGGTGTTGGCGCGCTGACCGGGCCGCGGGGGCTTTTCCTACAGGGTGCGGCGTGCGTGGCTCACACGCCGCCCCTGGGCGCGCTTTCTAGGATCGAACCCATGTTGCCAGCACGCGTTGCTGGCGGTGTTCAACCTCCAACAGCACACAGCGCCATGAATACCTTTGTCAGAACCTCCTGCGCCGCGGCGGTGGCCGCCACTGCCCTTCTTCTCAGCGCCTGCGGCGGAGGCAACGACGACGATCCCACGCCCAGCGACCAACTGGGCGTGTTGACCGTCACCGGCTCCACCGTGGACGGCCTCAACGGGGTGTATGGCGACGGCAACATCAACCTTACCGATGTGGACAAGAAGAACCCCATCGGCTCCTACCCCGAGGTGTGCACCTTCCGCTTCGACGGTGCCAACCGCGTGGGCGGCAGCGGCCAGGCGTTTGGCGACATCCGCTACCAGCCCGATGCCACATCGGTGTACGAGGCCTTCTTCACCTTCATGGACCGCGAGTTCCGCGCCGACGACGGCTGGAGCGACGTGGCCGTGGTGCGCGACACCGATCGCATCCGCCTGGTCAACAAGACGCTGACGGCCACCGACGGCTCGGGCGCCCGGGTGACGGTTTCGGGCGTGATCCCCATGCGGCCCAACCGCCCGTCGGGCTGCTGAGCACCGCTTCCTCCCGCTCTTTTACGGCTCTCTTTTGCTTACCCCTCGCCCCTACTACGGGGTTTGCCCCGGCCCGCTACGGCGCCGGGGCTCTTTTTTGCGCGTGTTGCGCACGTAGTGGATGGGACAATGCGGTCCATGACCGCCACCACCGACACCCTCACGATCACCCGCCCCGACGACTGGCACCTGCACGTGCGCGACGGGGAGCCGCTGCGCACCGTGGTGCCGCACACGGCCGCGCAGTTCGGCCGCGCCATCATCATGCCCAACTTGCGACCGCCGGTGACCACAGCGCAGCAGGCCGCTGAGTACAAGCAGCGCATCCTCGCCGCCGTCCCCGAGGGGGTGGCCTTCGAGCCGTTGATGACGCTCTACCTCACCGACAACCTGCCGCCCGACGAGATCGCGCGTGCCAAGGATGCGGGCGTGGTCGCCGCCAAGCTCTACCCCGCAGGCGCCACCACCAACAGCGACGCGGGCGTGACCGATCTGCGCAAGACCTACAAGACGCTGGAGGCCATGCAGAAGGCGGGTCTGCTGCTGCTGGTGCATGGCGAGGTGACCAGCAGCGACATCGACCTGTTTGACCGCGAGGCGGTGTTCATCGAGAAGCAACTCATTCCGCTGCGCCGCGACTTCCCCGAACTGAAGATCGTCTTCGAGCACATCACCACGAAAGAGGCGGCGCAGTACGTGCAGGAGGCCGGCCGCTTCACGGCCGCCACCATCACCGCGCACCACCTGCTGTACAACCGCAACGCCATCTTCACCGGCGGCATCCGCCCGCACTACTACTGCCTGCCCGTGCTCAAGCGCGAGGTGCACCGCCAGGCGCTGGTGCAAGCGGCCACCAGCGGCAGCGACAAGTTCTTCCTGGGCACTGACAGCGCGCCGCACCCCGCGCACCTGAAGGAACATGCCACCGGCTGCGCGGGCTGCTATACCGCGCACGCCGCCATCGAGATGTACGCCGAGGCCTTCGACAACGCGGGCGCGCTGGACAAGTTGGAAGGCTTTACCAGCTTCCACGGCCCGGCGTTCTACGGTCTGCCGCGCAACACGGGCACGGTCACGCTGCGCCGCGAGAGCTGGACGCCGCCCGACAGCTTCGCCTTCGGCGAAGCCGCGCTCAAGCCGCTGCGCGCGGGCGAGGCGCTGCCCTGGCGCCTGGTGGCATAAAGGCGTCACAACCCACACAGGGGGAGGTCACCCATGGCGGAACGCCAATTGCGCATTGCGCTGCTGATCGACGCCGACAACGCGCCGGCCGACAAGATCGACGAGATCCTTACCGAACTGTCCACGCTGGGCGAGATCAACGTGCGCCGCGCCTACGGCAACTGGACCAAGTCCGGCCTGGGCGGCTGGCAGCAGCGGCTGCTGGAGTTCGCCATCCGGCCGATCCAGCAGTTCGACTACTCCAAGCGCAAGAACGCCACCGACATGGCGATGACGGTGGACGCGATGGAACTGCTCTATTCAGAGCGGCCCGACGCGTTCGGCATCGTGTCGTCCGACGCCGACTTCACCCCCTTGGTCATGCACCTGCGGGCCAAGGGCTCGGCGGTGTACGGCTTTGGCGCCGCGCAGACGCCCAAGCCTTTCGTGAACGCCTGCTCGCGTTTCCTGTACCTAGAGTCGCTGGTCAGCGAGGAAGACGCCGAGGGCGCAGCCCTGCCGGCCCGGCCCGAGGCCACGGCCGCGCCCGCGCAACCCGCCCCCGCCAAGACCGAGGACGTGCCCGCCCCCGGCGTGCCGCTGTGCCCCGCCACGCTGCGCGTGCCCACGGCCCAACTGCGCCAGGAAACGCGCCTCATGAACCTGCTGCGTGATGCCGTGCAGGCGTGCGCGGACGAAACCGGCTGGGCCCGCGTGGGTGCGGTGGGCACACAGATTGGCAACAAGACCTCGTTCGATGCCCGCAACTACGGCTATGCTTCGCTGTCCAAGCTGCTGGCGGCCACGCAGGCCTTCGAGTTCCGCGACGAGGGCACCTCGCGCGTGGCCGTGCGCGACAAGCGCGCGGCGCGTGCTCCGGCCCCGCCCGCCGGTGGGCCGGCCAGCACGTGAGCGAACCCTCCGCCGCGCAGGCGTTGGCGGCCATCGACTGGCAACGCCCCTGGCTTGCGCCGCTGGCGGTCCTGGGGCCACAGGTGGCGGCACGCGTGCAGGCCGGCGCCTGCGTGGCCGACGCGCTCAACGCTGCCATGGACTGCGCGGGGCTGGCGCCGGGTATTCGCTTCGCGCCGCAGCAGGCACTCCCAGCGGGCGAGGCCTATGAGCAGTTCGTCCATGGCCAGCGCCGCGTGCCCACGCGCGACAACCTGCATGACTTCTTCAACGGCCTGATCTGGCTGCACTACCCGGCTACCAAGCGGCGTCTCAACGACTTGCAGGCCCGCGCCATCGCTGCGCAGGGCGTGGGCGCGGTGCGCGGGCCGCTGCGTGACGCGGTCACGGTGTTCGACGAGAACGGCGCCGTGCTGCTGGCGCCGCAACCTCTGCACGAAGCCCTGGCCGCGCGCGAGTGGCGCCGGCTGTGCGTGGAACTGCGCCCGCTGTGGCGGCAGGCGCGGCTGCTGGTCCTGGGCCATGCCCTGCTGGAAAAGCTGGTGTCACCCCGAAAATCGATCACAGCGCACGTCTATCAAGCGCAGGCAGCTATCAAAAGCGAAGCAATGGCGGACCAGGCGCTGGCGCGAGACCTCAGCGCGCCATGGCTCGCGGCCAAGCCGTTCAATCCCCTGCCGGTTCTGGGTGTGCCGGGCTGGTGGCCCGAGAACGAGAACTTTTGCTTCTATGATGACTCCCTCGTTTTCCGCAGCGCGCGCGTCGCATAACGCAACCACAACAGGCGCACCCTTCGCTGCCCGCGCGGCTTGAAGCGCCGCGCTCCATCCCCAACTTGTTTTCTGCCCGCCGCGCCTGTCCGCGGCCTTACCGTCGCTTTCCACGGAGAAGCCATCGATGAAACGCATTGCGCTCTTTTTGCTGACCAACGTCGCCGTCGTGGTGGTGCTGGGCATCGTTGCCAGCCTGCTGGGCGTGAACCGCTACCTGACGGCCAACGGCCTGAACCTGGGCGCCCTGCTGGGCTTTGCCTTCATCATGGGTTTTGGCGGCGCCATCATCTCGCTCCTGATGAGCAAGCCCATCGCCAAGATGAGCATGGGCGTCACGATCATCAACGCGCCGCGCAACGGGGATGAGGCCTGGATCGTGGAGACCGTGCGGGCCTTCTCCGAAAAAGCCGGCATCCAGATGCCCGAGGTCGGCATCTACGAGGGCGAGCCCAATGCCTTCGCCACGGGCGCGTTCAAGAACTCGGCCCTGGTCGCCGTCTCCACGGGTCTCTTGCAGGGCATGACGCGCGAGGAGGTCGAGGCCGTGATCGGTCACGAGGTCGCGCACGTGGCCAATGGCGACATGGTCACCATGGCGCTGATCCAGGGCGTGATGAACACCTTCGTGGTGTTCCTGTCGCGCGTGATCGGCTACGCGGTGGACAGCTTCCTGCGCAGGAACGACGAGAACAGCTCGGGCCCCGGCATCGGCTACATGATCACCACCATCGTGCTGGACATCGTGCTGGGCTTCCTGGCTGCCATCATCGTGGCCTGGTTCTCGCGCCAGCGCGAGTTCCGCGCCGACGCCGGCGCCGCCCAGCTCATGGGGCGCAAGCAGCCCATGATCAACGCGCTGCACCGTCTGGGCGGCATGCGCCCGGGCGCCATGCCCCAGAGCCTGCAGGCCATGGGCATCACGGGCAACATCGGCAAGCTGTTCAGCTCGCACCCGCCCATCGAGGAGCGCGTGGCCGCACTGCAAAACAGCCAGAGCGCCTGATCCAGCGCGCGGTCTTTACCTTCGCTTCACAAGCCCCTGTCAACATCCGGCAGGGGCTTTTGCGTGTAAAGGCATGACTGCCAGGAATGCGCCATGACGATGAACTTCCCTGTTTCTCTGGGCATGCGCCGCGTGCTGCCAGCCGTGGCGCTGGCCAGCGCCATCGCGGCACTGACCGGCTGCGTGGTGGCGCCGGCGTATCCCGTCGTGCCGCAGGGCGAGGTGGTGTATGCGCCGGCGCCCCCGCCGCCGCTGCGCACCGAGGTGATTCCTGTCGCGCCCTCGCCGGTGCATGTGTGGATCAACGGTTACTGGGGCTGGGGTGGCGGGCGCTATGCATGGACGCCGGGCTACTGGGCCGTGCCGCCGCACCGCGGCCACGTGTGGCACCCCTACCGCTGGCAACAGGGCCCGCAGGGCTGGTACCGCGGCGGCGGGCGCTGGGGGCCGCGCTGAACCCGACCGGCGATCAACCGCCGGTCGCGGCTGCCTCTGGCGCCGCCTGCGGGGCGGGCGGCAGCGCACTGCGGCCGGCCTTGGCCAACAGGAAGTCGATGCAGGTGCGCACCGCGCGCGTCTGGTGCCGGTTGGGCATGTACAGCAAGTACATGTGGGTGCCGAAGATGCTCAGGCGGTATTCCTGCAGCGCGGTCAGCACCTCGCCGCTGGCGATCTTGTCCTGCACCACATAGTCCGGCACCACGCCCACGCCCAAGCCCGCCAACACACCCTGGCGCAGGAAGGGAAAGTGCTCGGAGATCAGTGTGGGCTCCAGCATCACCTCTTGCCGCTCCAGCCCCTGGTAGGCCGCCAGGCGCAATTGGCGCCCCATCACGCCGGCCGTGATCACCGGGGCATTGCGCAGCTCCAGCAGCGTGCGCGGCAGGCCGTGGCGCGCGGCGTAGTCCAGTGACGCGCAGGCCACATAGCGCACATCGCCCAGGCTGCGCGCCACCACCGACAGCGGCGGCTCCTGGATCACGCGGATGGCGATGTCCACCTCGTCGCGCAGGTTGTCGGCGCGGTTCTCGAACAGCACGTCCAGCACGATGCCTGGGTACAGCTGCTTGAACTCGATCAGCCAGTCGCTCATCACCATCTGGCCGTAGCCGCTGGGCACGCTGATGCCCACGCGCCCGCGCAGCTCCTGGCCCAGGCTGGTGATGGTCTCCTGTGCGGCGGCCAACTCGTTGCGCACATTGCGGCCATGTTCATACAGGCGCAGCCCCACCTCGGTGGGCTCCACGCGGCGCGTGGTGCGCTTGACCAACTGCACGCCCAGCGACTTCTCCAGCTGCGCCAGGTGGTAGCTGACGTTGGCGCGGGTCATCTTCAGCTTGCGCGCGGCCTGGCTCAGGTTGCCGCTGTCCACGATCTCCACCAGCAGGGTCAGGGCATTCAGATCCATGTCAAGCTCCGGTGGAAGGTAGGTATTTGTTCAAAAAGATTTGACGCTCTGTCAATTTGACTGTGGATTGTAAAGAACCATTATCAGAACAAGAATGCGACTTTTCCGTTACGAGACACCGGAGACGTACGCATGAGCCCTGCCGCCCAGGCCCCTGAAGTCCAGACCCGCCGCGAAGGTGCGGTGCTGGTGGTCAGCATCAACAACCCGCCCGTCAATGCCCTGGGGCAGGCGGTGCGCGCCGGCCTGCTGGCCGCGGTGGAGCAGGCCGAGGGCGATGCCGCCGTGCGCGCCCTGCTGATCGTGGGCGAGGGCAAGGCCTTCATCGCCGGTGCCGACATCCGCGAGTTCGGCAAGCCCCCGGTGCCGCCATCGCTGCCCGAGGTGTGCAACCGCCTGGAGTCCTGCGGCAAGCTGGTGGTCGCCGCCATCCACGGCGCCGCGCTGGGCGGCGGGCTGGAAGTGGCGCTGTCCGCGCACTACCGCCTGGTCTTGCCCGCGGCCAGCCTGGGCCTGCCCGAGGTGAACCTGGGCCTGCTGCCGGGCGCCGGCGGCACCCAGCGCGCGCCGCGCCTGATGGGCGTGAAGGCGGCAGCCGAGCTGATGCTCAGCGGCAAGCATTTGAGCGCCAAGGCCGCCGCCGCGGCGGGCCTGGTGGACCGACTGGTCGAAGGCACCGACCCCGTGGCCGCCGGCCTGGCCTACGCCAACGAGCTGCTGGCCCAGGGCGCGCAGCCGCGCCGCACGCGGGACCTGAAGATTGCCGACCAGGCCGCCGCGCTGGCCGAGCTGGACGCGCTGGCGCTTGAGACCGCCAAGAAGACCCGCGGCCTGTTCTCGCCCGGCAAGATCGTGGAATGCGTGCGCGCCGCTGTGGAGCTGCCGTTCGACGAGGGCATCGCCAAGGAGCGCGCGCTGTTCGTCGAATGCCTGAACAGCCCGCAGCGCCAGGGCCTGGTGCACGCGTTCTTCGCCGAGCGCGAGACCGCCAAGATCCCCGAGGCGCAGGCCGCCGCGCCGCGCCACTTCGCCAAGATCGCCATCATCGGCGGCGGCACCATGGGCGCGGGCATCACCGTGTCCGCGCTGGACGCCGGCCTCACCGTGACCATGATCGAGCGCGACGCCGAGTCCATCGCGCGCGGCCAGAAGAACGTCGAGAAGGTCTACGACGGCCTGATCGCCAAGCGCCGCATGACCGCGGAAGGCAAGGTCGCCATCCTGGCGCGCTATACGCCCAGCACCCGCTACGACGACATCGCCGATGTGGACTTGGTGATCGAGGCCGTGTTCGAGGACCTGGAGGTCAAGAAGGCCGTGTTCAAGGAACTAGACCGCGTCTGCAAGCCGGGCGCGGTGCTAGCCACCAACACCTCGTACCTGGACATCGACGCGATTGCCGCCGCCACCTCGCGCCCGCAGGACGTGATCGGCCTGCATTTCTTCAGCCCGGCGAACATCATGAAGCTGCTGGAGATCGTGGTGCCCGCCAAGGTGGCGCCCGACGTGGTGACCACCGCCTTCGCGCTGGCCAAGAAGATGAAGAAGGTGCCCGTGCGCGCCGGCGTGTGCGACGGCTTCATCGGCAACCGCATCCTGGCCGTGTACAAGCAGGCGGCTGACTACCTGATGGAAGACGGCGCCAGCCCCTACGAGATCGACGAGGCCGTGCGCGGCTTCGGCTTTGCGATGGGCCCGTTCCAGGTGACCGACCTGGCCGGTGGCGACATCGGCTGGGCCACGCGCAAGCGGCGCGCCGCCACGCGCGACCCTCAGGCCCGCTACGTCGAGGTGGCCGACCGCGTCTGCGAGCGCGGCTGGTTCGGCCAGAAGACCGGCCGGGGCTTTTACCTCTACCCGCAGGGCGCCCGCGTGGGCCAGCCCGACCCCGAGGTGCTGGCCATCGTGGACGCCGAGCGCGCCAAGAAGGGCATCACGCCGCGCCAATTCACGGCCGACGAGATCATGCGCCGCTACATGGCTGCCATGGTCAACGAAGGCGCCAAGGTGGTGCAAGAGGGCATTGCCCTGCGCCCGCTGGATGTGGACGTGACCTTCCTGTCCGGCTACGGTTTTCCGCGCTGGCGCGGTGGCCCGATGAAATGGGCCGACATGACGGGCCTGGACAAGGTGCTGGCCGACATCCGCGCCTTCGAGAAGGAAGACCCGCTGTTCTGGAAGCCCGCGCCGCTGCTGGAAAAGCTGGTGGCCGAGGGCCGCAACTTCGACAGCCTGAACAAGGCAGCTTGATTCTCTGGCCGATTATCAAAAACAGGAGCTGCCAGCGCTTGTCATTCAAAGGTTTCAATGGGTTTTCATGCTTAAAGACCCGTTGAACAAGCGCTAGCAGCTATCAAAAACACAGCATCCCGAGACACCCAGGAGACCCGCCATGCGCGAAGCCGTCATCGTTTCCACCGCCCGCACGCCGCTCACCAAGTCGCACCGCGGCGAATTCAACCAAACCCCGGGCGCCCAGCTGGGGGCCTTCTCGGTGCAGGCTGCCGTGCAGCGCGCCGGCATCGACCCCGGCCTGATCGAAGACCTGGTCTGGGGCTGTGGCTACCCCGAGGGCACCACCGGCCGCAACATCGGCCGCCAGACTGCGCTGCGCGCCGGCCTGCCGGTGACGGTGGGCGGCACGGTGATCAACCGCTTCTGCTCCTCAGGCCTGCAGGCGATCGCCGTGGCCGCAGGCCGCATCGTGCTGGAGGGCGTGCCCGCCATGGTCGCCGGCGGCGTGGAGAGCATCTCGCTCATGAACCCCGCCGGCCGCAGCGGCGCCTCGCACCTGGACCCCTGGCTGGTGGAGCACAAGCCCGCGCTGTTCATGGAGATGATCGACACCGCCGACGTGGTGGCCCAGCGCTATGGCATCACGCGCGAGGACCAGGACGCGTTTTCGCTGCAAAGCCAGCAGCGCACGGCGGCCGCGCAGGCCAGTGGCGTGTTCGACAACGAGATCGTGCCCTGCGCCACCACCATGGCCGAGAAGAACAAGGAAACCGGCGAGGTGACCTACCGCGAGGTGGTCGCCACCATGGACAACTGCAACCGCCCCGGCACCACGCTCGAAGGCCTGGCCAAGCTGGAGCCCGTGAAGGGCGCGGGCAAGTTCGTCACCGCGGGCAATGCCTCGCAGCTGTCCGACGGCTCGGCCGCCTGCGTGATGATGGAAGCCAAAGAGGCCGAGCGCCGCGGCCTGCAGGCCCTGGGCGCCTTCCGCGGATTTGCGGTGGCGGGCTGCGAGCCCGACGAGATGGGCATCGGCCCCGTGTTCGCCGTGCCGCGCCTGCTGGAGCGCGCGGGCCTGAAGGTCGAAGACATCGCCCTGTGGGAGCTGAACGAGGCCTTTGCCTCGCAGGCCCTGTACTGCCAGCGGCAACTGGGCATTCCCATGGAGCGGCTGAACGTCAACGGCGGCGCGATTTCCATCGGCCACCCGTTCGGTATGACGGGCGCGCGGCTGGCCGGCCACGTCTTGCTGGAAGGCCAGCGCCGCAAGGCCAAGGACCCGTCCGTGAAGTGGGCCGTGGTGACCATGTGCATCGGCGGCGGCCAGGGCGCGGCCGGGCTGTTTGAAATTTTCTGAAGAGACTCCCATGGATCTGCAATTCACCCCCGAGGAGCAGGCATTTCGCGACGAAGTGCGTGCGTTCCTGAAAGACAAGCTGCCCGCGCGCATCGCCGCCAAGGTCAAGGCCGGCCAGCGCCTGACCAAGGAAGACCAGGAGGAATGGCACGCCATCCTCAACGAGCGTGGCTGGCTGGCCAACCATTGGCCCCAGGAGCACGGCGGCCCCGGCTGGGGCGCGGTGCAGAAGTTCATCTTCGACACCGAATGCGCGCTGGCCGGCGGCCCGCGCATCGTGCCGTTTGGCGTGAACATGCTCGGCCCGGTGCTGATCAAGTACGGCAACGATCAGCAAAAGAAGTACTGGCTGCCCCGCATCCTGAACGGCGATGACTGGTGGTGCCAGGGCTATTCGGAGCCCGGTGCGGGCTCCGATCTGGCCTCGGTCAAGACCACGGCCGTGCGCGACGGCGACCACTACATCGTCAACGGCCAAAAGACCTGGACCACCCAGGGCCAGCACGCCAACATGATCTTCTGCCTGGTGCGCACCAACAAGGAAGCCAAGGCGCAGGCCGGTATCAGCTTCCTGCTGGTGGACATGACGGCGCCCGGCGTGGAGCTGCGCCCCATCCGCACGCTGGACGGCGACAAGGAAGTCAACGAAGTCTTCTTCACCGATGTGAAGGTGCCCGTGGAAAACCTGGTCGGCGAAGAGAACAAGGGCTGGACCTACGCCAAGTACCTGCTGACGTATGAGCGCACCGGCATCGCCGGCGTGGGCTTTTGCATCTCGGCGCTGGCCAAGCTCAAGGTCATCGCCGCCAAGGTGCACAAGAACGGCAAGCCTTTGAGCCAGGACCCGCTGTTCGCCGCGCGCATGGCGCGCGTGGAGATCGACCTGGAAAACATGAAGACCACCAACCTGCGCGTGATCGCCGCCGTGGCCGGCGGCGGCGTGCCCGGTGCGGAAAGCTCCATGCTCAAGATCCGCGGCACCGAGATCCGCCAGGAAATCCTGTCGCTGATCCGCCGCGCCATGGGACCGTATGCCGTGCCCTACATCGACGAGGCCCAGTACGAGGGCTGGAACGAGGCGCCCGTGGGCGGCATCGACGAGGCGGCCACCGCTGCGGCCAGCTACTTCAACTACCGCAAGCTGTCGATCTTCGGCGGCTCCAACGAAATCCAGAAGAACATCATCTCCAAGATGATCCTGGGCCTGTGACCTGATCGCGCGGGAAGAAAAGCACATGAACTTCGCACACACCGAAGACCGCCGCATGCTGGCGGACACGCTCGGCCGCTTCGTCTCCGAGCAGTACGCCATCGAGGCGCGCAACCGCATCGCCTATGGCGACGAGGGCCACAGCCCGCAGCTGTATGCGCAGCTGGCCGAACTGGGCGCCATCGGCGCGCTGTTTCCCGAGTCCGAAGGCGGCTTTGGCGGCGCGGGCTTTGACATCAGCGTGGTGTTCGAGAGCCTGGGCCGCGGCCTGGTGGCCGAACCCCTGCTGGGCGCGCTGGTGGTGGGCCAGGCGCTGATTGCCGCGGGCAGCGACGCGCAGAAGGCGCGGCTGGAAGACCTCGTGGCCGGCACCGCCATCGCCGCGCTGGCGCATGACGAGCCCGGCGGCCACTACGAGCTGAACCGCGTGACCACCACTGCCGCACGCACGGCCAGCGGCTGGGAGCTGAACGGCGCCAAGGGCGTGGTGGCCTTCGGCGAAAAGGCCGACCTGCTGCTGGTCTCGGCACGCACGGCCTGCGGGCCGCTGGACGAGGCGGGCATCAGCCTGTTCCTGGTCGATGGCAATGCGGCCGGCATCGCCAAGCGCGCCTACAACCGCTTCGAGGGCGGCCGTGCGGCCGAACTCACCTTCAACAATGTGCAACTGCCGGCCGATGCGCTGCTGGGCGCCGAGGGCGAGGGCCACGCCGTGCTGCAGCACATCGCGGGCTATGCGCTGCTGGCGCTGTCCGCCGAGTCGCTGGGCGCGATGGACGTGGCCAAGGACCAGACGCTGGAATACCTGCGCACGCGCAAGCAGTTCGGCGTGGCCATCGGCACCTTCCAGGCCCTGCAGCACCGCATGGCCGACCTGCTGCTGGAAGTCGAGCAGGCGCGCTCGGCCGTGATCAACGCCGCCGACGCCATCGACAACGCCCAGGGGGCCGCGCGCGACCGGGCGCTGTCCGCCGCCAAGTACACCGTGGGCTACGTGGGCACGCAGGTGGCCGAGGAGAGCATCCAGCTGCACGGCGGCATCGGCATGACCTGGGAACTGCCGCTGGCGCACTACGCCAAGCGCCTGGTGATGATCGACCACCAGTTTGGCGACGAGGACCACCACCTGCAGCGCTTCATGGCCCTGGCGGCCTGAGGCGGTTCTCTGGAGCCCCTTCTTCGTTGGAAGAGGGGGTTAAGCATAAAAATAGCCACGAGCCATTGCGCATCAAGCGCGGATAGCTACAAAATAAATAGCATAGGAGATGCCCGTGACCGACAAAGCCCTGGATGGCGCGCCAGACGGCGTCCTGCTCACCCGCCGCGAAGGCGCCGTGCTCGTGTTGTCCCACAACAATGTGGCGGCGCGCAATGCGTTGTCGCCCGCGTTCTATGCCGCCGTCACCCAGGCCCTGGTGGACGCGGTGGCAGACCCCGCCATCGGCGCCGTGGTGCTGACCGGTGAGGGCGGG
This sequence comes from Diaphorobacter sp. B2A2W2, assembly GCF_056730635.1. Classification (NCBI taxonomy): domain Bacteria; kingdom Pseudomonadati; phylum Pseudomonadota; class Betaproteobacteria; order Burkholderiales; family Comamonadaceae; genus Diaphorobacter; species Diaphorobacter sp. B2A2W2. The sequence goes on from NZ_JBWZOR010000016.1 coordinate 51,159, forward strand.
CACTTCTGCGCAGGCGGCGACCTGCGGCAGTTGGCCAAGCGCCGCGAGCTGCCCATCGCGGAGCGCCGCGCCAAGCTGGAAGGCCTGCACGACCTGATCCGCGCCGTGCGCGACTGCCCCAAGCCCGTGATCGCAGCGGTGGAGGGCGCGGCCGCGGGCGCCGGCCTGTCGCTGGCGCTGGCCTGCGACATGCTGGTGGCGGCAAAGAACGCGGTGTTCTCCGTGGCCTACGTCAAGGTGGGCCTCACGCCCGACGGCGGCGCCACGGCTTTCCTGGCCGAGTTCGTCTCCCGCCAGGTGCTCACCGAGCTGTGCCTGACGGGTGAGCGCATCAGCGGCGAGCGCATGCACCAGCTCGGCCCGGTGAACAGGCTGTCCGAGCCCGGCCAGGCACTGGCCGATGCGGTGGCGCTGGCCGCGCAGGTGGCCAGCGGCCCCGCGTGGACCATGGCCCGCATCAAGGAGCTGTGCCGCGCCGCGCCGCGCACCACGCTGGAGCAGCAGCTGGAGCTGGAGGCGCAGTGCATGGTGCGCGCGCAGGAGACCGCCGAATCGCGCGAGGGCATCGGGGCCTTTCTGGAAAAGCGCGCACCCGACTACACGAAACTGCGCGGCGCGCACTGATTTTCGTATTGGCCGATATCCAAGGAGACAAGCCCATGGCATCCAACGCACCGACCCACGACATCGACTTTCCGCTCGACGGCGTGAGGGTGCTTGATCTTTCCCGCGTGTTCGCCGGGCCGCTGTGCGGCCAGGTACTGGCGGACCTGGGGGCCGAGGTCATCAAGGTGGAGCACCCGGGCCGCGGCGACGATACCCGCGACTGGGGCATGCGCATCGGCAAGACCGAGACCACCTACTACAACAGCATGAACCGCAACAAGCGGTCCATCACCCTCGACCTGCAAAGCCCCGAGGGGCTGAAGATCGTCCACGAGCTGCTGCCGCAGTGCGACGTGGTGATCCACAACTTCAAGACCGGTGGCGCCGAGAAGCTGGGCCTGGGCTACGAGCAGCTCAAGGCCCTCAAGCCCGACCTCATCTACTGCGCCGTGGCCGGCTACGACACCAGCGGCCCCGAGGCCAAGCGCCCCGGCTACGACCTGGTGATCCAGGGCGAGACCGGCCTCATGGCGCTCAACGGCGAGGCGGGCACGCCGCCGCTGAAGTTCGGTGTCGCCGTGGTGGACCTGATGACCGGCATGTACGCCGGCCAGGCCGTGCTGGCGGCGCTGTTCCAGCGCAGCAGAACGGGGCGCGGGCGCCTGATCGAGATGGCGCTGTACGACTGCGGCCTCACCATCACCGGCTACTACGGCCTGGACGCGCTCAAGCTCGGCCACGACCCCGAGCGCTACGGCAACGCCCACCCGTCCATCGTGCCGTACGGCATGTACGAGTCCGCTGACGGCCCGCTGATCATTGCGGTGGGCAACAACGCGCAGTTCGACAAGTTCTGCCGCCAGGTGATCGAGCGGCCCGACATCGTCGAGGACCCGCGCTTTGCCACCAACGTGAACCGCGCCAAGCACCGGCTGGAGCTGGGTCCCATGCTCAAGGAGCTGATCGCCACCTTCCCGCGCGACCTGCTGCTGCAGCGCCTGACCGCGGCCGGCATCCCCTGCGGCAAGGTGGCAGGCCTGCACGAAGCGCTGACCAGCGAGCGCACGCGCCGCGGCCGCCTGGTGCAGGACATGCCGCACCCCGTCGAGGGCACCACGCCGGTGTTCGCACCGCCGTACCGGCTGGACGGCCAGCGCCTGCCGATCCGCAATGCCCCGCCCACGCTGGGAGAGGGCACGCGTGAGGTCTTGCACCGGCTGCTGGCGCTCAGCGATGAGCAGCTGCAGGCCTTGCAGGCGCAGGGTGTGCTGACGCTGCCACCGCAGTGAGCTATCTAAAAGATAGCTGCCAGCGCTTGATGGGTCAGCGCTGGAACCATTTTTTATTCTAGGAGACGTCATGAAATTTTCTGCAATCACCCGCCGCACCGCACTGGCCCTGGCCGCCGCGCCCCTGCTCGCCAGTGTGGCTGGCGGAGCCATGGCGCAGGCCGCCTGGCCCGACAAGATGGTCAAGCTGATCGTCCCATTCCCGGCGGGCGGACCCACCGACACGGCCTCGCGCATCGTGGGCCAGAAGCTGGCCGACCGTCTCAAGCAGCCCGTGGTGGTGGAAAACCGCGCGGGTGCCTCCGGCTCGATCGCTGCCGCACAGGTCGCCAAGAGCCCGGCCGACGGCTACACGCTGATGATGCTGGCCACCCCCACGCTGCTGGCGCCGCATCTGTACAAGAAGGCGGGCTACGACACGGTGAAGGACTTCACCCCCGTGGCCATGGTGTACGACCTGCCCATCGTGGTCGTGGTGAACCCCACGCAGCTGCCCAACGTGACCGACCTGGGCTCGCTCATCCAGCATGCCAAGGCGCAGAAGGTGCCGATGAACTACACCAGCTCGGGCACGGGCAGCTTCGGCCACCTGAGCATGGAACTGCTCAAGCAGATGGGCGGCTTCGACATGCAGCACGTGCCCTACAAGGGCAGCGCCCCTGCCATCACCGACACCATCGGCGGCCAGGTGCCCGTGATGTACTCGGACCTCATCGCCGCGCTGCCGCACATCCAGGCCGGCAAGCTGCGCGCCATCGCCGTGGGCTCGCCCCAGCGCGTGGGCGTGGTGCCCGATGTGAAGACTATTGCCGAGCAAGGCTTCAAGGGCTACGAGGCCGTGTCCTGGGGCGGCTTGGTGGCGCCCTCGGGCACGCCCAAGGCCGTCGTGGACCGCGTGGCCCATGAGGTGCGCCAGATCCTGGCCGAGAAGGAAGTGCAGGACCGCCTGCTGGGCGCCGGGGCCATTGCCCATTTCATGGATCCCGCCCAGATGGGCCAGCGCGTGCAGCAGGACTACACCCGCTGGGGCCAGGTGATCCGCGACAAGGGCATCGCCAACGACTGAGCGAGCGCGCCATGAAGACCCGCATCACCGAGCTCTTCGGCATAGAGCACCCGATCCTCCAGGGCGGCATGCACCACGTGGGGTATGCCGAGCTGGCCGCAGCCGTCTCCAATGCCGGCGGGCTGGGCATCATCACCGGCCTGACGCAGAAGACGCCCGAGCTGCTGGCGCAGGAGATCGCACGCTGCCGCACGATGACCGACAAGCCGTTCGGCGTGAACCTCACGTTCCTGCCGTCGGTGAATCCGCCCGACTACCCGGGCTATGTGAAGGCGATCATTGAGGGCGGCGTGAAGATCGTCGAGACGGCAGGCAACAACCCGCAGAAGTGGATGCCCGCGCTGAAAGAGGCCGGCATCAAGGTCATCCACAAGTGCACCTCGGTGCGCCACGCGCTCAAGGCCGAGTCCATCGGCTGCGACGCGATCAGCGTGGACGGCTTTGAATGCGGCGGCCACCCGGGCGAGGACGACATTCCCAACTTCATCCTGCTGCCGCGCGCGGCCGAAGAACTCAAGATCCCCTTCGTCGCCTCGGGCGGCATGGCCGATGGGCGCAGCCTGGTGGCCGCGCTGGCGCTTGGCGCTGACGGCATCAACATGGGCACGCGCTTCATCGCCACCCAGGAAGCGCCGGTGCACGAGAACGTGAAGCAGGCGATCGTTGCGGCCTCCGAACTGGATACGCGGCTCATCATGCGCCCGCTGCGCAACACCGAGCGCGTGCTCACCAACAGCGCCACCGAGCGCGTGCTGGACAAGGAGCGCGCACTGGGCGCCGCCATCACCTTCGCGGACATTGCGCCCGAGGTGGCCGGCGTCTACCCGCGCATCATGCAGCAGGGCGACATGCAGGCCGGCGTGTGGTCCTGCGGCATGGTTGCCGGGCTGATCCATGACGTGCCCACCGTGCAGCAGCTCATCGACTCCATCCTGTCCCAGGCCGAAGCGCTGATCTCCCAGCGCCTGGCGGGCATGCTCCGATAACCCAGCAGAAAGAGACTTGTTATGAAAATCCTC
>NZ_JBWZOR010000017.1:0-40419 GCF_056730635.1 Diaphorobacter sp. B2A2W2
TGCCGCAAGAAATATCTGAGCTGTTCGCGTTCCAAAGGAGGAAGTCATCCCCACCTCCGCAGTCTGATGTCACGCACCGCATAGCGGCCCGTCCGGCACCTCTCCCCCTCGCGCTACCCCTCACTCGTCCGGCCAACGGTGGATGGGACGTTGCCGCTCGGTTGACGGCGCTGCCCCTTGGCTCGAAGCCAATGTAGCGATACCGCCCAATGCCTCAAACACTCTCACATTGCCGTCATGCAGCGTGTGTACGCGGCAAGCTGGAAATGAAAAATACCAAACCAACTGCTAGCCGCACCGCGACTCGCTCGCCGCTGCGATAGATAAAGCGGAATGTAGAAATGCAAAACGGGCCACTCGGGCCCGTCTGATATGAATACTCGCAGTGGAGGGTGGGATCCGAACCCACGGTGGTGTTGCCACTACGCCTGATTTCGAATTAGGTACAGTCGACCACACTACCACCTCTCCTGTGTGTCGAGCCCGCGATTCAAGCAGGAAATTTCAGACCGATAGCGTGGCTTGACCGCCCATGTAGGGGCGCAGCACCTCAGGAATGGTCACGCTGCCGTCCTCGTTCTGGTAGTTCTCCAGCACCGCCACCAGCGTGCGGCCCACGGCCAGGCCAGACCCGTTGAGGGTGTGCACCAGCTCGTTCTTGCCCTGCGCGTTCTTGAAGCGCGCCTGCAGGCGGCGGGCCTGGAAGGCTTCGCAGTTGCTCACCGAACTGATCTCACGGTAGGTGTTCTGGGCGGGTAGCCACACTTCCAGGTCGTAGGTCTTGGCGGCGCCAAAGCCCATGTCGCCCGTACACAGGCTCATCACGCGGTAGGGCAGGCCCAGCTTCTGCAGCACAGCCTCAGCATGGCGGGTCATTTCCTCCAGCGCCTCGTAGCTCTTGTCGGGATGCACGATCTGCACCATCTCGACCTTGTCGAACTGGTGCTGGCGGATCATGCCGCGCGTGTCCCGGCCGTAGCTGCCGGCTTCCGACCGAAAGCAGGGCGTATGGGCCGTGAGCTTGAGCGGCAGCTGGGCCTCGGCCAAGACTTCGTCGCGCACGAAGTTGGTCAGGGGCACCTCGCTCGTGGGGATGAGGTACAGCTGCGCGTTGTCGGGTACGGGCTCGGCATCCTGACCGCCCTTCTGGGCCGCGAAGAGGTCGCCCTCGAACTTGGGCAATTGGCCCGTGCCCTTGAGCGAGTCCGCATTGACGACGTAGGGCACGTAGCACTCGGTGTAGCCGTGCTCCTGGGTCTGCACGTCCAGCATGAACTGCGCAAGGGCCCGGTGCAGGCGCGCGATGCCCCCCTTCATCACCGTGAAGCGCGATCCCGAGAGCTTCACGCCCATGTCGAAGTCCAGGCCCAGCGGCTCGCCCAGGTCCACATGGTCCTTGGGGGTGAAGCCCAGGCTGCGCGGCTGTTGGCCATCGGGGCTCCAGCGGCGCACCTCCACGTTGGCGCTCTCGTCCGACCCCACGGGCACGCTCTCGTGCGGCAGATTCGGGACGGCGGCCAGCATCGTCTGCAGTTCGCCCTGGATCTGATCCAACCGGGTGGCAGAACCGTCCAGTTCCGCCTTGATCGCGGCCACCTGGGCTTTCGCAGCCTCGGCGGCGTCCTTCTCACCCTTGCCCATGAGCATGCCGATCTGCTTGGACAGCTGGTTGCGCTGCGACTGCAACTCCTCGGTGCGCATCTGGATGGTCTTGCGCTCGGACTCGAGGGCCTGGAACGCCTCCACATTCAGGAAGGCCTGGGGCTTCTTGCGGGTTTCCAGCCGTGCGACGGCCGATGCGAGGTCTTTGCGAAGGAGGAGGATGTCTAGCATAGGCGGCGATTTTAGTGGCGCAGCCCAGCATGCTAAGAGCGTACTGGGGCGAAAGCCGCGGCGTTTCGCGCCGATAACATGGCAATGCACCACCAATGCGGGTGCATTGGCCAGGGGTCAGGAGGCAAAGCCATGTTTTTCGTGTTCGGCCCTTCGGGGCAAATCTACCGGGGTGGACCGGACAAGCTGGCGCAGGTGGCGCCGGTGCGGCGCGTGCACCGCCCCCAAGCACTGCGCACACGCGCCCTGGACAGCGACACGGCACCTGTTGCGACCGCAGCACCTCCCGCCACGGCGCAGACGGCGACGCCCAAGCCCCTGCGCCTGCTGGAGGCCGTATCGGCCTATGTGCAGACCGAGCAGGGGCCCGTCCAACCGCGTCAGCCGTTGTCGCGCGTGGGCGACGTGATGACCACGGGCGCGCTCACGGTGGCCCCCGATCAGCGCGTGAACGATGCGTGGCAGACGCTGGCCGAGCACGAAATCGCACAGGCCCCCGTAGTGAATGATCAGGGCCAAGTGGTGGGCCTGCTGCTGCGCGCTGACATGGCGCCCCTGGAACTGCTGCCCGAGCCCGGCGCGGTCAAGCAGGCCATTGAGCTCGCGCGCCGGCCGGTCTCCGAAGTGATGGTGAGTCCCGTGCCCACGGTGGCTGCGGACACGGAACTGCGCCGCGTGGCGGGCGTGCTGCTGGACACCGGCCTGCCCGGCCTGCCGGTGACGGATGAGCGTGGGTTGCTCGCGGGTTTCATCTCGCGCACCGACATCCTGCGCGCGGTGGCGGCGGACCCGCCACTGGACCTGTGGAGTTGAGCCTCAGTCGCCGCTCGCGGGATCGGCGCTGGCCTCCTCATCGGGCAGGCGGGAGGCCAGCACCTTGTCGATGGTCTTGCCGTCCATGTCCACCACCTCGAAGCGCCAGCGTTCCCACTGCACCGTGTCGGTGACCTTGGGCAGCTTGCCGGTGAGCAGCATGACCATGCCGCTGAGCGTGTGGTAACGGCCGCGGTCCTCTTCGGGCACGGTGGCCAACTGCAGCCGGTCCTTGAGCTCGGGCACGGGGATGTGGCCGTCCAGTAGCCAACTGCCGTCCTCGCGCTCCATGGCCCAGGAGGTTTCGGGGTCGCGCGGCTGAAACTCGCCCGTGATGGCCTCGATGATGTCCTGCACGGTCACGATGCCCTGCACCTCGCCGTATTCGTCGATGACGAATGCCATTTGCACGTCGGACTGCCGGAAGTTGTCCAGCAGTTCCATGGCATTGATGGTCTCGGGCACGTACAGCGCCGTCTGCAGCGGCTGGGTCGTCAGGTCGCGCGCCTGGGCATCGCGCACCGTGCGCGACAGCCACTGGCGCGCGTTGAGCACGCCCAGGATGTTCTCCATGCCGCCGCGCACCACCGGAAAGCGCGCATGGTCGGACTCCTCGATGCGCCGCAGGTTCTCCTCGAAAGGCTCCTCCACATCCAGGAACACCACGTCCGCGCGCGGCACCATCAGCGAGCCGATCTGCCGGTCGTCCAGGCGGAACACGTTGCGCACCATCTGGTGCTCGTGCGACTCGATCACGCCGGCACTCGTGCCCTCAGCCAGCACGGCGTGGATTTCGTCCTCCGTCACGGCACTGGCGGAATACTCCTTCACCCCCAGGGCGCGCAGCAGCCCCTCGGTGGAGATCGACAGCAGGCGCACGAAAGGCTTGGTGGCGAGCGCCAGCCAGTTGATGGGGCGCGCCACGACGCGCGCCAGCGTCTCGGGGTAGCTCTGGCCCAGCCGCTTGGGCACCAGCTCGCCCACGACGATCGAGAAGTAGGTGATCAGCACCACCACCAGGCCCGTGGCCAGGTAGCCGGCCAGTTGCGGCTCCACCCCCAGGCCCAGCAGCCACTCGCCCAGCGGCTTGGCCAGGGCCGACTCGCCCACGATGCCGTTGAGCACGCCGATCGAGGTGATGCCGATCTGGATGGTGGAGAGAAAGCGCGTGGGGTTCTCACCCAGCTTGGCCGCTGCGATCGCCCCGCTATCGCCCTCATCGATCAGCTTCTGCAGGCGCGTCTTACGCGCGGAGACCAGAGCCAGCTCGGACATGGCGAACACGCCATTGAGCAGGATGAGGGCGAACAGTATTGCTATTTCCATATGCAGGGGGCCCAGCGTGCCCCCACGGTGTGAAGAAGCGGAAATTGTAAAGAGGCCTACATTCTGCGGGGGATTGGCCATCCGGCGCCACATGCCCCACCCACGCGCAGGCATTGCAATACAGATGTCAAATATGCCATTAGCGCTTATCCATCAAGCGCGAGCAGCTATCAATAATGAAGCAAAGCTGTCGCAGACAGGGTTCGTGCAGCCCCGCGACGCCCGGCTTTAGCGGGCGAGAAAGTGCGTTCAGTGTCCGCCCGGGCCGGTTTCGGGCGGGCGCTCGGTGATCTCCAGGCCCGTTGCGGTGTCCAGCTTCAGGCCCTTGGGCAGCGGGAATTTCACGGTTTCCTCGATGCCGTCCAGCTTGCGCACGGCCACCGCGCCCAGTTCCTTGATGCGCGTGATCACGGCCTGCACCAGCACCTCGGGTGCCGACGCACCGGCCGTGAGGCCCACGCGGGAGATGCCGTCAAACCACTCGTGGCGCAGCTCGTCCACGCTGTCGATCATGTAGGCCGGCGTACCCAGGCGCGCTGCCAGCTCGCGCAGGCGGTTGCTGTTGGAGCTGGTGGGGCTGCCCACCACGACCACCAGGTCCACCTGCGGGCTGAGCAGCTTCACCGCGTCCTGGCGGTTCTGCGTGGCGTAGCAGATGTCCTGCTGCTTGGGCTCGCGGATCGACGGAAAGCGCTCGCGCACGGCGGCGGTGATCTCGGCCGCGTCGTCCACGCTGAGCGTGGTCTGCGTGACCACGGCCAGCTTCTCGGTCTGCGCGGGCTGCACACGGGCCACGTCGGCCACGTCTTCCACCAGGTGGATGCCATGGTCCAGCTGGCCCATGGTGCCCTCGACCTCGGGGTGCCCCTTGTGGCCGATCATGATGAACTCGTAGCCTTCCTTGGCCAGCTTGGCTACTTCGACGTGCACCTTGGTCACCAGCGGACAGGTGGCGTCGAAGATGGTGAAACCCCGCGCGCGCGCCTCGTCCTGAACAGCGCGGCTCACGCCGTGGGCCGAGAAGATCAGCGTGGCGCCGGGCGGCACCTCGTCCAGGTCCTCGATGAAGATCGCGCCCTTGGCCTTCAGGTCGTTCACCACGTAGGTGTTGTGCACGATCTCGTGACGCACGTAGATGGGCGCGCCGAACTTGGCGATGGCGCGCTCGACGATCTCGATGGCCCGGTCCACCCCCGCGCAAAAGCCGCGCGGCTCGGCCAGAACGATTTCCTGGGGTTTTTGCATGGCGGCGTCCCGTTCAGAGCACGCCGATGAGCAGCACTTCGAAGGTGACGGGCACGCCCGCCAGCGGGTGGTTGAAGTCAAAGCGCACGGCGCCGTCTTCGCGCACCTCCAGCACCACGCCGGCGTACTGGCCCGTGCCGTCGGGCGTGGGGAACTGCACCACGTCGCCCACGGTGTATTCCTCGTGGGGGTCGCCCAGCTCGTTCAGCAGCTTCTTGGCCACCCACTGCTGCATGTCGGGGTTGCGCTCGCCGAAAGCCTCGCCCGCGGCCAGCTCGAACGTGGCGCGCGCGCCCTCGGGCAGGTCGATCAGGCGCTGCTCCAGCGCGGGCGAAAGCTCGCCCGTGCCGACCGACAGCGTGGCGGGCTTGTCCTCGAAGGTATTGATCACGTCACCCGCCGGGCCGGCCAGGCGGTAGTGCAGCGTGAGGAACGAGCCCTGTTGCACAGTGGGCACGGTGGACGAGGATGCGAAGGCGTCTGCGGTCATGAAAGCTCTCGATAAACTGCCGGCATTGTAGAAAACCGGGCAAGCCCCCACGGCCGTATGCCGGGGCGGCGCCCACCGCGCCATGCCCCTCAAAGACCTGCCGCTGGATGCCCAGCCCCGCGAAAAGCTGCTCGCACGCGGCCCCGCCGCGCTGTCCGACGCCGAGCTGCTGGCCATCCTGCTGCGCACGGGCCTGGCGGGCAAGGGCGTGCTGCAGCTGGCCCAGGAGCTGCTGGATGATCCCGTGCGCGATCCCGCCACGGGCCGCAGCGCCGGCGGCGGCTTTGGCGGCATTGCCGGGCTGCTGCACGCCAGCAGCCAGGACCTGCAGCGCATCAAGGGCCTGGGCCCCGCCAAGCGCGCCGAGCTGATGGCCGTGCTGGAACTCGCCCGCCGCGCCATGGCCCAGCAGCTGCGCGAGCGCGAGGTGTTCGACTCGCCGCAGGCCGTCCAGCACTACCTGCAGCTGCACCTGGCGGGGCGCACGCACGAGGTGTTCGCCGTGCTGTTCCTGGACAGCGGCAACCGCCTGATCGCCATGGAAGAGCTGTTCCGGGGCACGCTCACGCAGACCTCGGTCTACCCTCGTGAAGTGGTGCTGCGCGCCCTGCACCACCATGCCGCCGCCGTGGTGCTGGCGCACAACCACCCCAGCGGCAGAGTGCAGCCCAGCCGCGCCGACGAGGCGCTGACCCAGACCTTGAAGGCCGCGCTGGCGCTGGTGGACGTGCGCGTGCTCGACCATGTGATCGTGGCGCCAGGCGCGGCCCTGTCCATGGCCGAGCAAGGGCTGGTGTGAGCGCACCGGGGCGCGCGCGGCGCGTACTGGCCCAGGCGCTGCTGCTGGCCATGGCGGGTTGCGCCCCGCTGGCCACACGCCTGCCGCCCCCGCAGCCGCCGGCCCAGGCCCCGCTGCTGCGGCTCATCGGCACCGCCACCGTGCCGCCGCTCACCCGCTATGGCGGCACCACGGTGGGCGGCCTCTCCGGCATCGACTACAACGCTGCGCAAGACACCTACCTGCTCATCAGCGACGACCGCTCCAGCCATGACCCGGCGCGCATCTACACCGCCCGGCTGCGCTACGACGCCACCGCCCTCGCCCCGCCCGAATTCACCGGCGTGCATACGCTTCTGCATGCTGGCGGCCGGCCCTACGCGCCGTGGCTGAGGGCGCACCCCGGCGTGGACGTGCCCGACGCAGAGGCCGTGCGCTGGCTGCCCGGCGGCGCGCAGTTCGTGTGGACCAGCGAGGGCGACTTCAGCCGCGGCTTCGGCCCGCAACTGCGCGTAAGCCGCGCCGACGGCGCGGCCGTGCGCGATGTCGCCCTGCCCGCCCGCTTCACGCCCCAGGCCGGCAGCGGACCGCGCAGCAACGGCACGCTGGAGGGCCTGGCCCTGGCGCCCGATGGCCGCACCGCGTGGCTGTCCATGGAACTGCCCTGGCGCCAGGACGGCCCCCCGGCCACGCCCGCATCGGGCGGTGCACCAGTGCGCATCACGGCCATCGACCTGGTCAGCGGCCAAGCGCTGCGCCAGATCGCCTACCAGCCCGACGCCGTGCCCCAGGCCCGCCGCCTGCCCTGGGGACCGCAAATGAACGGCGTGAGCGAGATCCTGGCCGATGGTGCGCACCACCTGCTGGTGCTGGAGCGCGCCTACAGCGCCGGCGCCGGCTTTGCCGCGCGGCTGTACCGCATCGACACGCGCGCGGGCAGCGACACGCTGGCGCTGGATGCGCTCACCCCCGCCAACCACCACAGCCCCCCCAAGACCCTGGTGGCCGACTTCGCCGCCCTGGGCCTGGATGTGGACAACCTGGAAGGCATGACCTGGGGCCCGTCCCTGCCCGGCGGTGGCGCAGGCGGCAGCACGGCGGGCAGCTGCGTGCTGGTCTTCGTGAGCGACGACAACTTCAACCCCGCGCAGGTCACGCAGTTCATTGCCGCCGAATACCTGGACCCCCAGGGCGGGCATGGACGATGCGGTACAACCGCCCCCAGCCCATGAACGCCGCCCTCACCGCCCGTTCCTTCGCCGACCTCAAGCCCCTGCGCCGCGCGCTGCAGGAGGCCGCGCAGCAGCGGGCCGAGCGCGAGCGCCTGCACCGCGAGGCCGAGCGGCGCGCCCGCGCCGAGCGCCACCTGTTCGCCGACGCGGTGGGCCCCGTGCGGCCGCTCAAGCGGGGACAGGAGCGGCGCTGGTCCACGCCCGAGCCGCCCGAGCCGCTGCCCGTGCAGCGCGCGCTGGACGAAGAGCGCGTGCTGCGCGAGTCGCTGAGCGACGAGTTCGACGTGACCACGCTGCTGGATGTGGACGACCAGCTCAGCTTTCGCCGCCCGGGCATCGGGCTGGACGTGACGCGCAAGCTGCGCGGAGGGCATTGGAGCATCCAGCGCCAGTTGGACCTGCACGGCCTGCGCACCGACGAGGCGCGCGAGGCGCTGGGCGATTTCATCCGCCTGGCGCACCGCACGGGCCTGCGCTGCGTGCGCGTGGTGCATGGCAAGGGGTTGGGGTCGCCGGGCCGCACACCGGTGCTCAAGGGCCGGGTGCAGCGCTGGCTGGTGCAAAAGAAAGAGGTACTGGCCTTCGTGCAGGCGCGGCCGCTGGACGGCGGCGCAGGCGCGCTGGTGGTGCTGCTGCAGCCCGGGCGGCGCAGGCCGGGCGGCTGACGACCAGCACTTCAAGCCAAAACAGTCTTCAGCGCTTATCCATCAAGCGCCAGCAGCTATTGTTTTAGAAGCAAAAGGCCCACGGGGGCGTGCACCACCGTGGGCCAGCCCCCGTGCGGGGGACGCGCAGCGCTTACTTGGACAGGTCGATCTTGTACTTGGCCATGCCCTTGCCCGAGCCGTCATCGGCCGCGAGCAGCGACACACCGGCCAGCCCCGCGGCCTGGGCCACGGGCAGCGCGTCCGCACCGGAGCTGAACACCACGTCGCCCGCGGTCGTCACCTGGGTGAAGCGCCAGCTCTTGGCCGCGCCGTTGGCTACGCGCGTGACCTGCGGGTTCTTGCGCACGTACTCGATGACCACATCGCGGTTGGCATCCGGCGAGGCCCAGATGGTGGCCGAGCCGTCCAGCTTCGGGATGAAGCTCTTGCCGCTGGTGGCGCGGTAGTTGTTGGTGGCGATCACGAACTCCTGCGCCGGGTCGATGGGCTGGCCCTTGTAGGTCAGGCCCTTGATGCGGCTGCCCACGGGCTGCGTCACGTCGATCTCGTACTGCACGTCCGCAGTGGTGAACATGTCGAAGTTGTAGCCAGGGAAGGTGCTGATGAGCGCCTGCTCGCCGGCCTTGGCGGGGTCGATCTGGTTGAAGCGCTTGGCGGCGGCCTCCAGCCAGTCCTTGATGTCGGCGCCGTTCACCTTCACTGCGTAAACGGTGTTGGGGTACAGGTACAGGTCGGCCGCGTTGTAGATGGCCAGCGGGCCGGCCGCGACGTCGGTGAAGTCCTTGCCGCCCTGGAAGCCCGACTTGAACGGCGCGCTCACCGACAGCACGGGCAGCTGCGCGTACTGCGGCAGGTTGGCCTGGATGTAGGCCGCCACGTAGGCCTGCTGCGCCTGGTTCACGATCTGGATCGCGCCGGGGTCGCCCACGTCGGCAAACAGCGTGCTCATGCGGAAGTCGGTGTTGCCGATCGGCGTCTTCACGTAGTTGATGGCGGCCTGGTGCTGGCTCTCGATCAGCGGTGCCACGGCGGGGTCGGCGGCCACGAATACGTTGGCGCCTGCGGCGTCCTTGGTCTGGATGTTGCGCAGCTCGCTCTTGCTGGCGGCCTTGTCCACGCTCCAGGCCTTGCCGTCCCACTTCAGCGCAAGCTGGATCACGCCCAGCGACTTGCCCCAGGAGCTGGCCATCACAGCAGGCACGCCATTGATGGTGCCGGCCTTGTTGTCCACGCCAGCCTGCGTGAAGGCGGGCTTGGCCGACAGGTCCGGGAACACGCTGTGCTGGTGGCCCATGACCATGGCGTCGATGCCCGGCACCTTGGACAGGTGCAGGCCCGGGTTCTCCATGGTGGGCGAGTAGCTGCTGGCGTCCAGGCCGCCGTGCAGCAGCGCGACGACCAGCTGGGCACCCTTGGCACGCAGCTCGGGCACGTACTTCTGCGCGGCCTCCACGGCGCCTTCGGTGTAGACCTTGCCCTCCAGGAAGCGCTTGTCCCAGTTCATGATGCCCGGCGTGGTGAAACCGATCACACCGATCTTGATGGGCAGCTGGACCTCCTTGCCGTCGCTGGACTTGGCCACCAGCGTGCGCTCCAGCACTGTGTAGGGCTGCACCAGGGGCTTCTTGGTCTTGCTGCTGTACACGTTGGCCAGCACGGCGGGATAGCCGTTGCCCGCACATTTCTTGGTGGCGTCCACGCCGTCCACCTCCAGGCCGCCGCCCAGCACCTGGTTCAGGAACGGCAGGCCATAGTTGAACTCATGGTTGCCCAGCGTGCCCGCGTCAAATCCCAGCGCGCCCATGGCCTTGTACATGGACAGCTGCTGCGTGCAGGGGATGGGGCTGACCGTGGCCTCGTAGTCGGCCAGAGCCGTGCCCTGGATGGTGTCGCCGTTGTCCACCAGCAGGGTGTTGGCGAACTCCTTGCGCGCGGCGCGCACCAGCGTGGCCGTGCGCTCGAAGCCGTAGGTCTTGTCCTCAGCCAGCTTGAAGTAGTCGAAGCTGCGCACGTTGAAGTGCAGATCGGTGGTTTCCAGCACGGCCAGCGTGGCCGTGGCGGGCGTGGCGGCGGAGCTGTCGCCATCATCGTCGTTGCCGCCGCAGGCTGCCAGCAGCGCGGCACAGGCCAGCGCGCCCAGCGCATGGCGACGGGGGAAAACAAAGGCAAGGCGCGCGGCAAATGGCTGGCCGCGCAAGAAAGTGTCCTGCATGGAAGACCCTGGTGGTGGATAAAACGCCAGAGTCTGTAGGGCGGGTTTGACAGGCATGTGACGCCGCGGGTCCACATGTCGCATCCGTCTTCACCGCGCTTGCTACAAGCGCCAATAGCTATTGAATCAATAGCTATTTCAACCGCCGCGGTTGCGCATCCAGTCGGCCGTGCCCATGAAGCTCTCGTTCAGGCGCGCGCGCAGGTCGTCGGACACGCCCACTTCCCCCATAGCCTGGTCCATGCAGGCGACCCACTGGTCCCGCTCCAGGATGCCGATGGAAAACGGCATGTGGCGCGCGCGCAAACGCGGGTGGCCGAAGCGGCTCTGGTAGTGGTCGGGCCCGCCCAGCCAACCGCAGAGGAACCAGAACAGCTTGTCGCGCGCGTCATCCAGCGTAGTGCCGTGGCTGGCACGCAGCTCGGCGTAGCCGGGCTCCAGGTCCATGAGGTCGTAGAAACGGTCCACCAGTTGGCGGATGCGCGGCTCACCGCCGATCCGCTCGAACGGTGTGGCAGGCGTGGGGGCGGACGGCGCGGAATCAGGTGCTGACATACGCGCCATTGTAGAAAGCGGGCCGGCGCCGGCGCCGCTTCCTCAGGGCTGTCAACGCTCGCCGCGCGCCTCGGCCTTGGACTGGCAGGCAATGCAGCGCGCCGCCGCGGGCTGGGCCAGCAGGCGGGCCACGCCCACGGGCTGGCCGCAGTCGGTGCACTCGCCATAGCTGCCGTCGGCCAGGCGTGCCAGGGCCGCGCGCACCGCCACCAGCTCGTCGTGGTCGCGCGTGGCCTCGGCGTCGCGCACGGTGGCTTGCGCCATGCGGTCGGCCTGGTCCTTGCGGTCGTCCAGCCGCTCGGCATCGGCGCGGTTGGTGGCCACGGCCAGCGTGTCGCGCTGGGCCTCGCCCAGTTCGGCCAGCAATTGCTGCTTGCGCTGCTCCAGCACACCGCGCAGCTGTTCGCGTTGGGAATCGGAGAGAGGGGTGGTGTTCATGGTTTCAGCATGCCACTGGCGATACGGGACATGTTGACACACATCAAGCACCACCCTCCGCGCCACGGCCCGCCGCCTGCCAACGGCCGCACAGCGCCACCGCATCCCATGCCCGGTCGGTGGCCACGTCCAGCACCTGTGCCTGCTCGTCGGGCGCCAGTGGCTCGGCGCTGTCCTGCTGGCGCGCGAGCACGGCCAGGCTAGCCTCCGACGGGTCGGTGCCGGCCGCGCTGCGGCGCAGCACGCGCTCGCGCAGTTGCTGTGGGTCCGCATGGCAATGCAGGATGGTGAACGGAACGTCCAATTCGCTTGCCAGCGCGCGAAAGGCGTCGCGCTCGCGCCGGTGCAGGAAGGCCGCGTCCACGATCACCGGGTAGCCTGCCTGCAGCACGGCGCGGGCCTGCTGGCGCAGGTGCGCGAAGGTGCGCCGCGAGGCCTCGGAGGTATAGATGTCCACACCCCGCGCGGCGGAGCTGTCCAGCGCCGCCAGGCCATACAGGCGCTTGCGCTCTACATCCGAGCGCAGGCGCACGGCACCTTGCTCCAGCAGCGCGGCGGCGAGGGTGGACTTGCCAGACCCCGACAGTCCGTAGGTGATCAGCAGGCGGGGGGCCAGCGGCGCGGCCAGGCGTTCGGCGCAAGCCAGATAGTCCGGCCCCGATGTCCCCGCCAGACCCTGCGCGGCACGCAGGCGCGCGGCCATGGCCCGCACCAGCGCGCGGTAGATCTCGTAGGGGCGCAGCACGGCCAGGCCGGCATAGTCGCCCGTCACCGCCAGGTAGCCGTCCAGGAAGCGCCAGGCCAGGTCCGACCGGCCATGGGCATGCAGGTCCATGCTGAAGAAACCCGCGTCGGCCAGCGTGTCGATCCAGCGCAGCGGCGGGCTGAACTCGATGCAGTCGAAGGCGGTGAGCGCACCCGCCAGCAGCACCACGTTGCCCAGGTGCAGGTCCCCATGGCCTTCGCGCACATGGCCCGTGGCGTGGCGCACGGCCCAGCACTGGGCCAGCGTGGGCTGGCGCGCGCTGAACCACGTGCGCAGCGCCGCCAGCCGCGCGCGCTCGGCTTCGCCGAGCAGCGGCGCCAGCGTGTCCAGCACGCCGGTGATGGCCTGCTCCACCTGCACGGCCGTGCCCCAGCCGCCATCCGGCGGCGCCACCGGCGCGCCGACGTGAAAGCGCGCGAGATGCGCGGCAAACGCGTCCACCTGCGCGGGCAGCAGCGCGCCGGCGCGCACCAGGGCGTCGGCCTCGCTGCCCTTGGGAAAGCGGCGCATGCGCAGCACCCAGTCGATAGCGTTGCCGGCTTGCTCCACGCTCCCCAGGCGCGGCGCCTTGGCGCTGCCCACCACCGGCAGTATGTCCCGGTAGAGCATGGGCGCCAGGCGCTGGTTCAGACGCAGTTCCTCGCCGCAGAAATGGCGCCGCGCCTGCAGCGTGCGGAAATCCGCAAAGGGCAGGTGCAGCGGCTTCTTGAGCTTGTAGGCATGCGTAGGGGTCAGCAGCAGATGCGACAGGTGCGTCTGCACATGCTCCACCGGCCCCCCCTCGGCCACGCCCAGGGCCCGACACAGCGCGGCAGCCAGATCGGCACTCTCGTCTGCGTCAATAAGCAAATTGGCCTCCAGCGCAATACCAGCAAGCGCTGGCAGCTATCAAAATCATTGTTGACGATGGCGCAGCGAGGCGTCCCAGGCCGGGTTGGGCAGGCCCTGGCCGGCGTACTGCTGGTTGCGCGAGTTGGAGCGCCACACGCCGCCGCCCACGCCCACCTGCGGCTGCGTGCGGTACCAGTACCAGCGCCCGTCTTCGTCCTGCGCCAGCCAATCCCAGCCCTCGGGCGCCTGCGACCAGTCGGGTTCCCAATGCGGCGTGTCGTGTTGCGGCATGGCCCCTCCTCACTCCTGCGCTGCGCTGCGCAACGTCTGTACCACGGGGCGGCGCAGCACCTCGCGCAAACCCCACCAACCCGCCGCCAGCGCCAGCAGCGCACCCGCCAGCGCACCGGCGATCGGCACCCAGAACTGGGCCGTCCAGCTGAAGTCGAACACATAGCGCGCCAGCGCCCAGCCCACGGCCACGGCCACACAACTGGCCAGGAAGCCCGCCAGCAGGCCCACGCCGGCCAGTTCGGCACGCTGCACCTGTCGCAGCAGGCTGGCACGCGCGCCCACGGCACGCATGATGGCGAATTCGCGTGCGCGCTCCTCGCGCGTGGCGGTGACGGCCGCGAACAGCACCACCAACCCAGCCGCCAGCGTGAAGGCAAACAGAAACTCCACCGCGCGGATCACCTGCGCCAGCACCCCTTGCACCTGGGCCAGCGTGGCGCTCATGTCCACGTTGGTGATGTTGGGGAAGGCATGCACCAGCGCGTTGTCAAAGCCCGGCTGCTGCGGTGCGCGGTAGGCGGCCAGGTAGGTGTAGGGCACGTCGGGCATCTGCGCCACCGGGTACATCACGAAGAAGTTGGCACGCATGGAACTCCAGTCCACCTGGCGCAGGCTGGTGATGCGCGCCTCGCTCTGCACGCCGGCGATGTCAAAGCGCAGTCGATCGCCCAGCTTGAGGCCCAGCGTCTTGGCGATACCCTCCTCCACGCTCACGGCGCCGTGCTCGTCAGGGCTCCAGCGCCCGCCCACGATGGGGTTGTGCTCCGGCGCGTCGTGGGCGTTGGAGAGGTTGAACTCACGGTCCACCAGGCGCTTGGCGCGGTCGTCCTCATAGTCGTCCATGCCCACCGGGCGGTCGTTGATGGCCACCAGCCTGCCGCGGAACATGGGGTACCAGTCGTACTGCGCCACGCCCGCCCGCTGCAGCATCTGGCGAAAGGCCTCGGCCTGGTCCGGCAGGATGTTGATCACGAAACGGTTGGGCGCCGTGGCCGGCGTGGCACGCTGCCAGCTGGCGATGAGGTCCGTGCGCAGCAGCACCAGCAGCACCAGCGCCAGCAGCCCCACCGCCAGACTGCTGACCTGCACCACGGCATAGGCGGGGCGCGCGGCGATCTGGCGCGTGGCCAGCACCAGCCAGCGCGGCGCGGTGGTCTCGCGCACACTCTTGCGCAGCAACCCCACGGCCGCCCAGGCCAGCACGGCAAACAGCAGCGCGGCTGCGGCGAAACCACCCACGGCGATCGCGCCCAGCTTCCAGTCGCGGCTGACCACCAGCAGCAGCGCTGCAAACCCCGCCACGCCCAGGCCCAGCACAGCCAGGGACGTGGGCCGCACATTCCCCAGGTCACGCCGGATCACGCGCAGCGGCGGCACCTGCGCCAGCTGCAGCACCGGCGGCAGGCCGAAGGCGCACATCAGCGTGAGGCCCACGCCCACGCCGAAGGCCACGGGCCAGAGGCTGGCCGCAGGCAGTGCCGATTCCACCAGCCCCGCGAGCAGCAACACGAACACATGGTGCACCGCAAAGCCCAGCAGCACACCCAGCGCGCTGGCGAACAGGCCGACCAAAGCGAACTCCATCACGTAGGCGCCAGCAATCGTGCGTTGGCTCTGGCCCAGCACGCGCAGCAGCGCGGCGGCGTCCAGATGCTCGTTGGCGAAGCCGCGGGCGGCCAGCGCCACGGCCACGGCCGAGAGCAACGCCGCCAGCAACGCCACGAGGTTGAGGAACTTCTGCGCGCGGTCCAGCGTCTGGCGCATCTCAGGCCTACCGCTGTCCAGCGACTCCACACGCACGCCGCGCATGCCCGGCTCGGCCGCCGCCGCACTGGCCCAGGCGGTGAAGCGCTTGACGGCGTCCGGTGTGCCGGCCACCGCAAAGCGGTAAGTGATACGGCTGGCGGGCTGTACCAGCCCGGTAGCGGGCAGATCCATCGCATTGAGCATCACGCGCGGGGCAAAGTTCATGAAGCCCGCCCCGCGGTCGGGCTCCAGCGTGATGATGCGCGTGATGCGCAGTTGCGTGTCCCCCAGCAGCAGGAAGTCGCCCAACTGGAGCGCCAACGACTCCAATAGCGGAGCGTCCACCCAGACCTCGCCCTGCGCTGGAATGCTTTGTGTGGGAATGCCGGGGCGCTGAGGGGCGTCCGCCACCTGCAGGCGGCCGCGCAACGGGTAGCCCGGCTCCACGCTCTTGAGCGCCACCAGCCGGCTGGCGCCGCCCTGCAGGTCGGGCGCGCGCCCCATGGTGGGAAAGCTCAGGGTGGTCACGCCCGTCAAACCCAGCGCCCGTGCCTGCTCCACAAACGCGACGGGCGTGGGGTTGTCGCTGGCCACCACTGCGTCGCCGCCCAGCAGTTGCAGTGCGTCGCGCGCCAGGCCACCCTGAAGCCGATCCGCGAAGAAACCCACCGAGGTGAGCGCTGCCACGGCCAGCGTCACGGCGACCATGAGCAGGCGCAACTCGCCCGCACGCAGATCACGCCAGAGCGTGCGCCAGCCCAGGCGAGCCCATGGCACAGCGATGCGGCCGGTTGGCGAGTCTTGCGAAGATGCGGAGGCGGGGGATGCGGGCATGGCGTGCATCATGCCACCGGCACTATGTGTGCCTCAGTGACCGCCATTGGCCACATAGGGCCCCTTGCGCCGCTACGCAGCGGGTACAGGCGGCGCCTGTGCCAGCTCTGGCTGCAGCACCAGCCGATCCGCCCCGCTGTAGCAGAGAAAGCGCCGATTGGTCGCACGTCCGATGGCGCACAGCCCCAGCTGGCTGGCCACGGCATGCCCCATTTGCGTCATACCGCTGCGCGACACCACGATGGGCACCCCCATCTGGGCGGATTTGATGACCATCTCGCTTGTGAGGCGACCCGTGGTGTAGAACACTTTGTCGCTGCCCTGCATGGCCTCGGCAGGCTGCTGCATCCACATCCAGCCCGCAATGGTGTCAATGGCATTGTGGCGTCCCACGTCCTCCACAAAGACGAGCATCTGCGGCCCCTGGAACAGGGCGCAGCCGTGCACCGAGCCGGCGGACTTGTAGGTGGATTCCTGAAGTCGGATGGCGTTGACGATGCCGTACAGCTCGGCCTGCGTCAGTTGCGCGGGAGGCAGGCGTATGCCGGCCACCTCGTCCATCAAGCCGCCGAACACGCTGCCCTGGCCGCAGCCGGTGGTGACGACCTTGCGCGCGGTGCGCTCTTCGATGCGTGCGATGCCGCGGCGCGTGGCGACGGCGGCGGCGTTGACCTCCCAGTCCACGGTGATGGACTCGATCTCCTTCACGGAATCCACCAACCGCTGGTTGCGCAGGTATCCCAACACCAGCAGCTCGGGGTGTGCGCCCAGCGTCATCAGCGTGACCAGCTCGCGCCGATCCACGTACACCGTGAGCGGGCGTTCGGCGGGAATGTGCAGCTCTTCGCGCTCGCCTCTTTCGTTGATGGCTTGCACCGCATGGGTGAGCGGCGCAACCGCCTGCGTGAGCCGCGGCACACTGGCATGGCGAGAGAGGGTCTGTGGTTGGGACGTTGGCGTCATGGGTGCAGCGTACACGTAACGACGCCCCGGCGCGCAGAGCGCGGCGGGGCGTGCAGGACAGAGAGGCCACGGTCTCCGGCCCACGGGCCTCCAGGCACCGCGGACTGGCGGCTCGGTCAGCTCTTGGGGGCCGACGCGGCGGCGGCCGGCACGGCCGTGTTGGGGGGGCTGGTGGCAGTGCCCGCAGGCGAGTGAGCACCCGCGGCCTCTAGCGGCTTGGCCTCCGGCGGCGTGTAGCTGAAAGGACCCGGATCAAGGCACGCGGGGGCAGAAACCGCAGGCGCGGCGTTCGGCGCGGTGCGGCGGTAGTGCGCCACCACGCGGTCTTGTGCCTGACACAGCTTATAGGCGTCCACCTTGCCGGACCATGCGGCCTTGGCGGCGGTCTCTGCCGCCTTGGCCTGTGCCTCGGGCGACAGGGGCGGCAGCTTGGCGGCTGCCACGCCGGCCAACGACGCCAGCGCCAGACCCGCTGTGCAGCGGCGCACGAGAGTTGCTGCAAAAATCATGAGGTTCCTCCTACGGCGGGGTGGGAAGGCGTGGTTTGCGCGGCGGTAGCCGCACCACTGCGCTGTGCGGGAATCTTGCCGCTGCGGACATCGTCGGCCCACAGCTCATGGTGCTCGCGCGCCCAGGCCTCGCTCACGTAACCGGTCTTCATGGCCTTGTAGGCCCCGCGCATGCCGATCGTGCCCATGTAGATGTGACCCAGCAGCAGCGCCATCATCCAGAGGGCCAGCGTGGCGTGCACCATGTGGGCGATCTGCATCTCTCCGCGCAGCAGGCCCCAGCCGGGGATCAACTTGTCGAGCACCAGGCCCGATAGCACAACAAACACGCCGGGAATAGTGATGCCCCACCAGAACATGCCCTTCTCGCCTGCGTTGAAGCGGTGCGATGGCACTTCCTTGTTGGTGAACATGCCACCTGCCTTGGACAGCCAGACGAAGTCCGCGCGGTTGGCGATGTTGTCCTTGATGAAAGTGATGATGATCACCGTGAGAGACACGGCGAACAGCGGGCCCATGAAGTTGTGCACGTTCTTCGCCGCGTACGCCAACCAGCCGAAGAGCTGTGCACCCAGCACGGGCAGCAGGAAGAACTTGCCGAACGCCATCAGGATGCCCGTGATGGCCAGCGTGACGAAGGCGATCGCATTGGACCAGTGCGCCGCGCGCTCGAAGGGCGTAAAGCGCTCGATCCGGCGACCGCCAGCCTCGGCATCCGCGTGGCCCAGGGTGCCCTTGGTCACGAAGAAGATGGCCAGCGCCAGCACGGTGATGCCCAGCAAGGCCGCGCCGTAGGGAATGATCCAGTTATTGCGCACCTCGCGCCACGCCTGGCCTGCCGTGGTGTAGCGCGAGCCGGGGTATTGCGCGAACGGCTGGATCAGGTTGCCGGCCTCAGGGGCCTGGCTCGCCGGCAGGCTGCTGTAGCCCGTCACCCCATCTCGCACCTGCCGCCACATGGGCGCGTTGTTGCCCGGCTGAACCTTGGCACGCTCACCGTTGGTCTGCTGGGCGTAGCCCGGCTCCTCACTGGCATCGGGCTTCACGTCGAAGATGTTCTGGCTTTTGACGGCACCTACCGCCGCCGGCACAGGGGCAGCGTCTGCCGCAGCGGGCGCTGCCGCGTCGCTGGCGGGCGCCGCCGGGGCCTGCGCCCACGCGGCACCGCTGGCAAGCAGCAATGCACACAAGAGGTGTTTCATGGCAGACCTCGCATCACCGCACGCGGTTGTATTCGTTTTGGCCGTACTGCATGCGGGTCTTGAGCTTTTGCTCCCAGCTGCCCGCATCGCCCGCCTTCCAGTCGGGAGAAGTGAAGTTGCTGCCCGTGCCCGCGTAGGGCGGTGCGTCGTACTTCACACCGCCGCCGGTCTGCGGTTTCTCGCCGCAGGCCGTCAGGGCCACGGCTGCGCCCAGGGCGCCCAGAACATGCCATGCACGCGTCTTCATGACTTTGCTCCCGCCGGCGGCTGGCCGGCCTGCTTGGAACCATAGGCCGTGCCCCAGCCCCAGACCTCGGCGCCCTTGCCGCGCTGGACCACGCGGGTGCGGAAGATGTCGGCGACCACGTCGCCGTCACCGGCCAGCAGCGCCTTGGTGGAGCACATTTCGGCACAGGCGGGCAGCTTGCCCTCGGCCAGACGGTTGCGTCCGTACTTCTCGAACTCGGCCTGGCTGCCGTGCTCCTCGGGACCACCGGCACAGAAGGTGCACTTGTCCATCTTGCCGCGCACACCAAAAGTGCCCTGCGAGGGGAACTGCGGCGCACCGAACGGGCAGGCGTAGCTGCAATAGCCGCAGCCAATGCATACGTCCTTGTCATGCAGCACCACACCCTCTTCCGTGCGGTAGAAGCAGTTGACGGGGCAGACGGCCATGCAAGGGGCATCGCTGCAGTGCATGCAGGCCACCGAGATGGACTTCTCGCCGGGCACGCCGTCGTTGAGCGTGACCACGCGGCGGCGGTTCACGCCCCAGGGCACCTCGTGCTCGTTCTTGCACGCCGTCACGCAGCTGTTGCACTCGATGCAACGCTCCGCGTCGCAAATGAATTTCATCCGTGCCATCGCTGCCTCCTTATGCGCGTTCCACGTTGCAGATCGTGGTCTTGGTTTCTTGCATCATGGTCACGCTGTCGTAGCCATAGGTGGTGGCGGTGTTGACCGCCTCGCCGCGCACCACGGGGGCCGCACCCTTGGGGTAATAGGCCAGCATGTCCTGGCCCTGCCAGCGGCCCGAGAAGTGGAAGGGCATCCAGCAGGTATCCGGCGCCACGCGCTCGGTCACCAGCGCCTGCACATTCAGGCGCGCGCCCGTGGGGGTGCTGAGCCAAACGCGCTCACCGTTGCGGATGCCGCGATCGGCCGCCGTCTTGGGGTTGATCTCGACGAACGACTCTTGCTGCAGCTCGGCCAGCCAGGGGTTGGAGCGGGTTTCCTCGCCACCGCCTTCGTATTCGACCAGACGGCCGGACGAAAGGATCAGCGGATATTTCTCGTACACCTTGTCGGCCACGTTCTTCTGCTGCAGGCTCTTGTAGAGCGTGGGCAGCCGCCAGAACGCGTTCTTGTCATCGTGCGTGGGGTACTTGGCCACGAGATCCGGACGCGTGCCGTAGATGGGCTCGCGGTGCTGCGGAATGGGGTCTGGAAAGTTCCAGACCACCGCGCGCGCCTTGGCGTTGCCGAACGGGTGGCAGCCGTGCACCTTCATCGCCACGCGGATGATGCCGCCCGAGGGGTCGGTCTTCCAGTTCTTGCCCTCGGCCGCCTTCTGCTCCGCCTCGGTGAGGTCGGCCCACCAGCCCAGCTTCTTGAGCAGCACATGGTCGAATTCGGGGTAGCCGGTGGTGAGATCGGCGCCCACCGAGTGCGAGCCATCTTCGGCCAGCAGGTTGACGCCGTCGCGTTCCACGCCGAAGTTGGCGCGGAAGTTGCCGCCGCCATCCATCACATGCTTGCTGGTGTCGTACAGGTTGGGCGAGCCCGGGTGCTTCATCTCGGGCGTGCCAAAGCACGGCCAGGGCAGGCCAAAGTAGTCGCCCGTAAAGTCGTAGCCGGTTTCCTTGTCCTTGCCGCCCTTGGCCTTGAGCGTCTTCACGTCGAACATGTGCATGTTCTTCATGTGCGCCTTCAGGCGCTCCGGACTCTGGCCGGTGTAGCCAATGGTCCAGACACAGCGGTTGATCTCACGCAGGATGTCCTCGGGCACGGGTTCGTCCATGCCCTTGACCTTCTGCATCTGGTAGTTCTTGACCAGTTCCTTGTCGAAGCCGAGCTTCTGCGCGAACTGGTACATGATCATGTGGTCGCTGCGGCTCTCCCAGAGCGGCTCGATGACCTTTTCGCGCCACTGCAGCGAGCGGTTGGATGCCGTGGCCGAACCACTGGTTTCAAACTGGGTGCAGGCCGGCAGCAGGTACACGGCCCGGTTGGGATTCAGATCCTCTGGCTTGCCGGGCATGGCCGCCATGGCCGCCGTGGCCGACGGATAGGGATCAACCACCACCAGCAGGTCCAGCTTGTCCATCGCGCGCTTCATCTCCAGGCCGCGCGTCTGCGAGTTGGGCGCATGACCCCAGTAGAAGACACCGCGCAGGTTGGAATCCTGGTCGATGAGCTCGTTCTTCTCCAACACGCCGTCGATCCAGCGCGAGACGGTGATGCCGTTCTTGCTCATCATGGCGGGCGATGCGTAGCGGCCCTTGATCCACTCGAAGTCGACCCCCCAGGCGTTGGCGAAGTGCTTCCACGAGCCTTCGGCCAGGCCGTAGTAGCCGGGCAGTGAATCGGGGTTGGGGCCGACGTCCGTCGCGCCCTGCACGTTGTCGTGGCCACGGAAGATGTTGGCCCCGCCGCCGCTCTTGCCGACGTTGCCGAGCGCCAGTTGCACGATGCACGAGGCACGCACCATGGCGTTGCCGATACTGTGCTGCGTCTGGCCCATGCACCACACCAATGTGGCCGGGCTGTTCTTGGCCATCATCTCGGCCACTTTGTACATCTGCGCCTCGCCCACGCCACAGGCCTCCTCGACCTTGTCGGGCGTCCACTTGGCGAGCACCTCCTCGCGCACCTTGTCCATTCCGTAGACGCGGTCGTTGATGTACTTCTTGTCTTCCCAGCCGTTCTTGAAGATGTGGTACAGCAGGCCGAACAGGAACGGAATGTCCGTGCCGGAGCGAATGCGCACGTATTCGTCAGCCTTGGCGGCCGTGCGGGTGAAGCGCGGGTCCACCACGATCATCTTGCAGCCGTTTTCCTTGGCATGCAGCATGTGCAGCATGCTCACCGGGTGGGCCTCGGCGGCATTCGAGCCGATGTACAACGCGCACTTGCTGTTCTGCATGTCGTTGTACGAGTTTGTCATCGCACCGTACCCCCAGGTATTGGCCACGCCCGCGACCGTGGTCGAGTGGCAGATGCGCGCCTGGTGATCGCAGTTGTTGGAGCCCCAGAAGCTCACAAACTTGCGCAGCAGATAGGATTGCTCGTTGCTGTGCTTGGACGAACCGATGAAGTACACGCTGTCGGGGCCGCTGGCCTCGCGCAGTTCCTTCATGCGGGCGGTGATTTCGTTGAGGGCGGTATCCCAGCTGATGCGCTCGTACTTGCCGTTGACCAGCTTCATCGGATAGCGCAGGCGGTACTCGCCGTGGCCATGTTCGCGCACCGAAGCGCCCTTGGCGCAATGAGCGCCCAGGTTGATGGGTGAATCAAACACTGGCTCCTGGCGCACCCAGACACCGTTTTCCACCACGGCGTCCACAGCGCAGCCCACCGAGCAGTGCGTGCACACGGTGCGACGCACCTCGACCTTGGTATCGCCGATGGCGACCTTGGCACCCTCGGCTGCCTGGGATTTGCGCACCAGCGTTAGCTGCGAAGCGGCAATGCCCACCCCCACCCCCAGGCCCGAGCGGCGCAGGAACGCGCGGCGGTCCATGGTGGGCAGCGCCTGCGAGAGTCCGCGCCGCAGGCTGTGCACGAAAGGGGAAGAGGCCTGTGCACCTTGCGGCGCATGGGAAGATTTTTTAGTCAGCAACATGGCGAACCCCGCTGTGCCGCATCAGATGCGGGTGGTGTTGTAGTAGTGGCGGACATGGTCCGACTCGTGGTAGCCGCCGCCCCGCTCGGGGGTAGGGCGCGGGGCCTGTTCCACCACAGCCTGCGGGGTGGTCACCATGCGCGGAAGCACGGCCACGGAAGCAGCTGCGGCACCGACGGTGGCAGCACCTGCAAAGAAACGACGACGGGAAGGGGTGGGCTGGCGGTCCTGCATTTTTGTCTCCAGGAATGCTGGCAAGAAAACGGAAAAATCGCGGCGTATGAAGCCGCATTCATACAGTCTATGACATTGGTCACAATGCGGCAACGTCACCCGAGGACCGGGCTCGCCTTTGGCGATGGGCGTGCTGCACCGTTGTACGTTCCGCGCTAGGTGCGGCGCCGCGCTTACTCGAGCATGTCGAAGCCCTGCGACTCCACAGCCACGAAGGCACGCGTGAACCGCGCCAGGACGGCGTAAAAGCGCGCCCGCGGCTGCTGCTCCAGCACATCACACAACTGCAGCACCCAGGGCTGGATATGCGCGGCAAAGAAGGTGCGCTGCGACTCCAGGTGGCACACGCCCCCATCGTCACCAGCGATCAGGTAGCGCATCACCTCGCACAGGTAGGCGATGTGGTCCTCGGTATCGGGCATGTCCTCCCGGGCGGCCAGGCCCAGCCGCTGCAGGTCGGTGCGCAGCCGCGCCAGGGGCTTTTCGTTCAGGAAGCCGCTCAGGTAGTGCGAGCCGTACAGGAATACCTCGGGCTTGCCCACGCCGCCAAAGAGCGCGTCGTACTCGTCGGCCACCGCGCCGTCCGTCAGCTCGCGCGCCACGGCCACGAGCTGCTGCCAAGGCTCCTGCAAAAAGGCGCCGCTGGCGGGCGCCTCGGTCACGGCGACGCGCAACGCATCCAGCAGCGCCGGATCGGGCGAGGCGTAGTACAGCTGGGCCAACAGGCCGTACAACTCTGCGCGCGCGGTTTCCTCATCCAGCGCGGAGGTGGTGGCCGGGGCGGTGAGGTGGGCTGTGGTGGGACTGCTCACAGGTCGGTCACTTTCGCTTCGTTCTGGGCGGAGTACAGGTCAATCACGCGGCAGTCACCGCACATCTTGAGGCGTTCCAGCGCCTCGCCCTGGAACATCGGGTGGTCGGCCAGCCTGCCCAGCATGGCCTCGATGGCCTGCAGCGTGCCGAAAGGCTTGCCGCAGCGGATGCAGCCATAGGGCTGGGTCTCGTTCAGCACGCGCGGCTGGCCGCGCTCCGGCGTGAGCAGCATGCGCGGCTGCAGCGTGATGGCATTCTCGGGGCAAGTGCGCTCGCACAGGCCGCATTGCACGCAATTCTGCTCAGTGAAGCGCAGTTGCGGTGCCTGCGGATTGTCCTGCAGCGCGCCGGCGGGGCAGGCGCTCACGCAGCTCAGGCACAGGGTGCAGCGGTCCTTGTCCACGACCACCGTACCCCACGGAGATGGCCCCTTGGGTAGCGCAATAGCCTCGGGCAACTCGCGCGCGGGGGCATTGGTCACCAGATGATCCAGCGCCAGCTCCAGCGTGGCGCGCTTGTCATTGGTCGGCGTGAAGCGGGCGGCCTGCGCCGGTACGCTGCCGCACGCGCCGCCGATCGCGCGCAGCCCCGCATCCAGATCGGTCACGGAGCGCGCATGCACGCAATGCAGATGCGTGCCCGTATAGCCCAGGCCGTGCAACAACGCCTGCGCCACCGCCATCTGCGACTGCAGGCCTTCCACGTACTGCGGTGCCTCGTCTCCCGTGAACAGCACCGCCACCTGTGTCGCCCCCTGCGCGATAGCGCTGAGCCACAGATCGATACCGACACTGGCTGTATGCCACAGCGCCACGGGGATCATGTGCGCGGGCACGCCCTGGGCCACGCCCAACTGGGCCGCGCGTCCCAGTTCATGCACGAGCTGCTGCCCGCTCTCCTGGCTGTGCAGCAGCAGGCTGGGCTGTCGGCCGCCGGCCTGGGCGTAAGTGGACAGCAGGGTACGGATGCGCGTGCCCATGTCCTGCGCGGACGGGTAGGCATAGCCCATGGCGCCCGTGGGACAGACCGTGGTGCAGGCGCCGCAGCCCACGCACAGGTGTGGATTGACCACCACCT
The DNA here is from genome assembly GCF_056730635.1 of Diaphorobacter sp. B2A2W2. Taxonomy (NCBI): domain Bacteria; kingdom Pseudomonadati; phylum Pseudomonadota; class Betaproteobacteria; order Burkholderiales; family Comamonadaceae; genus Diaphorobacter; species Diaphorobacter sp. B2A2W2. The sequence goes on from NZ_JBWZOR010000017.1 coordinate 24,704, forward strand.
GCTGGCGCACGGGGTCGCTGCTGATGGCCTCGGCCGAGCAAATGTCCACGCAGGCATTGCAGCCCACCCCACGGTTGCGGCTGTGGGCGCAGAGCTTCTGGCGGTAGCTGAAAAACTTGGGCTTCTCGAATTCACCCACCAGGTCGCGCAGGCGCAGCAGCGCCTGCAGGTCCTGCCCGTCCCAGCGGAAGTACCCCTGCGGCAGCGCGTGCTGCAAAAAGGTGGGCCCGGCGCCGGCAGGGCGCAGGTCCAGCACCAGATCAAAGTCCTGCGACTGCACCTCGGCCTCGCGCTCGAAGCGGATGGCACCCGCCACCGCGCAGGCCTTCACGCAATCGCGGTGGCCGGTACAGGCCGTCATGTCAATCTGGTAATCGAGCCCGATGGCGTTCTCGGGGCAGGCGGTCACGCAGGCATTGCAGCGCGTGCACAGGTCCAGGTCGATGGGGTTGTCCGCCGTCCATTGCAGCGCAAATCGCCCCAGCCAACCCTTGAGTGACACAACGCGCCCGCCCAGGACGGGAAAGCGCCGCTCCTGCCGGCCACCGGCATCACCGGGGCCTTGCGCGAACAGCGTCACGTCCAGCACGTCGGCCAGCAGCGTGGCCGCACGCTCGGCGGCATCCAGCGCGCCGATGATCAAGAGGCGGCCACCACTGCGAAAGCTCACGGTGGGCACAGGCTCGGGCTCTGGCAGATGGGCCGCCGCCAGCAACGCAGCGATCTTGGGGCCGGCCTGGCGCGCATCGTGGCTCCAGCCGCCGGTCTCGCGAATGTTGACGAAGCGCAGGGGCGAAGTGGCCCCTTCGGTCTGCTCGGCCAGTTCGGTGAACAGGCGTTGTTCCTGGGTGCAGGCGACAAGTACCGTCTCGCCGCTGCGCACGGCCTGCTGGAAGGCGCCGGCCTCGCGGCGGCACAGGGTGGAGTGGAGCGTCAGCTCCTCATGCAGAGCCGTTCCCAGTGCCCTGGGGTCCAGAGGCATGGTCCGGTTGCAATCGCATATCAGCGTCTTGGGCATCGGGTAGGTGGCTGGCGGGCGCGGTCTGCTGCGGTGCAGCATCCGGCGCCTGCGGGCTAGGAATGGCGTTGCATACGCCGGACTGTGCCACATCGAGATCGCCCGCGGCCTGCTGCGGCTCGATCACCCCAGCACCCTGGCTGGCCTTTGCCGCGCTGGCGCGCTCCTGCGGCGCGTCCTCCTGCACCAGCCCCAGCACTTTGGCGCTGGCGAGCTGACGCAGCGTGCTCAGCGGCAGCGGCGTGGGCTGGGTGTAGTCGTCGATATAGACATCCAGCCCATCCATCACATTGAAGTGCGGGTCGCTGAACAGCTTCTTCATGGCGGCGTTGCGAACCTCCGGCGCCACGCCGCGCGTCACGAAGCTGGAGAAGTCGGACTCTGGCGTGAGCGCCTGCACGTCCTGCAGCGTGGGCAACGGCCGCGCTGCGGCTGCCGGTTGCGCTGCTGGCTGTGCGGCAGGCTGCTGCACAGGTGCTTCGCGGTGTAGCGGCAGAACGGGCGCCGCAGCAACCTCCACCTCGGTCTGGGAAGCGGTTTCGGGGTCTCGCGCCTCCTGCTTGCGTCGCGACCAGCGGCCCAGGAAGCCCTCAGCCATGACCGCCCTCGCCTTCTGCCGGTGCGCCACCGCCACCGCCGCCTCCGCGCGTCTTGCCCGTGGAGATGGAAGCGGGGTTGCCGAACCGGTCGGTCAGTGGGCGGAAGCTCTCAGGCCGGCGGCGGCGCTTGGGCTCGGGCTGGTAGTGCTCCGTCACGAAGGCCTGAAGCCATTCGCGCACCGGGTCGGGCGCGGGCACTTGGTCCACGTTTTCCTGCGCATCCAGCCATCGGCCCGCATCGTGGTAGCTCAGGCTCACATCGACCGGGCGCGCCAGCTGGTGCCCGTCCGCGCCAGGCTCCTCGTCCATGCGCCAGTGCACGAACCAACAGGGCTCGGGCGCGCTCAGATTGAGGTGGTAGCCCTCGACATCGTCGCGGAACAGCTCCACGGCGAAGCCGGGGAACAGCCAGTGCTCCTCGGCCTCGCTCTGGCGCAACAGGCGGGGCGTGGTGCCAAACACGTCTTCATGCGGCACGACCTCGCCCAGGGACCAGCGCCAGGGCTGCCAGCGGTTGTTCAGATGCTCGCGGCGCATGACCACAGCAACGGAGATAAAGGGGCGGGAGGACATGCGCGCCACTGTACGCCGGAGTCAGCCGCCCTGCCCCTGCGGCGGCGCAATGCCCCGCACGACCACGGCGCAATACTTGAACTCGGGAATCTTCCCGAACGGGTCCAGCGCCGCATTGGTGAGCAGGTTGGCCGCCGCTTCCACATAGGCAAACGGCATGAACACCGCACCGCGCGGCGTGCCGTCGTCGCGGCGCACACGCACCTGCACGGCACCGCGGCGCGAGCGGATCGCCGCCCAGTCGCCCGGCGCCAGCCCTAGGCGCGCCAGTTCGTCGCCGTGCAGCGAGGCCGTGGCGTGCGGCTCGATGGCGTCCAGCACGGCCGATCGCCGCGTCATGCTGCCCGTGTGCCAGTGCTCCAGCTGGCGGCCTGTGATGAGCACCAGCGGATAGTCAGCATCGGGCCGCTCGTCGGCCGGGATGATGTCGGCCGGCACCAGCGTGACGCGGCCCGTGGGGGTGGGGAAGCGCTCGGTGAATACGATGGGCTGGCCCGGATCCTCGACCGAGAGGCAGGGGTAGGTCACGCTGGACTCGCGCTCCAGCCGGTCCCAACTGATACCGGCGATGGCGCCGGCCATGGCCTGGCGCATTTCCTCATAGACGGCAGCCACGCCAGCTTCTGCGCCCTCGTAGTCCCAGGCCAGGCCCATGCCCTTCGCTATCTGCTGCACGATCCACAGATCGGGCCGCGCGTCACCCGGTGGCGTGAGCGCGCGCCGGCCCAGCTGCACCATGCGGTCGGTGTTGCTCACGCTGCCGGTCTTCTCGGGCCAGGCGCTGGCGGGCAGCACCACGTCGGCCAGCCAGGCGGTTTCGGTCAGGAAGATGTCCTGCACCACGAGGTGCGACAGGCTCGCGAGCGCCTGGCGCGCATGGTTCAGGTCAGGGTCGCTCATGGCCGGGTTCTCGCCCATGATGTACATGCCGCGCACCTTGTGCGGGTCGGCCTCATCGGCCAGGGCCTTGTGCATGATCTCGACCACGGTGTAACCCGGCGCGTCGTCCAGCGGCAAGCCCCAGAACTGCTCGAACCACGCGCGCGCCTCGGCGTTGTCCACGCGCTGGTAGTTGGGGAACATCATCGGGATCAGGCCCGCATCGCTTGCGCCCTGCACGTTGTTCTGGCCGCGCAGCGGGTGCAGGCCCGTGCCGGGCCGGCCGATCTGCCCGGTGACGGTGGCGAGGGCAATCAGGCAGCGCACGTTGTCGGTGCCATGCACATGCTGGCTCACGCCCATGCCCCAGAGGACCATCGACGCCTTGGCCGTGGCGAACGCGCGCGCCACCTCGCGCAGCGTGTCCGCGGGAATGCCGCAGAGCGGCGCCATGGCCTCAGGGCTGTAGGCGCGCACGTTCTCTCGCAGGGCCTCGTAGTTGAGCGCACGGTCACGGATGAAGGCCTCGTCGGCCAGGCCCTCCTCGATCACCGTGTGGATCAGCGCGTTGAGCACGGCCACATCGGTGTCGGGCCGGAACTGCAGCACGCGCCAGGCGTGGCGCCCGATGTCGGTCACGCGCGGGTCGGCCAGCACGATCTTTGCACCCCGCCGGGCGGCATTCTTCATCCATGTGGCGGCCACGGGGTGGTTGGATGTGGGGTTGGAGCCGATCACCAGAATGACCTCGGCATGCGCCACGTCGCTCACCGGGTTGCTCACCGCGCCCGAGCCCACGCCCTCCAGCAGCGCCGCCACGCTGGAGGCGTGGCACAGGCGCGTGCAATGGTCCACGTTGTTGCTGCCAAAGCCGGTGCGCACCAGCTTCTGGAACAGGTAGGCCTCTTCGTTGCTGCCCTTGGCCGAGCCAAACCCCGCCAGCGCCTTGGGGCCGTGCGCATCGCGCAGCGCACGCAGTCCGCCTGCGGCGCGCTGCAGTGCCTCGTCCCAGGTCGCCTCGCGGAAGACCTCGCGCCAGTCCTCGGGCCTCACAGCGCCCTGCCAGTCCTTGGGAACGCCAGGTTTGCGCACCAGCGGCACCGTGAGGCGCTGCGGGTGGTGCGCGTAGTCAAAGCCGAAGCGCCCCTTCACGCACAGGCGGCCCCGGTTGGCCGGGCCGTCACGGCCGTCCACGCGCACGATTTTTTCGTCCTTCACGTGGTAGGTGACGAGGCAGCCCACGCCGCAGAACGGGCAGACCGAGTCCACCGTGCGGTCCACCTTCTGCGGGCCGATGTGGGTCTTGGGACTCAGCGCGCCCGTGGGGCAGGCCTGCACGCATTCGCCGCAGGCCACACAGGTGCTGGCGCCCATGGGGTCGTCCAGGTCGAAGACGATCTTGCTGTCGGCTCCGCGCAGTGCATAGCCGATCACGTCGTTGACCTGTTCCTCGCGGCAGGCGCGCACGCAGCGGTTGCACTGGATGCACGCGTCCAGGTGCACGGCCATGGCCGGGTGGCTCAGGTCGGGCGCGGGCTGCGCGCGGCGCAGCGCGGCCAGCGCGGGGCGCACGGCCACGCCCAGCGCATCGGCCCAGGCGCTCAACTCGCCATGCTGCCCCGGGGGCGTTGGTACTTGGTCAAATTTTGCTCCAGCGCTCTCCTGACAAGCGCTATCAGCTATTGTTTTTGCAGCGTCGTTCCACTTGTAGCCGGTCTCTGGCATGTCGGACAGCAGCAGTTCCAGCACCATCTGCTGGCTCTTGAGCGCGCGGGGGCTCTGGGCGTGCACGCGCATGCCGGGCGTGGGCGCGCGGCAGCAGCTGGGCGCCAGCGTGCGCTCGCCTTCGATCTCCACCACGCAGGCGCGGCAGTTACCGTCGGGCCGCAGGCCATCGGTGTGGCACAGGTGGGGGATCTGCACGCCGTGGCGGCGCGCGGCCTGCCACAGGGTTTCACCCGGAAGGGCCTGCAAGAGTTCGCCGTCGAGCTCGAACGGCACGGCGCCTGCGCCGGTGTGCGGTGCGGCGCTCATGGGCGATCCTCCGGCACTGCGGCGGGCGGGATGCGCTCGGTGCGCACGCCGCCACGCGGCAGCGGCAGGTCGCCGGGCCAGGGGCCCTCGCCCACCTCATGCGCAAAGTACTTGTGGATGCAGCGGATCGGGTTGGGTGCCGCCTGCCCCAGCCCGCAGATGGAGGCATCGGCCATCACCTGCGCCAGGTCGTCCAGCGTGTCCTCGTCCCACAGCGGCGCCTGCATGAGCTGCGCCGCCTTGGCCGTTCCCACGCGGCACGGCGTGCACTGGCCGCAGCTCTCGTGCGCAAAAAAACGCATCATGTTCAGGGCTGCATCGCGCGCGCGGTCGTGCTGGCTGAGCACGATCACGGCCGCCGATCCGATGAAGCAGCCGTGTGGCTGCAGCGTGTCGAAGTCCAGCGGCACATCGGCCAGCCGCGCCGGCAGGATGCCGCCCGACGCGCCACCGGGCAGGTAGGCATACAGCACGTGCCCGTCGGCCATGCCGCCGCAGTATTCATCCACCAGTTCACGCAGCGTGATGCCCGCGGGCGCCAGCTTCACGCCGGGTTCCTTCACACGCCCGCTCACGCTGAAGCTGCGCAGCCCCCTGCGTCCATGGCGGCCGAAGCTGGCAAACCACTGGGGGCCCTTTTCCACGATGTCGCGCACCCAGTACAGCGTCTCGAAGTTGTGCTCCAGCGTGGGCCGGCCGAACAACCCCACCTGGGCGATATAGGGCGGGCGCATGCGCGGCTCGCCGCGCTTGCCTTCGATGCTCTCGATCATCGCGGACTCCTCGCCGCAGATGTAGGCGCCTGCCCCGCGGCGCAGCTCGATGCGCGGCAAGGCGCACGGCGGGTCGGCCTGCAGTTCGGCAATCGCTGTCTGCAGGAGGGCGCGGCAGCCGTGGTATTCGTCGCGCAGGTAGATGTACACCTGCGCGGTGCCCACGACCTGTGCAGCCACCAGCACACCCTCCAGGAAGCGGTGCGGGTCGCGCTCCAGGTAAGTGCGGTCCTTGAACGTGCCGGGCTCACCCTCGTCGATGTTCACCGCCATGAGGGCCACGCCCCCACGCTCCCCCGCTTCGCGTGGTCCGCTGCCCGCCGAGGGGGCCGCTGCCCCGCTTGGGGCGGCCTGGCGCCCGGCAAGGGCCGCCTGCTCGCGCACGATGCGCCACTTGCGCCCCGCCGGAAAACCCGCACCGCCCAGGCCGCGCAGGCCTGAGTCCTCCATGGCCGCAAGCACGCCGTCGGCCGGCACGCGCCCCTGGCCCAGGCCGGCGGCCAACGCATAGCCGCCGCGCGCCCGATAGGCGGCCAATCCCACCCACGGCGGCGCGACCGCCTCCGGCCCGCGCGTGATGGCCGTTTGCGGCAGCGCTTCAAAAACAGGAGCTGTCGGCGCTTGAGGGTGCTGGGCCTGAGCCCGATTCGGCATCAAATCGACCCGCTCCAGCACCGCCCCCAGCGTGGCACGCGGCACCGGGCACTGGTGCACCACGGCCACAGGCGCCTGCTCACAGCGGCCCACGCACGGCGCGGCCTGCACACGCACGTCGCCATGGCCCGCGGCGCTCAGCCGCCCGGGCAGTTCGGCCAGCAACGCGTCGGCCCCGGCCATGCAGCAGGACAGCCCGTTGCACACGCGCAGCACCAGGCGCGGCGGCCCGTCGGCGTCGCGCAGCACCTCGAAGTGGTGGTAGAAGCTTGCCACCTCGTACACCTCGGCCATGGGCAGGTTCATCAGGCGCGCCAGCGCCACCAGGTGCCGCTCGTACAGCGCGCCGTGGCGATCGTTGATCAGGTGCAGGTGCTCGATAAGCCGGTCGCGCGCATAGCCCTCTGGCGGGCGCGCGCCGATCAGCGCCTGCACCTCGGTCAAGGCAGAGGCCTCGGGCTGGCGGCCCTTGAGGTGGGCCTTGCGGCGCAGGCGCTCGCGCAGATCGTCTGCCGTGGCCACGGGCACGGCGGTGAATTCGGGTCGGGAGATCATGGAATCGCGGGGAAAAGGAAGCGCAGGCAGTGTGCGCCGCGCCCCCCGCGGCGTCAATGCACGCCGTCCCACCGGGCAGGACTAAGGCCGGGCCCTGCTGTCCGGCACACCGCCCCGCGCTTGCCTGCGCGCACTTCGCTTGCCCTCGGCACCTTGGCTCCATACCGCTCCCGCGGCATGGCATCTCATCCAGCCGTCCTGCCTCCTTGCAAAGGCCGGTAAGATGCGCGCCCTTCAAAGCCGCGCTCCGCTCCTGGCTCCCGCCCAGCCCTGCAGCCCCCCCGCCGCCGCACCCCTGGATTGCGGCGCATGCGGGCCCTGCCGTACCACTCTTCCCGACGCTTTCTCGCTATGCAAACGACTATCCGATCGCGTATCGCGCTGATCGCCGCCCCCGTGCTGGTCAGCCTGGTCCTGGCCGCACCCGCACTGGCCCAAGACATCACCCTGCGTGGCGCGGGCGCTTCCTTTCCCGCCAAGGTGTATGCCCAGTGGGCCAGCCACTATGCGCAGGAGCGCGGCACCAAGGTCCAGTACGCAGCCGTCGGCTCTACCCAAGGCGTGCAGCAGATCAAGGCGCAGCAGGTCGACTTCGGCGCCACCGACATTCCCCTGTCGCAGCAGGAGCTGGCCCAGCATCACCTGATCCAGTTCCCCACGCTGGTGGGCGGTGTGGTGCCGGTCGTGAACCTGCCGGGCGTAGCCAGCGGGCGGCTGCGCCTGGACGCGCAGGTGCTGGCCGCCATCTTCGCCGCACGCATCGACCACTGGAACGACAAGGCGATTGCCGCGCTGAACCCTGAATTGAAGCTGCCCAACCTGCCGATCACGCGCGTCGTGCGGGCCGACGGCTCGGGCACCACGCAAGTGCTGCTCGCCTACCTGCGGCAGGCCGCGGCCGCGAACGACAGCGCCATCCCCCTCAAGGACGGACGTGCGAATTGGCCCGCCGGCGGCGCGATCCAGGCCGTGGAGGGTTCCAGCAAGATGGTGGCGGCGGTGCAGGCCACCGCCGGTGCCCTGGGCTACGTGTCATCGGACTATGTGGTGGGCGACGGTCCCGCCGCCGTCGCGCTGCGCAACCGGCGCGGCGAATGGGTGACTCCTTCGCTGGCGAGTTACCGCGCCGCCGTGCGCGGCGCCAACCTGTTTCGTGACGGCCTGAACGCGCCGCCGCTGGTGGACGTGGACACCCCAATGGCCTGGCCCATCGTGTCGGCCACCTACATCGTGATCAACAGCAAGCCCGCCGCGCCCGAGCGCACGGCACGCGCGCTCAACTTCTTCTATCGCTCGTTCCTGATGGGCGACCGCGCGGTGGCCGGCACCGGCTTTGCGCCACTGCCCGCCGAGACGCAGGCCCGCGTGGTGGCGCTGCTGAGCACGGTGCGCGCACCGGACGGCAAGCCGCTGCCCGTGATGGGCGGAGCAGAGGAAGGCGCGGGCGCGCGGCTCGCGCTGCGCTGAGCCGCACCGCGCCCTGACAGATCAGGTGTTCTTGCTGATCGAGATGGTGGGGAACTTGCTGGAGAAGTCCTTGGCCTGCTGCGCGATCTTCACGGCCACATCGCGCGCCACCTTCTTGTAGATCTGCGCGACCTCGCCGTCAGGGTCGGCCACCACGGTGGGCTTGCCGCTGTCGGCCTGCAGGCGGATGTGCATGTCCAGCGGCAGCGCGCCCAGGTAGTCCATGCCATAGTCGGCGGCCATCTTCTTGCCGCCGTCGGCGCCGAAGATGTGCTCCACATGGCCGCAGTTGCTGCACACGTGCACGGCCATGTTCTCCACGATGCCCAGGATGGGCACGCCCACCTTCTCGAACATCTTGATGCCCTTCTTGGCGTCCAGCAGCGCAATGTCCTGCGGCGTGGTGACGATCACCGCGCCGGTCATGGGCACGCGCTGGGAGAGCGTGAGCTGGATGTCGCCCGTACCCGGCGGCATGTCGATGATGAGGTAATCCAGGTCTTTCCAGTTGGTCTGGCGCAGCAGCTGCTCCAGCGCCTGCGTAGCCATGGGGCCGCGCCAGATCATGGCCTCGTCCTGGTCCACCAGGAAGCCGATGGACATGACCTGCACGCCGTAGTTCTCGAGCGGCTCCATGGTCTTGCCGTCCTCGCTCTCCGGGCGGCGGCTGATGCCCAGCATCATGGGCTGGCTGGGACCGTAGATGTCGGCATCCAGCACGCCCACGCGGGCGCCTTCAGCGGCCAGCGCCAGGGCCAGGTTGGCGGCCGTGGTGCTCTTGCCCACGCCGCCCTTGCCCGAGGCCACGGCGATGATGTTCTTCACCTGCGGCAGCAGCTGCACGCCCCGCTGCACCGCGTGCGCGATCACCTTGGTGTTGATGTTGACCGACACGTTCTCCACGCCCGCCACTGCCTTGGCAGCGGCGATGAACTGGCGGCGCAACTCGGGCACCAGGCTCTTGGCGGGGTAGCCCAGCTCCACGTCGAAGGCGACATCGCCGCCGTTGATCTGCACATTGCGCACCGCGCGCGTGCTCACGAAGTCCTTGCCCGTGTGCGGATCCTGGACGCCGGCGATCGCCGCCAACAATGCCTGTTCTGTGAGTGCCATGGTTGTGTGGTTTGCTGAAGAGAAAGCCGGAGTCTAGCCAAGCGGCCTTGGCACTGGCGCGCCTGTGCCTTTGTTTGCCTACAGCCCACGCAGCTGGCGCGCCACGCTGCGCAGCATGCCGATGAACGCCAGCAGCCAGGCCAGCAGCGCCACGGCAAAGAACAGCCGGGGCAGCGCATCCAGAAAGCCAAAGGCCATGGCCTGGTCCATCTGCCAGGTGCAGGCCGCGTACATGCCCAGCGGAAACACTGCGCCCCAGTACAGCGGGTCGTAGCGCAGCGGAAAGCGGCGCACGCCGTGGCGCCAGATGCCCAGCAGCACCAGCATGGGAATCCACCAGGTGCCCGCGGCCCAGTAGAACACCGTGAAGCCCTTGAGGAACGGCAGCAGCGACACTAGGAACGGCGCCTGTGGCGCGTTCAGGATCAGCAGCGAGCCGGCCAGCGTGGAAATGGCCATGGCCCCCATGTTGATCCAGTACGGCGGCGACAAGTCGCCCGGTGAGAAGGGAAAGAACAGGTAGCGGTAGAAGATCAGCGCCATCATCCAGATGTAGAGCATGCCGCCCCACAGCCACATGGACAGCGCCAGGAGGTTGAGTTCCAGCCGCAGCGGCTGGCCGATGCGCGCGGCCAGCAGGGCGCTGGACACGGCCAGCGCCTGCGTGGACACCACGGCCAGCAGCCAGGCACCGCTGATGCCCCGGTCCAGCGGGGGCTTGTCCCGGCGGATGGTGAAGGCCGTGAAGATGGTGTAGGTCAACACCAGCCACAGCAGCGCCGCCAGCGCCCATAGCGCGAAGCCCAGCGGCACATGGCCCAGCAGCACGATGCACTGGCTGGCCAGGATGCCCGTGGCCGCCACCATGGTGAAGTAGCCGGTCCCGCGCGCGTGGTCCACCATGTCGCCAAAGAAACGCCGGGGATAGCGCCAGGCCCGCAGTACATACAAGGCCCACAGCACCACGTACTGCACGGCATTCAGGGCCAGCAACGCGCGCGCCAGCAGGGGATGGCCCAGCATGTCCGCAGCCAGTGAAACGATGCCTGTGGCCATGACCAGGCCAAAGTAGGCAGGCGACAGCTCGCGCAATCCCCCCTGCCCCGCCGGAGTAGCCAGCTGCGGCGGCGACCCCGGCGGCGTGTTCAACGCAGCTCCAGCCGTGCCGGCCCCGCCTGCACGCTGCCGATCACCGCCGCCTGCGCGAAGCCCTCGCGCGCGAACACCGCGAGCACGTCCTGCACGCTGTCCGGCGCGCAGGCCACCAGCAGCCCGCCCGAGGTCTGCGGGTCCGTCACCAGCGCCTGTGCGGTGGCCGGCAGGCCGGCGCCCAGCGCCACGCCCTCGCCATAGCCGGCCCAGTTGCGGCCGCTGGCACCGGTCACGAAGCCCGCCGCGGCCAGGTCCGCCACGCCGGGCAGCAGCGGCACGCGCGCCCAGTCGATCTGCACCGTGACGCCCGCGCCGCGCGCCACCTCCAGCGCATGGCCGGCCAGGCCGAAGCCCGTCACGTCGGTGATGGCGTGCACGCCGGGCAGCTCGGCCAGCAGCGGGCCGGGGGTGTTGAGGCGCGTGGTGGCGGCAATCATCTCGCGGTAGTGGGCGTCGGCCAGTTGCTCCTTCTTCAGCGCGGCCGAATACACGCCCACGCCCAGCGGTTTGCCCAGCACCAGCACGTCGCCCGGCTGGGCGCCGGCGTTGCGGCGCACCCGGTCCGGGTGCACCAGGCCCATGGCTACCAGGCCGTAGATGGGCTCGACCGAGTCGATGGTGTGGCCGCCCGCGATCGGGATGCCCGCCGCGCGGCACACGTCCTGCCCGCCGCGCACGATGGCGCCGATCACGTCCAGCGGCAGCGTGTTCACCGGCATGGCCACCAGCGCCAGCGCCATGATGGGCTTGCCGCCCATGGCGTACACGTCGGACAGCGCGTTGGTGGCAGCGATGCGGCCGAACTCGTATGGGTCGTCCACGATGGGCATGAAGAAGTCCGTGGTAGCCACCAGCGCCTGGCTCTCGTTCAGGCGGTACACGGCCGCGTCGTCCGAGGTCTCGATGCCCACCATCAACTCGGGCGGCATGACGGCGCCCGCGCCGCTTTGCTGCAGGATCTGCGACAGCACGCCCGGCGCGATCTTGCAGCCGCAGCCGCCGCCATGCGACAGCGAGGTCAGGCGCGGATGGGAAGGGGCGGCGGTGGGGGCGGAAGCATTCATGGCAAACAGGGTGAAGCGCGCCGCGATATTTGAAGCCGCAGCGCTGAGATAAATTGCCGTCAGTTTACTTTCGCGTCAGGAAAGTAAATTGCGCGTCAGAACAAGCCGGCTGGTTCCGCTTGGCGATCCCAGTTGTAGATCACCAGCTCTCCTCGCTCGACCCTGTTTGCACCGCCGCCCACGGTGTAGTCCAGCTTGAGCGACTCCATGTCGAAGCCTGCGAAACACTCGCGGATGGCCGGGTGGTCGTTGATGCTCACTACAGCCTTGCCCTTGATCGCCCTGAGCTTCGCAGCCATGGCCACGTACTGTTCCCAGGGGAACGGGACGCCATAGCCCTCGGTCTCCCAGTACGGCGGGTCGAGATAGAACAGTGTGTGGGCTCGGTCGTAGCGATCGATGCACGCGGCCCAGTCGAGCTGCTCGATGTAAACGCCACTCGCCAGGCGCAAATGCGCGGCCGAGAGGTTCTCCTCGATACGCAACAGATTGATCGCCGGGGCTGTGGTCGCCGTGCCCCAGGTCTGCCCGGCTACCTTGCCGCCGAAGGATTGCTGTTGAAGGTAGAAGAAGCGCGCCGCGCGCTGCACGTCGGTCAACGTCTCAGGACGGGTTTCCTGTAGCCACTTGAACACCAACCTGCTCGTCAGTGCCCATTTGAACTGCCGCACGAATTCTTCGAGATGATGGGTGACGACTCGGTACAGATTGACCAGGTCGCCATTGACATCGTTGAGTACCTCGACGGGCGCCGGGTTGCGCGCGAAGAACACCGCCGCACCGCCGGCGAACACCTCGCAGTAGCACTCGTGGGACGGAAACCTGCTGAGCAGCAGGTCCACTAGGCGGCGTTTGCCGCCGATCCACGGGACGATTGGATTCGCCATTATTTGCAAGCCTCTTTTCTGTGGTGAAACATCTGTTAGGCTTCACCCGCTCTCGCGAGAGTGGCGGGTCTTCGCCTGGCTTGCAGCTCATACCTGCAGGTTAGGGTCCTGGCTTGGTGTTCCCGCACCTTGCCAGGTCGCCCGTTTTTTTAGATCACGTCCACAAACACGGGCAGATTGGGAGCCGGCCCCTGGATCACCCCGTCTTGCACGAACACCTTGCCGCCCACCGTGGCCTCGCCACGCGCGCGGATCTGGCCCGCGCCGGGCAGATTGATAGTGGCCACGCCATCCGCATAGGCCACCACCTCCCCGATCTGCACCCGGCCAGGTGCGAGCAGTTCCTTGAGTTGCTGGTACAGGTTAGGCATGGCTGTCGATCTCCAGCGACTGTGTGAGCACAGGGAACTGCTGGGTGATTGCCGTGGAGCGAACGATGCCCAGGCGCAGCGCCTGCGCGTCATCCACATATCGCAGTACCGTCCCCGGCTTGATCACGCCCGTGGTGGGCAACACTGGCAGCGTCATCTTGTGCTTGAGCATCCGCCCCGACTCGGCCAACTCGGCCGTTGCGCGCTGCTTGGCGGCGGCAAGTTCGGTGATCAGCGGATGCACGGCCATGGGCTGCTTGAGCATCGTGCCGGGCATGCCAGAGCGCGTCAGGTCCGCCTGAATGCCGCCTGCCTCTCCCCCCACGAAGATGCGGTCGTAGCCAGGCAGATCGACCACCTCGGTCTCGTCCACCTCAGCAGTGCCCTCGGGTAGCTCTATGCCCGGTGCCAGGGTGTCCCACCGCCACCAGGGCTCGGGCCATGCCGGCAGTACGCGCAGTACGGGGGCCGTGTCATGGGGCTGCAGATAGGCGCCCACGCTGCCCGCGATGTCCGCCAGCGCGCTGATCCATGTGCCCTGGTGCATCCAGATCCCACCCGGTACCAGCCAATCCGTGATCTGCCAGTCCACCGACCAGCCGAAACCTACGCCATTGACCGTTAGGACCTCGGTCATCAGCTGCTGCGCCGTGCGGTCCATGGCCTGGCTGAAGGTCTGCACTGACGCGTGGGGTGCATCCAGCACCGCAGCTAAGCCCCGCCCCGAGGCGGTGATCATGTGCTCGGGGAAGCGCTTGCTGCGGCCGATGCGTTCGGCCTGGAGACGAAACGGTTGCCCATTAACGCGCACCTCCAGCTCCACGGGCTGACCACCCGGGCCAGGAGCGACCGCATCGCGTGCCGATGCGTGAAAACTCGCTGAGAACGTCCATGTCCAGCTTTGCCGGTCCAGCTGCATCTGGAATGTCTCGGATGGCAACGGGTCGCCCGCCAGGTCATCCGCGCGGCGGACCTCGATGGAATTGATCACGATGTAACTCCTGCTCGCTGGAACGACGATGGATGCTGGTGGCAGCGGTGGCCCCGCCCGGCGGCACACGAAGACCAGCCGCCCATCGCCCGTGTACGGCGTGTCGAACACCAGCAGGCCCAGGCGCGCGGGGTCGTAGCACGGGGGGCGCGGCTCAGGCGGCTTGGGCAGCTGGGAAACGCCAGAGCGCGGGCGCCAGGCCTCTTGCCAGTGCGCGCGCATCGGCAGGCGCACGGGCAGACCATCTCCGTAGCTGGTGAGCAGGTGGGCATGGCGCTGCTGGCCTTGCTGCCAGCGCGAAGTGACAGCCGCGCGCAGGCGCAGCATCTCTTGCCAGTGGCTGCGCACAGCTGCGCGGTGCAGCTCACCGTGCTGCCATCTGGTGAGCGCTGCGGCGCGCAGGCGCTCGGCCTCTTGCCACAGCAGATCCACACCGGCGCGGCGCAGCTCACCTTGCTGCCAGCGCGTGGCCACGGCTGTGCGCTGGCGCTCGGCATCTTGCCAGTGGCCGCGCACCGCACCGCGCTGGGTGTTCGCCTGCTGCCACCGGGCCTGCGTGCCCAGGTGCAACGGCTGTGCCTGCTGCCATGCGGCGCCCAGGCCGGCGGCCAGGGTGCGGGCGGGCTGCCAGTGGCTGCGCAGCTCGTGCCGCAGGCCGCCGCGGCTGACGTTGGCATCCCACAGCAGCTGCACATCGGCCGCACCCTCGCCCGCAAATCCCGCATCGACAGCCAGCGGCCTGCCGTATGCAAGGCGGACATTCGCAGCGGCATCGCCGGCGAACCCCGCATCAATGGCAAGGTTGGCGTCCGGGACGATGCTGCCCGCATGGGTGTCGCCCAGTACCAGCTTGGCCGACCCGCTGGCGGGGCGCAGAAAAACGAGCTTGCCGTCTGCCACATGCGCCCCTCTACCCGATCAGGCCCGTGTTGAGCAGCACCAAGCCACCCTCGTACAACAACGTGCCTGTGGTGCCTTGCAGCACCCAGGGGCCCACGTCACCCGTGGGCGTGAGGCCGCCAGCTCCGTCGCTGACGTTGCCATCCTCATCGGTGACAAGGCCAGTGGCCATCACCGTGCCGTCGCCCGCATGCCACTCGCCCCAGGTCGCAACTCCAGTCGCCGCCACCACGTCGTTGACGGCGCCGATCGCAAGCTGGATGCGCCCATCCGTCGGGCGCACGGTGCCGCTGGGTTTGTCCAGCTGGCGCACAGCCAGCAGCGTGCCGCCCTGGGCGGTGTAGAGCTTGATGGCGCTGTTGCCGGTGCCGGCATCTGCCTGGGCGATGCTGCCAGCATTGCGGGCGGCGCGGGCGTCTTTGGTGAGTGTCAGGTCACGCATCAGCCAGCCCTCACCGCAATGACAGGCCCGGCGGCATCGCACTCATGAGTGCCACTCAGGTCGATCGCCACGGGGTAGTACGCCACTCCTACCTCCAGACCGCTCGGCCAGTAGTAGCCCGAGGCGTCTGAGATACCCTCCCAGGCGCAGTAGCCGTCCAACAGTCGGTGCAGGCGCACACGCGCACCGGCAAAAGGCACCTCGGGCGTGGTGGGATCCGGCTTGAGCATGACCCGGTTGTTGA
>NZ_JBWZOR010000018.1:0-37506 GCF_056730635.1 Diaphorobacter sp. B2A2W2
CATGGAATTACGACATCTGCGCTACTTCCTAGCCGTGGCAGAAGAACTCCATTTCGCGCGCGCGGCTGAGCGGTTGCACATCGAGCAATCGCCGCTGTCGCGAGCCATCAAGGAACTGGAGGTGGAATTGGGCGCACAACTGTTCGTGCGCACCAGCCGAAGCACGCGGCTGACGCTGGCGGGAAAGCTGCTGATGGAGAGCGCGCCCCGCGTGTTCCTGGCGCTGGAGCAGGCGCGCGAGAGCGTGAAGGCTGGGGCCAATGGCTTTCACGGCCAGTTGCGCATCGCCCTGTCCGATGGCATCACACCTTCACGCCTGCCGGCGCTGCTGGCGCGCTGCCGCGAGGAAGACCCGGAGACCGAGGTTCGCCTGTTCGAGGTGCCGCTGGCCCAGCAACTCAATGGCTTGCGCGATGACCTGTATGACGCGGGCTTTTCGATGGCAGATGAAGTGGGCGACGGCATCATCGTCGAGCCAGCCTGGGAAGACGAGTTGATGGTGGCGGTGCCCGCGCGCCACCCTCTGCTGGCCTACAAGCGGGTGCCGCCGGAAGAGGTGCTGCGCCACCCGTTGGTGCTGGGCGACCCGGCGATCTGCGAGGGCCATGCCCGGCAGATCGATCGCATCCTGCGCAAGCAGGACAGAGAGCCCTTGATCGTGCAGTACGTTGCCACGTTCGACGTGATGATGACCTTTGTTTCGGCCGGCCTGGCTCTGGGGCTGGCCGGTGCAGCGCACATCGGCTCCAGCCGTGAACCGGGGGTGTTGGGCCGACCGCTGGCGGGGAAGCCACCCCTGCTGACCACCTATCTGCTGCGCCGCGACGCCGAGCCCTCGCAGCCGCTGGCCCGCTTCATCGAGCGGGTGGAGGCCCTGGGGCCGGAGTTACCTGGCCGTTAGCTCACGCCTTGATGCTTCACACCTTGGAGGAACCCGTCATGAACCTGCTCAGGATCACCGCATCGCTTTCGCTGACGGTACTGTTGGCTGCTTGTAGCCGGTCGGAGGCGCCCAAGCCCGCCGACCTCCCGAGCGTAGAGGAGCTGGCCACCGACCCCGTGCGCCTGAAGGAACTGCGCAAGCAGTGCAAAACGGATCGCCCGACGATGGGCGACGTGCTGTGCAACCGCGTTGGCGAGGCCACGAACCAACGCTTCTTCGGCGATGGCAAAGTGCCCTATACGCCGCCGAAGGAGCCACCCAAGTTCTAATCGTCGGCTGGCCGCAACGCGGCCTGCATTTCTTTCTTGATGCGCCGCAGTGCGTTTGTGCACGCGGTGTTTTGACACTATTCGTTCCTGCCTGAAACGATGCTTTTTGCGTCTTCGACCTGTTGACAACGGTCTTTGACCGGCATGCCCGGCGGCACTGATCCTGATGCCTGCGGCACCTCGCTGTGCCGCGATCGGAGGCGGGCAATGCAAGGGACGAACGTGCTGTTCGGTCAGATCGCCGTGGTATTCGGCTCTTCCTTCTTGTACGCTCGGCCCAGTGCGCGGCGGCTCTCCAGGAACTCCGAAACGGCGGCATCCCAGTTGGCAAGGTCACGGCACATGGCGACCTCCCTGGCGTTCTGTTCCGGGGACTTCCAGTGCCACGTTCTGCAGCATGCTGGTGTCCAGCCGCAGATAGACGCTGGTGCTCTCGATGCTGCGATGACCGAGCAGGTCGCCAATGGCCTTGACGCCCACTCCCTGGGTGAGCAGCCGCATGGCGAAGGTGTGTCGAAGCCGATAGACGTGGTGCCCACCCATTGGCAATCCAGACTGCCGCACGCGCGTCTCGAAGATGTAGGTGATGGCACCACTGGCCATCGGACCGCCAGGGCAGCGTACTCGCAGGAACAACTGCGGATGAGCGTCGCCCTGGGCGCGCCGGATGCGATCCAGGTAGTCACCAAGCATCTGCATCGTCTCGGGCATCAGCGGCAGCAGCAGATCGGACCGGGTCTTGCGCTGTGCGACGCGCACGGTAGATGCCTCCCAGTCGATCGAGTCCAGACGCAGGGATGTGACCTCCGAAGGGCGCAGCCCGTAGCAGGCCATCAGGTGCAGGATGCAACGGTCGCGGCGTCCCGCCTTGCTGTCCAGGTTGATCGATTGCAGCAGTTGCAGCACCAGGTTCCAATCCAGGGCCTGCGGCGGCATCTCGTCACGGTAGATGCGCGGTGCTTCGATACCCACGCTGAGATCCCTGGCGAGATGGCCGTGCGCGTGGCAGTAGCGCAGGAAACCACGCAGACGGCCGATCGTGCCTTGCAGGGACGCGCGGGACATCAGGCGGCTGCGCAGGGCAACATACTCGGCGATGTCCTGGGCAGACAACGCCGGTAGCCCCTGCACCGCGGCCGGACTGCGCTCAAGGAAATCCCGGACCGTGGCGCGGTGGTACACGCGCGAGGAAGCCGCCAGGCCGCGGACACGGGACAGATAGTCGTCATACGCCGCGCGCAGGCCGGCGAATGGATCGTCGCTCCCTGGCATGTCCAGACGGCCGCAGGCCGTGAGAAACCTGCCGTAAAGCCGTTCGGTACTGCGGAAACGGTCGGGCCGGCTGGGTACTCCAGAGCCGACGGCGGCGAATGCCTGGTGCAAGCGCTCCTGCGTGCATGAAGGCTGGAGCAGCAATGGCAATGCCTGCTCCAACTGCGTCAGATGCCGATGTGAGGAGCCCGGCGTGTAGCGTTCGGTCGCCAGCCAATCGGCAAATGCGGCCATCTCCTCGGGAAAACGCGATCGCGCCAGGAGCGCACGCGTGTTGCTGGGCAAAGTCGTTTCCATGATGTCCTTCCTTCGATGTGGTGGATGGACAAGAAACGGTACGCCGGCCCAGCGCACATATGTGGAGTGGCTACTGCCGCAATCCCCTATGAATGCTGGCCTGGATCGGTTGCTCCACATATGCATGGACTCAACATTCTTCAATCGGGGAACTTCGCAATGAGCACGACCAAGAAGCTGCGGCTCGGGCCACTGCCCAAGATCGAGAACGTCAAGCTGACATTTGCCTGCCCGGCCAGCTTGAAAGCCGACCTTGACCGCTACGCCGCGCTGCACGCGCAGGCATATGGCGAGGCGATCGATGCCGTGACGCTGATCCCGCACATGCTGGAGGCGTTCATGGCGGGGGATCGGGGATTCAAGCGCACACAGCCCAAGAACGGAAAAGCCGCCCCTGCGTGAACAGGGGCGGCTCTGGATTGGTGCCCGAGGCCGGAATCGAACCGGCACGCCTTTCGGCGAGGGATTTTCTTACCACTTCGACTTTCGCCGCCGCCCTGCTCAACGCAGGGCGTTCGTGGTCTGGAGCACGCCTTCACCATAGCCTTGCGGCCGTAGGTGCCCGCCGTCTGCTCTCTACACCTTCCCAAGCGGCAGCTTGGGCTTGGCTCGGCGTTGGCTCGGGTGCAAGAGCATCCAGGGCGTTCGCCGACTTTGACGGGCTTCACTTCGGGCGTTTCCCCCCGAAGGCTCAAATTGTTCAAGTCCCTTGTGTCTACCGATTTCACCACTCGGGCGTAGTGCTCAACGCACTGAAAACACCTACCTCCATCTACTGGCGCCTAGCTGGCCCCTGGCCGTCAAGCCTAGCTGCAAAGCTACAGCTCGGATGCCCGCAAACTGTTGTCACTATTGACCTTCTGGCTCGGTAGTTCTAGCAGAAAGGACTTGACAAAACAGATTTTAAGTCCGCAGTGTCTACCAATTTCACCATCGGGGCGCCGGTCGGTATGCAAGCCATGAAGACAGAGTAGCGGGGCCGGCATTGTTGCGCAACACCACAGACGAACCGACTTCTTGCACCAGCACTTCGACCAATAAAAAAGGGAAGCCGTAGCTTCCCTTTCAAATTTTGGAGCGGGAAATCGGTCTCGAACCGACGACCTCAACCTTGGCAAGGTTGCGCTCTACCAACTGAGCTATTCCCGCATTTTTCCGCCACCAACTGGCACCGGAAAGATTTTGATTGTAGCATCAATTTTCCACCATTAGGCTTCCAATTGACCCTTTGAAGAAGCTTGCGCCTCCTCTACATACCACCATCTGGAGGCGCGGCCCGGAGTCGAACCGGGCTAAACGGATTTGCAATCCGGTGCATAACCGCTTTGCTACCGCGCCAGGTCTTGCGCCTTGATGAAAAGCGGAAGCATTGCCTCCTCTTTTCCTGGATATGGAGCGGGAAATCGGTCTCGAACCGACGACCTCAACCTTGGCAAGGTTGCGCTCTACCAACTGAGCTATTCCCGCATTTACCTAAGCCTCACACTGTAGCATGTTTAGCGTCGATAAGTGAAATTATAGAGTACTTTTCGCGTGCTCCAAGAATAGTGCAAAGTTTTTTCCATCAATGTTTCACGGAGCCCCGTGACACATCGGCGGGGGCAGGCACAGCCACGGTTTGGGCACCGTCGTCCTCTGCCAATGCAACAGGCTTGCGCTCGAGTGCTATCTCCAGCACCTTGTCGATCCACTTCACAGCAATGATCTCCAGACCACTCTTGACGTTGTCTGGAATTTCCTGGAGGTCTTTTACGTTTTCTTCAGGAATCAACACCGTCTTGATCCCTCCCCGCAATGCCGCCAAAAGTTTCTCCTTGAGCCCACCAATTGCTGTGACCTCTCCGCGCAATGTGATCTCCCCCGTCATCGCAACATCTGCGCGGACCGGTATTCCGGTCAGCGCAGAAACGATCGCCGTCGTCATCGCAATGCCGGCGCTAGGACCATCTTTAGGGGTCGCACCATCGGGCACGTGGATATGAAGATCTCGCTTCTCGAACGCCTCATCGCGAATACCAAGTAAGCGCGCACGGCTACGCACTACTGTGCGGGCCGCTTCGACCGACTCCTTCATGACATCGCCCAGCGATCCTGTGCGAAGGATGTTGCCTTTGCCGGGCATGGTCGCGACCTCGATCGTGAGCAGATCCCCGCCGACTTCGGTCCATGCCAGGCCAACCACTTGTCCCACTTGGTTCTGCTGTTCCGCGCGACCGTAGGTGTACTTGCGCACTCCCAAGTATTCAGGCAAGTTGTCCGCCGACACCTCCACGGGAGCCATCAGCTTCTTGAGCTGGATTGCCTTGACCACTTTTCGGCAGATTTTGGAGAGTTCGCGCTCTAGGGAACGGACGCCCGCTTCACGCGTGTAGTAGCGCACGATGTCCCGTACGGCGGATTCCGTGACCTGCAACTCGGCGTCTTTCACGCCATTGTTTTGCATCTGCTTGGGGAGCAAATACTTGATGGCAATGTTGGTTTTTTCGTCCTCGGTATATCCGGAAAGACGTATCACCTCCATGCGATCAAGTAGCGCCGGCGGGATGTTCATCGAGTTCGAAGTCGCGACAAACATGACATCGGAAAGGTCGAAGTCGACCTCCACATAGTGGTCGCCGAACTTATGGTTCTGCTCAGGATCGAGGACTTCCAATAACGCGCTCGAGGGATCACCTCGAAAGTCCATGCCTAGTTTGTCAATTTCATCGAGCAGGAACAACGGATTGCGCGCCCCCACCTTGCCCAGGCTCTGCAACACCTTGCCTGGCATCGCCCCAATGTAGGTACGACGGTGACCCCGGATCTCCGCTTCGTCACGCATCCCCCCCAGTGCCATACGCACGTACTTGCGCCCCGTTGCCTTTGCAATGGACTGCCCGAGCGAAGTCTTGCCCACACCCGGTGGGCCGACCAAGCACAGGATGGGCGCCTTCACCTTGTCCACCCGTTGCTGCACGGCGAGATATTCCAGGATCCGGTCTTTCACCTTTTCCAGGCCATAGTGGTCCTCGTTTAACACAGCCTCTGCATGGGCAAGATCGTGCTTGACCTTGGACTTCTTGCTCCAGGGCAGTCCCGTGAGCACATCAATGTAGTTGCGAACCACAGTGGCTTCGGCAGACATAGGAGACATGAGCTTGAGCTTTTTCAGCTCGCCTTCCGCCTTCTTGCGCGCTTCGACCGGCATGCGCGCGGCCTTGATCTTTTTCTCGATCTCCTCAAGATCCGCGCCTTCTTCGCCTTCGCCCAGTTCCTTCTGGATCGCCTTGACCTGTTCGTTGAGATAGAAGTCCCGCTGGTTTTTCTCCATCTGACGCTTCACGCGACCGCGAATGCGCTTATCCACATTGAGGATATCCACTTCGCGGTCCAACTGCTCGAACAGATTCTCCAGACGCTGCTTGACGCCTGCCAAGTCGAGAACAACCTGCTTGTTCTCCAGCTTGAGCGGCAAGTGCGCGGCAATGGTGTCAGCCAGCCGCCCCGGATCGTCGATGGCCGAAATGGAAGTCAGAATCTCAGGGGGAATCTTCTTGTTCAGTTTGACGTACTGATCAAACTGCTGCATTACCGCCCGGCGTAGCGCTTCAATTTCACTCGAAGCGGCGTCCTCGGCGGATGCCTGCATGGGCTCAACCGTCGCCGTGAAGTGAACGTCCGATTCATGCACCATGCGAACGTGGGCGCGCTGCTGCCCCTCCACCAACACCTTCACCGTGCCATCGGGAAGCTTCAGCATCTGCAGGATGGTGGATATGCAACCGACTTCGAACATATCCGAAACCTGCGGTTCATCCTTGGCGGCTGCTTTTTGCGCAACCAACATGATTCGCCGATCGGCATCCATGGCGGCTTCCAGCGCCTTGATGCTCTTGGGACGCCCCACAAACAGGGGAATCACCATGTGAGGAAAAACCACCACATCGCGCAAAGGCAACAGTGGTAGATCCAGGGGCGTATCGGGCAGGGGTGTGTGTCCGGACATGGGGCAATCCTCTAGTAGTTCCATGGAATATGGTCCATGGACCACATTTTTCAACCCGGCAGCATCTGCACCCAGGTGTTAGCAACATGGCTCGCCGGACGCATCACTAACGCGCGCGACTCCCGGCGACACACGGCTTTCAGGCGGTCTTGGCGGCCTCGCGATAAACCAGCAAAGGGGCCTTGTTCTCTTCGATGGTGGCCTCGTCCACCACCACCTTTTCCACGTTGGAGACGTTGGGCAAGTCAAACATGGTGCCAATCAACGCTTGCTCAAGAATGGAGCGCAAGCCGCGGGCACCCGTCTTGCGTGCGATGGCTTTTCGCGCGATGGACTTCAACGCAGCGGGACGAATTTCCAGCTCAACGCCTTCCATCGCCAGCAACTTGCTGTACTGCTTGACCAAGGCGTTTTTGGGCTCGGTGAGGATCTGCACCAGCGCGTCCTCGCTCAGTTCGGCCAGGGCTGTGACCACGGGCATGCGTCCCACCAACTCTGGAATCAGGCCGAATTTGATGAGGTCCTCAGGCTCGATATCCTGAAACACCTCGGTCAAAGAACGCTGCTTCTTGCTACGCACTGCCGCGCCAAAGCCAATACCGGAAGCTTCAGTACGGTTCTCAATGACCTTTTCCAGCCCAGCAAACGCACCACCACAAATGAACAGAATGTTGGTCGTATCGATCTGCAGAAAATCCTGGTTGGGATGCTTGCGTCCACCTTGTGGAGGCACGCTCGCCATGGTCCCCTCGATGAGCTTGAGCAGCGCTTGCTGCACACCTTCACCTGAGACATCCCGCGTAATACTGGGGTTGTCGGATTTGCGCGAAATTTTGTCGATTTCGTCGATGTAGACAATGCCCCGCTGGGCACGTTCCACATCGTAGTTGCAGCTTTGCAGGAGTTTCTGGACGATGTTCTCCACGTCCTCTCCAACATAGCCTGCTTCCGTCAGCGTGGTGGCGTCAGCCATCACGAAAGGCACATCGAGCTGCCGCGCCAAGGTCTGCGCCAGCAACGTCTTGCCCGACCCCGTAGGGCCTATCAACAGGATGTTGCTCTTGGACAGCTCTACCTCGTCCTTACCGGCCTTGTCCTTGTGGCGCAGACGCTTGTAATGGTTGTACACGGCGACGGCCAGCGTACGTTTGGCCTTTTCCTGGCCAATCACGTAATGATCTAGGTTGGTCTTGATTTCCGCAGGCGTAGGCAGATCTCCACGGCCTTCGCGTCCGGCATCGCCGGTGGGCAGCTCATCACGGATGATCTCGTTGCACAGGTCAATGCACTCGTCGCAGATAAAGACCGACGGACCGGCGATCAGCTTCTTTACTTCGTGCTGGCTTTTACCGCAGAAAGAGCAGTAAAGGGTTTTTTCGCTGGAGGAGCCTTTTTTCTCGGCCATGGGGGCAATGCCTTATGACTGGGGATGTTGTCAAGATGATAACGAAATAAAAACGGCGTTTCCCACAGGGGGAAACGCCGCGCGCGCCGGCCCAAACTCAGGGGCGCTTAGCGATGACCTGGTCCACGATGCCGTAATCCTTGGCTTCGTCCGCGGTCATGAAATAGTCCCGCTCGGTATCCGCCTTCACCTTCTCGATGGGCTGTCCCGTGCGCTCCGCCAGGATGCGGTTCATCTGCTCCTTGGTACGCAGAATGTCGCGGGCGTGGATCTCGATATCCGTCGCCTGTCCGCGGGCGCCGCCCAGCACCTGGTGGATCATGATTTTGGAGTTGGGCAGCGAATAGCGCTTGCCCTTGGCCCCTGCAGCCAGCAGGAAAGCTCCCATGCTCGCCGCAAAGCCGCAGCACAGCGTGGACACATCCGGCTTGATGAACTGCATGGTGTCATAGATGGCCATGCCCGCCGTCACGCTGCCCCCCGGGGAGTTGATGTAGAACGAAATATCCTTGTCCGGGTTCTCGCTCTCAAGGAACAGCAGCTGCGCAACCACCAGGTTGGCAGTCTGGTCATTGACCTCACCCACCAGGAAGATCACGCGCTCCTTCAACAGGCGCGAATAAATGTCGTAGGACCGCTCGCCGCGGCCGGACTGCTCAATGACCATGGGGATCATGCCCAGGGCTTGCGTTTCCAATGCGCTCATACGTTTCTCCAGTCAGGCGGATACTGTACCCAGAAATGAATTGGGGCTTGTGCCGCAAAGCACAAGCCCCGCCGGGTTTCGTCCTCACCCCTGGGTCAAAGCCCGGGGCAAGGGCCAGCTACTCAGGCCTGGCCCATCAGTTCATCGAAGGACACGGCCTTGTCGTTCACCTTAGCCTGGCCCAGCACGAAGTCGGTCACATTGTTCTCGATGACCACGGCTTCCACCTCAGCCAGGCGATTGCGGTCGCTGAAGTACCAGCGCACCACGTCCTCAGGCTTCTCGTAGCTGGCGGCCAGCTCGTCCACGTGGGCCTTCAGCTGCTCCGGCTTGGCCTGCAGGTTATTGGCACGCACGAGTTCGGCGACCACCAGGCCCAGGCGCACGCGGCGCTCGGCCTGAGGGCGGAACACGTCCTCGGGGATTTCGGCCTTGTCGGCGTCCTTGATGCCGCGCTGCTTGAGGTCGGCGCGTGCAGCTTCCAGCAGGCGGGCAATTTCAGCCTGCACGCTGGCGTTGGGCAGATCCAATTCCGCTTTGGACACCAGAGCGTCCATCACGGCTTGCTTGTTGCGGGCCAGCAGGCGGAATTTGACTTCGCGCTCCAGGTTCTTCTTGATGTCGGCGCGCAAGCCTTCCACCGTGCCGTCGGCAATGCCGAGCGACTTGGCCAGTTGCTCATTCACTTCGGGCAGGTGGGCCGCTTCGATCTTCTTGACGGTGACCATGAAGTCGGCCGTCTTGCCAGCCACGTCCTTGCCGTGGTAGTCCTCGGGGAAGGCCAGGGGGAAGGTCTTGCTCTCGCCCGACTTCATGCCGCGCACTGCGTCTTCGAATTCCTTGAGCATCTGGCCTTCGCCCACCAGGAACTGGAAGTCCTCGGCCTTGCCGCCCTGGAAGGGCTCGCCGTCGATCTTGCCCTCGAAATCCACCGTCACGCGATCGCCGTCTTCAGCAGCAGCGGCCAGGGCACGCTGCGCGAAGGTACGGCGCTGCTTGCGCAGGATGTCCACGGTCTTGTCGATGGCGCTGTCGGTCACTTCGGCGGAGAGCTTCTCGACTTCCGCGGTGGACAGATCGCCGATCTTGACCTCGGGGAACACCTCGAACACGGCGTCGAAAGTCACTTCGCCTTCAGGCGCGCCGTCCTTCTCCGTGATGCGCGGCTGGCCTGCCACGCGCAGGTTGGCTTCATTGGCGGCCTGTGCAAACGCCTCGCCCACCTTGTCGTTCAGCACTTCGTATTGCACCGAATAGCCGTAACGCTGAGCCACTACGCTCATGGGGACCTTGCCGGGACGGAAACCATCCATCTTCACCGTACGGGCCAGGCGCTTGAGGCGCGCGTCCACTTCGGTCTGGATCGTGGTCAGGGGCAAGCTCAGCGTGATCTTGCGCTCAAGCTTTTCAAGGGTTTCAACAGTTACGGCCATGGTTGTTCCTAGTGTCTGGATGTGGACCGTGCCGACTTGCAGTGCAAGCCTGCACCACGTTCCGCCAAAGTCTCACGTTGGTGCGCGGGGGGGGACTCGAACCCCCACACCATTGCTGGCGTCAGGACCTAAACCTGGTGCGTCTACCAATTTCGCCACCCGCGCAGTTCTGAAAGCCACCCGGATGGCAGGCACAGCAGGCCATCCCGGTGAAATAGGTCAAACGGCAGATTTTACCCTGTTGCGGACCGCCTTTAAATGGAATCGCTTCCCTGCGCCCCAGGATCGGGCCGCCGCACACGAAACCAGGCCGCGTACATTGCAGGCAATGCCAGCAGCGTGAGTACCGTTGCCACGACGAGGCCGCCCATGATGGCCACGGCCATCGGCCCCCAGAACACGCTGCGCGAGAGTGGAATCATGGCCAGCACCGCCGCCGCCGCCGTCAGCACGATGGGCCGCAGGCGCCACACCGCCGCCGCCACGATCGCGTCCCACGCCGGCACGCCGGCCGCGCGGTTGATCTCGATCTGGTCGATCAGGATCACCGAATTGCGCTGGATCATGCCCATGAGAGCGATAACCCCCAACAGCGCCACAAAGCCGAAGGGCCGGTTCAGCAGCAGCAGCGCCGCCGCCACTCCCGCAATCCCCAACGGGCCGGTGAGGAACACCAGCACGGAGCGGCTGAAGCTGTGCAGCTGCAGCATCAGCAACGTGAACACGATGAACAGCATGACGGGCACGCCCGCCACGATGGAGGCCGAGCCCTTGCTGCTCTCTTCCACCGCACCCGCGACCTCGATGCGCACGCCGTTCTCACCGGCCGCCTGCCAGCGGGCCTCCAGCGCGCGCAGCTCGGGCAGCAGTTGCGCCGTAACGGTGGCGCCCTGCAGCCCCTCCACCAGGTCGCCCTGCACGGTGATGGCGTAGTTGCGGTTCCAACGCCACATCACCCCCGGCTCCCAGGTGAACACGGGCCTGGCGATCTGCGTGAGCGGAATGGAGCGGCCCGAAGCCGTGGGCAGGTAGGCGTTGCCGATGTCGGAGATCGCCTCGCGCTCGTCCTGTGCCTGGCGCAGCACGATCTCGATGAGCTTGTCTCCCTCGCGGTACTGCCCCACCGTGGAGCCGCTGAACATGATGCGGGAAGCCTGGGCGATGGACTGGCTGGTCACCCCCAACGCGCGCGCCTTGTCCTGGTCCACCTCCAGACGAACCACCTTGACCGACTCGTTCCAGTTGTCGTTCACGCCGATCAGATTGGCGTTGCCGCGCATCAGCGCCTTCACCTCGTCGGCGCGCTCGCGCAGCACGGCCGGGTCGCTGCCCACCACGCGGAACTGCACCGGGTAGGGCACGGGCGGGCCGTTGGGCAGCAGCTTCACGCGGCCGCGCGCCTCGGGGACCTCCTCGGCCAACAACCGGGGCAGGCGCAGGCGCAGCGACTCGCGCTCGGGCAGGCTCTTGGCCAGCACGATGAACTGCGATACGTTGGGCTGCGGGAACACCTGGTCCAGCGGCAGGTAAAAACGCGGGGTGCCCGAACCCACCCACGCGGCCACGCTGGCCACGCCTTCCTGCTCCATCAGCCGCTGCTCTACCCGGCGCACCACGGCCTCGTTGGCTGCGAAGGAGGTGCCCTCGGGGAACCACAGGTCCACCATGATTTCCGGCCGGCTGGAGTCGGGAAAGAACTGCTGCTGCACGCGCCCCATGCCCACCAGCCCCAGCGCAAAGATGCCGATGGTGGCACCGATGGTGATCCACCGGTGCGCCACGCACCAGTCCACCATGTGCCGGAAGCGGTGGTAGAACGGCGTGTCGAACACCTCGGGCGGCGGCGCGTCGGGCGCATGCGGCTTCACCTTCAGCAGCAGCGTGCCCAGGTAGGGCACGAAATAGACTGACACGATCCACGACAGCACCAGCGAAATCACCGTCACCGCGAAGATCGCGAAGGTGTATTCGCCCGTGACCGACTTGGCGATGCCGATGGGCAAGAAACCGGCGGCCGTGATGAGCGTGCCGGTGAGCATGGGCTTGGCCGTCACGTCATACGCAAACGTGGCCGCGCGCACCTTGTCGTAGCCCTCCTCCATCTTGCGCACCATCATCTCCACGGCGATGATGGCGTCGTCCACCAGCAGCCCCAGCGCGATGATGAGCGACCCCAGCGACACCTTGTGCAGCCCTATTCCCAAATAGTGCATGGCCAGGAAGGTCACGGCCAGCACCAGCGGGATGGTGATCGCCACCACCAGGCCCGGCCGGTAGTCCACGTGCCAGCCAAAGCGGCCACCCTTGTGCAGCCCCAGCGAGATGAAGCTCACCGCCAGCACGATCACCACGGCCTCGATCAGCACCTTGATGAACTCGCCCACCGAATCGGCCACGGCCGCCGGCTGATCCTGCACCTGGTGCAATTGCACGCCGGCCGGCAGCCGCGCCTGGATGTCGGCCGCTGCAGCGCGCAGCGCCTTGCCCAGCCGGATGATGTCGCCACCCTTGGCCATGGAGATGCCCAGGCCGATGACCTCGTGCCCCTGGAAGCGCACCTTCACCCCCGGCGGATCGACATAGCCCCTTCGCACTTCGGCGATGTCGCCCAGGCGCAGCTGGGCTCCAGAGCCGCCGCGGATCGGCATGTCGCGCAGCTGCTCCACGCTGGTGAACTGCCCGCCCACGCGCACCTGCACCACGTCCTGCGGCGACTGGATCGCGCCCGCGCTCTCCACCGCATTCTGCGCACCCAGCTGCTGCAACACCGCGTTGAAGTCCAGCCCCAGCTGCGCCAGACGCTTTTGCGAGACCTCGACCCAGACGCGCTCGTCCTGCACGCCGAACTGCTCGACCTTGGCCACATCCTTCACGCGCAGCAACTGCTGGCGCACGTCGTCGGCGAAGTCCTTCAGCTCGGCATAGCTGAAGCCCTCACCCTGCAGGGCGTAGATCACGCCGTACACGTCGCCGAACTCGTCGTTGAAGAACGGCCCCTGGATATTGCCCGGCAGCTGGTAGCGCATGTCACCCACCTTCTTGCGCACCTGGTACCAGATGTTGGCCACCTCCGCCGGCTTGGACGAGTCCTTGAGCTCGAAGATGATCTGCGACTCGCCCGGCTTGCTGTAGCTGCGGATCTTGTCGGCGTAGGGCACCTCCTGCAGGGTGCGCTCGATCTTGTCCGTCACCTGCTCGGCCACCTGCTGCGCCGTGGCGCCGGGCCAGTAGGTACGCACGACCATGGCGCGGAAGGTGAAGGGCGGGTCTTCGTCCTGCCCCAGCTGAAAGTACGCGGCGATGCCCAGCACCATCAGCACCACCATCAGGTAGCGCGTGAGCGCGGCATGTTCCAGCGCCCAGCGCGACAGGTTAAAGCCCTGCTTGGGCTGCGTCTGCTGCATGGGGCGGCTCCTCAGCGAGCGGCAGCGGAGGCCGCTGGCGCTTCATTATTAATAGCTGGTAGCGCTTGTCCTTCGGGCGTTGGAGCCGTTTTTGGCTTGTACACCGTCACCACCTGTCCCGGCGCCAGCACATGCACGCCCGTGGCCACCACCTGCATGCCGGGGGTGAGGCCGGCGGCGATCACGGCCTCGTTGCCGTCGGCCGTGGCGATCTGCACCGGCTGCAGGCGCACGGTGCCAGTGACACTGCCGTCCTTGGCCTCATAGACCCACACCACCGTCTGACCGCCCTCCTGGCGCAGGGCGCTGGTGGGCAGCTTGATCGCCTGCACGCCGCCCCGCGCCAGCACCTGCGGCGCCACATACACGGTGGCGCCCAGCGGCGGCACGTCCGCGCCCTCCACCGCCACTTTCACGAGGAAGGTGCGCGTCACCGGATCGGCGCTGGCCGCCACCTCGCGCACCCGGCCCTGCAGCAGCGCGTCGCCCGACCAGGCGCGCACCTGCACGGCCTGCCCTACGCGCAACTGGCCCACCTTGTCCTCCGGCACCGAGAACACCGCGTCGCGCGGGCCGTCGCGAGCAATGCGCACCACCGGCGTGCCCGCAGACACCACCTGGCCGGGCTCGGCGTCAACCGACGTCACCACCCCCGGCGCATCCGCCACCAGGCGCGTGTACTCGGTCTGGTTGCCCTGGGAAGCGAGCTGCGCGCGCGCCTGGTCCAGCGAAGCCTGCGCGGCCTTCAGCTGAGCCTGGCGGCGGTCCAGCTCCGCCCCGCTGATGAAGTTCTGCGCGCGCAGCTTGGAAAAGCGCTCGAAATCCGCCGCGGCCAAATCACGCTGCGTGGTGGCGGACGCCACCTGGGCGCGCGCCGCCTGCGCAGCCAGCTCATAGTCGCGCGGATCCAACTGCGCCAACACCTGGCCGGCCTGCACGCGCTGGCCCAGCTCGGCCTGGCGCTGCACGATCTTGCCGGCCACGCGAAAACCCAGGCGCGATTCCACGCGCGCGCGCACTTCGCCCGCGTATTCCAGGTGCATCTGCAGGGGCGCCACGCCGACGGTGAGCAGTTTCACCGCGCGCACCGGCTCTGGCGCCGGCTCGCGGCGCGAACATCCCGCCAGCGCCAAGGCAGCCACGGCCAGCACCAGTGCAGCACCCGCCACGCCGCCACGCGGCGGCCACAAAAAAACCCCGCGGCGGGGTTGCAATGAAGACGGGCCCGGCAGGCCCGCGGCGCGCTGTGCGACAGGGTGGGTCATGGAAACATCCGGTATGCCAAATTACTGACTGACTGGTTAGTAATCTATGAGAGGCCGGTCGCTCTTGTCAAGCACGACAATGGCCGCGTGAAGCATCCCGAGTCCCCCGCCCCCCTGCGCGATCCGCGCACCGCGCCCGCCGAGGCGCCGCCGGTCACGCACTACGAGAACTTTCCCGTGGCTTCGCTGCTGTGCCCGCCACGGCTGCGCCCGCCGATCGCCGCGATCTACGCGTTTGCGCGCACGGCCGACGACATTGCCGACGAGGGCACGGCCTGCGCAGCCGAGCGCCTGGCGGACCTGCGTGCCTACCGCGCCGAGCTTCAATCCGTGGCGGCCGGGCACCCCCCCCAGACGCGCTGGGCCGCCGTGTTTGGGCCGCTGCAGGCGATGTTGCGCAGCCACCAGCTGCCCGTGGCACTGCTGGACGACCTGCTGGACGCCTTCATTCAGGACGTCACCCTGACCGAGGCCGGCGCCACCTACCCCGACCGCGCCGCGCTGCTGGACTACTGCCGCCGCTCGGCCAATCCCGTGGGGCGTCTGCTGCTGCACCTGTATGGCGAGCACGGGCAGGACGCACTGCGCGAGAGCGACGCCATCTGCACCGCGCTGCAACTCATCAACTTCTGGCAGGACCTGAGCGTGGACCTGCCCCGCGGGCGCCACTACCTCACCGATGCCGACTGCGCCGCCCATGGCGTGGCGCGCGCGGACCTCGCGGCGCAGCGCCGCTCCGCCGCCAGCGACCGGCTGGTGCTGGACTGCGCGGACTGGGCCCGCGCTCTCATGCTCGAAGGCAGCCCCCTGGTACACCGGCTGCCCGGCCGTGTGGGGTGGGAGCTGCGCTTGGTCGTGCAGGGCGGTCTGCGCATTCTGGACAAGGTGCAGGCGCTGGATGGCGCCAGCCTGCTCGCGCGACCGCGGCTGGGCACGCTCGACTGGCCCCGCATGCTGGCACGCGCCGCGCGCATGTAAGGGCCGCCCCACCCGCTGCAGCAGCGCGAGCACGCGGGGGTCAATGGCCCCCCATCACCGCATCGCGCGGCGCGCGTGCAACCCTCAGGCTACCCAGCGCCCGGCCCATTCGGCGCGGGCCTGCGCATGGCGCAGGATCTGCGCCAGCGCCTGCGGCACTTCGGCCGCCGCACGGTTGTGCAGGCGCCGCGTCGCGGCCTGGTAGCGCGGCAGGTCGGACAGCAGGGCCTGCACGCCCGAAGCGATGGATCGAAAGCTCGGCAACACCAGTCCCAGGCCCTGCTCACCCACCCATTCCGTGCAGTAACGCTCCTGCGGCATGGTCCACGCATTGCGCGTGACGAGGGGCGGCAGCCCCATGTGCACGGCCTCGCTCAGGCTGCCGCTGCCCGGCTTGCCGATGAAGAAGTCCGCCAGCTGCATGACGCGCGCCATCTCGCGCGTGTATTCGAGCACCACGGTAGGCGCGTTGCGGCGCAGCGCGCGCAGAGCCTGCGCCAGGGCCGCGTTGCGCCCGCAGGCCAGGATCAGCGGGGTGTCCGTCAAGCGGCGGGCTATCGTCACCATCTCCCTAGAACCCTCGGAGCCGAACAGCACCAGCCCCACGGGGCGCTCGTCCAGCCCCAGCCGCGCCCGCTCGGCGGCACGATCCTGGCCCACCGGCGCATGGAACTGCGCACTCAGCACCATGCCCGAGGTCTCCCAGATGCGGTGGGGCGGAAAGCCCGCAGCGCGCGCCTGGTCCACGGCATAAGGCGAGCCACAGACCACGATCTGCTGGGTTTGCGGCTCCATCCAGAAGCTGGGCGGGCAGTCGGCCAGATCGGTCATCACCGTGACGTAGGGCACGCCTGGCAGGGCCTGCTCCAGCGCGTCGGCCATGGCGCGGTTGAAGTTGGGCACCAGCGACACCACCATCGCCGGCCGGCGTGCCGCCCAGTGCCGGCGCAGCGACTGCATGAGCCGCTGGTGGTTCCAGCGGATCATGCCCTGCAGCAGGCGCAACTCGTGCGTCAGCCCCAGCGTCCAGCCCCGGGCCAGGCGCTTGTTGTAGACGTCTTCCGGTTCCATGCCCGTCCACTGGCGAAAACGCGCGTTCGGGTCCAGCACCTCGAAGAGATTGGTGCGGCACACCTGCCACGGCAGCCCGGCGCGGGCGATGGCCGCTTCCAGCGCCAGCGCGGAGGTGCGGTGTCCGCCCCCGGCATTGAAATAGATCAGCTCGACCAACGGGGCAGCTTCAGGCGCCATGGACTTCAATCGGTAGTGACAGGAATGGGTTGCGGTAGTTCTGCGCCGCTCTTGCGCTGCACGGGCATGTGCTGCGCCCAGTGCAGGATCTCCAGGCGCCCATCGGCGTGCTCGGCCAGCGCGCTGAGGCTTTCCACCCAGTCGCCATCGTTGGCATACAGGATGCCGTCGATGTCTCGCAGCTCCGCATGGTGGATGTGCCCGCACACCACGCCGTGCAGGCCTCGCTTGCGCGCTTCGCGAGCCACCGCGTTCTCGAAGTCGCCCACGTAGCTCACGGCGCGCTTGACCTTGAGCTTGAGATATTTGGACAGCGACCAGTACGGCAGCCCCAGGCGCGCGCGCAGGGTGTTCAGGTGCCGGTTGAGCTTGAGCGTGAATTCGTAGAGCGAGTCGCCCACATGGGCCAGCCACTTGGCGCACTGGATCACGCCATCGAACAGGTCGCCATGGATCACCCACAGCGCGCGGCCGTCGGCCGTCTCGTGCACCCAGTCCTCCGCGACGGCAACGCCGCCGAAGTTGAGCTGCACATAACGGCGCGCAAACTCGTCATGGTTGCCGGGGATGAAGATCACGCGCGTGCCCTTGCGGGCCTTGCGCAACAGCTTCTGCACCACGTCGTTGTGCGCCTGCGGCCAGTACCACTGGCGGCGCAGTTGCCAGCCGTCGATGATGTCACCCACCAGAAACAGCGTCTCGCACTCGGTGTGCTTGAGAAAGTCCAGCAGCGCCTGCGCCTGGCAGCCGGGCGTGCCCAGGTGCAGATCGGAAATCCAGAGCGTGCGGTAGCGCAGCGGGGGGCGCGCCGGGTCGCATGCATCATCCGCTGGGTCGTCCGGCGGCCGGGCCGCGGAGGATTTCCAGGCGTTCAGGAAGGCATCGTCGCGCATCATGAACAGGCATGGTGGGCCGGCGCCACGACAGCGGCATGACATTTCCACGTCTGGCCAGTGACGTTGCGGCGGCGCAGCGCTCCGGCCCTGCGCTGCGCATGTTTCCCCCGCGAGCCCCGCCCAGGGCCATGGGAGAATCACGCCCCCATGAGTCCTGAACAGTACGTCCAGCAAAAGGCCGCCGCCTCCGGCAGCAGCTTCTACTACGCTTTCCTCTTCCTGCCGCGCGAGCGGCGTACGGCCATCACGGCCTTCTACGCCTTTTGCCGCGAGGTGGACGACGTGGTGGACGAAGTCTCCGAAGCCAGCGTGGCCCAGGCCAAGCTGGCCTGGTGGCAGGGCGAGGTGGCCAAGGCCTTTGCCGGGCAGCCCAGCCACCCGGTGATGCAGGCGCTGATGCCGCATGCGGCCGCCTACGGCATCGAACAGCGCCACCTGCTGGCCGTGATCGAGGGCTGCCAGATGGACCTGGAGCAGACGCGCTACCTGGACTTCGCGGGCCTGGCGCGCTACTGCCACCTGGTGGCCGGCGTGGTGGGCGAGGTGGCGGCGCGCATCTTCGGCCAGCAAGATGAGCGCACCACGCAGTACGCGCACAAGCTGGGCCTGGCGTTCCAACTCACCAACATCATCCGCGACGTGGGCGAGGACGCCATGCGCGGGCGCATCTACCTGCCCATTTCCGAGCTGCAGCAGTTCGATGTGAAGGCGCACGAGATCACCAAGCGCGAGTACTCCGAGCGCTTCACCACGCTGATGCGCTTTCAGGCCGAGCGCGCGCACCTCTTCTACGACCAGGCGCTGGCGCTGCTGCCCGACGTGGATCGGCGCGCGCAGAAGCCCGGCCTGATGATGGCCAGCATCTACCGCACGCTGCTGCGCGAGATCGAGGCCGACAACTTCCAGGTGCTGCACCAGCGCACCAGCCTCACGCCGCTGCGCAAGTTCTGGCTGGCCTGGAAGGTGCAGGCGCTGGGGATGATGTGAAGGTTGCCATCGTCGGCGCCGGCTGGGCCGGCATGGCCGCGGCCGTGCATGCGGTCCAGGCGGGCCACACGGTCAGCGTGTTCGAGGCCAGCCGCACCCTGGGCGGGCGGGCGCGTGCCGTGGCCGCCCAGCGCGCGGACGGCTCGCCCCTGGTGCTGGACAACGGCCAGCACATCCTCATCGGCGCCTATGCCGAATGCCTGCGCCTGATGCGCGCCGTGGGCGTCACGCCCGACTCCGCCCTGCTGCGCCTACCCCTGGCGCTGGTGTTCCCCGACGGCAGCGGCCTGGCCCTGCCCGATGCCCCGCCGCCCTGGGATGCGCTGGCCGGCATCGCCCGCGCACGCGGCTGGAGCCTGCGCGAGCGTGCGGCCCTGCTGGCGCGCGCCGCACGCTGGCGGCTGGCGGGGTTCCGGTGTGCACCGGGCACCAGCGTGGCGGACTTGTGCGCAGGCCTGCCGCAGCGGCTGGTGGACGAGTTCATCGCGCCGCTGTGCGTGTCGGCGTTGAACACGCCCGTGCAAGATTCCTGCGGCCAGGTGTTCCTGCGCGTGCTGCACGACAGCCTGTTCGCCGGCCGGGGCGGCTCCCACTTGCTGCTGCCGCGCACCGACCTGGGCGCGCTGTTCCCCGAGCCCGCGGCGCACTGGCTGCAGCAGCGCGGCCACGCGGTGCACCGCGGCCAACGCGTGCAGGCACTCGCACGCGACGAGACCGGCTGGCGCGTGGACGGCTGCGCGTTCGACGCCGTGCTGCTGGCCACCAGCAGCACCGAGTCCGCCCGCCTGGTGGCCGACGCCGCCGTGCCCGCAGCCGAGCGCCCCGCCCTGCAGACCTGGGCCGCCGGTGCGCAGGCACTGCGCTTTGGCGCCATCGCCACCGTGTATGCCGAACTGCCGGGAGCGCGCACCCCGCTGCTGCCCCGCCCCATGCTGGCGCTGCGCGCGCGGGCACAACGGCCCGCGCAGTTCGTCTTCGACCGCGCGCTGCTGGGCGGCCCGGCCGGGCTGCTGGCGTTCGTGGTCAGCGCCTTCGAGGGCGAGCGCGCCGCGCTGGAGCGCGACGTGCTGGCCCAGGCGGCCGAGGACCTGGCCTTGCCCGGTCTGCGCGTGGTGCAGACGGTGGTGGAAAAGCGCGCCACCTTTGCCTGCACGCCCGCCCTGGCGCGCCCGCCGCGCGTGATTGCGCCCGGCCTGCAGGCCTGCGGCGACTACGTGGCAGGGCCCTACCCCGCCACGTTGGAGGGCGCGGTACTGCACGGCGCGGCGGCCGCGCAAGATTTAGGCCAAAACAGCCTCTAGCGCTTACCCATCAAGCGCTAACAGCTATCGTTTAAGGAGCATCTCAGGTGGCCGCTGCACGGACTCGCGCGGCAGCACGTCGGCCAGCGTGAGCACCTCCAGCCCCGTGTGCGCCCACAGGCGCTCCAGCGGCGGGGTGCGCGCCAGCAGCAGGCGTTGCACCAGCGGCTCCATGTGCGTGGTGGCTGGCTCGGCCAGCAGCACGTAGCGTGCGTCGGCTGCGTCGGACCCGTCGGCGGCCGTCTCGTCCACCCGCACCACCCAATCCAGCGCCGCCAGCACCGGCAGCACGGACCCCACCTGCAGCACATCCACGCGCAGCCGCTGGGCCAGCTCCAGCACGCTCAGCCCGTGGGGCGGTTGCTGGCGCGCGCGGTGCAGCTGCTGCAGCACCTCCACGGCCAGCAAGAAGGCCCAGCCCTCGCCCGTGGCGCAGCGCGCCACGCCGGCGAGCAGGCTCGGTAGATAGGCGGCCACCACCGCACCCAGCAGCACGATGACCCAGGCCACGTACACCCACAGCAGCAAGATGGGCAGCGTGGCGAACGTGCCGTACAGCACCGAATAGGTGGGTACCGACGCCAGGTACAGCGACAGCACTTTCTTGGCCAGCTCGATGCCCACGGCGACGAACACCCCACCCGCCCAGGCGTGGCGCCAGTGCACCTGGGTGTTGGGCACATAGCGGTACAGCGCCGCCATGCCGGCGGCCAGCACGAAGAACTCGATCGCATCGAACAGCAGGCGTGCTCCGCCCGGCAACGTGTCGCCGATACCGCGCGACGCGGCGCTGGCGACCGAGGTGGTCAGCGCCAGGCTGGCCGCCAGCACCAGCGGACCAAGCGTGAGCGCGGCCCAGTAGATCAGCACACGCTGGCCCAGCGGGCGCAGGCGCTGCACGCGCCAGATGTTGTTGAGCGTGCGATCGATGGTGAGGATCAGCGCCAGCGCGGTCACCATGAGGATGGACAAGCCCGCCGCGCCCAGGCCATGCGCCTTGGCGGCGAACTGCGTGAGGTAGCCCAGCACCGGGCGCGAGATGCTGTCGGGCACCAGGCTGTCCACCAGCCAGCGCTGCAGCACGAGCTGCATCTCGGCAAACATGGGGAACACGGTGAACATGGCCAGCGCCACCGTCACGAACGGCACCAGCGACAGCAGCGTGGTGAAGGTGAGGCTGCTGGCCGTCAGCCCCAGGCGGTCCTCGCGAAAGCGTTCGCGCAGCGTCTGCGCGGTGGTGCGCCAGGGGAAGTGGGAAAGCTCCACCAGCCACTCCTCGGCACGCACTGCAATGGACTGTAGGGACAACGACATGACCGATATGATGCCAGCCCCATGCATCGCGAAACCCTGCCCCCCGCCCCCGCCCTGCACATCGCCACCGACGTGGCGGCCACGCGCTGGCTGGCCGTGGGCAGCCTGGCGGCGCTGATCGTGCTGTGCCTGGCCTGGGAGCTGTGGCTGGCGCCGGTGCGCCCGGGCGGCTCGTGGCTGGCGCTCAAGGCCCTGCCGCTGGCGGTGCCGCTGGCCGGACTGCTCAAGCGGCGCATGTACACCTATCGCTGGGTCAGCCTGCTGGTGTGGCTGTATTTCACCGAAGGGGTGGTGCGCGCCTGGAGCGACCCGGCGCCCGGCAACTGGCTGGCGGGCCTGGAGATCGTGCTGTGCCTGCTGCTGTTCACCGCCTGCGCGCTGCATGTGCGGCTGCGCCAGCGTGCCGCCAAGGCGGCCCGCGCCGCCGCGCCTGCCTGAGCATACGGAGCCTTTGCCTGACATCGACTGGATTGACCGCCATGACCACTGCTCTGCTCGACACCCTGCGCCGGATCGTCGGCGCCGCCCATGTACTGACCGAGGGCGACCTTGCCGCCTATGAACAGGACTGGCGCAAGCGCTCCCATGGCAAGTCCCTGGCCGTGGTGCGCCCGGGCTGCACGGCCGAGGTGGCAGCAGTGGTGCGCGCCTGTGCCGATGCCGGCGCGGCGATCGTGCCGCAAGGCGGCAACACCGGCCTGTCGGTGGGCAGCACGCCCGACGGCAGCGGCACACAGGTGGTGCTGAGCCTCACGCGCATGAATGCGGTGCGCGCCATCGACCGCGACAACCTCACCATGACGGTGGAGGCCGGCTGCATATTGCAGGCCCTGCAGGAGACGGCCGAGAAAGCCGATCTGCTGTTCCCGCTGTCGCTAGCCGCAGAAGGCAGTTGCACCATCGGCGGCAACCTGTCCACCAATGCCGGCGGCACGCAGGTGGTGCGCTACGGCAACACGCGCGAGCTGTGCCTGGGCCTGGAGGTGGTCACGCCCCAGGGCGAGGTGTGGAACGGCCTCTCGGGCCTGCGCAAGGACAACACTGGCTACGACCTGCGCGACCTGTACATCGGTAGCGAAGGCACGCTCGGCATCATCACCGCGGCCACCATGAAGCTCTTCCCCCAGCCCGCCGCGCAGCTCACCGCCTGGGCCGCCGTGCCGTCGATGGCGGCGGCCGTGCGCCTGCTGGGCCTGTCGCACCAGCACCTGGGGGCCGGGCTCACGGGATTCGAAGTGATGGGGCAGTTCGCGCTGTCGCTGGTCATCAAGCACATGCCGCAGTTGCGCGTGCCGTTCGCCGGGCTGGACGGCGCGCCGCCCTATTACGTGCTGCTGGAAAACAGCGACAGCGAATCCGAAGAACACGCGCGCCAGCGCTTCGAGGCGCTGCTGGAACTGGCCTTCGAGGACGGCTGCGTGCTCGACGCCGTGGTCGCCGAGAGCCTGTCGCAAGCGCATGAGCTGTGGCATATCCGCGAGAGCATTCCGCTGGCCCAGGCCGAAGAAGGCCTGAACATCAAGCACGACATCTCGATCGCCGCGTCGCGCATCCCCGCGTTCGTGGAGCACACCGATGCGCTGCTGCAGCGCGAGATTCCCGGCGTGCGCCTGGTCAACTTCGGCCACCTGGGCGACGGCAATCTGCACTACAACGTACAGGCGCCCGCGGGTGGCGATGCGCGGGAGTTCCTGCGCACGCAGGAAGACCGCGTCAACGCCCTGGTGTACGACGCGGTGGCGCAGTTCGACGGCTCGTTCTCGGCCGAGCACGGCGTGGGCGTGCTCAAGGCCGACAAGCTGGCCCAGTACAAGTCGCCCGTGGCCCTGGGGCTGATGCGCGCCATCAAGCAGGCCCTGGACCCGCAGGGCCTCATGAACCCGGGCTGCATTCTTCAAAAATGAGAGCTGTTGGCGCTTGTCTAGCAAGCGCTGGAGCCACTTTTCATTCAAGACCATGACCCCAAGCCCCATCCGCCACCAATACGAAGACCTGATGCGCCATGTGTTCGAGCACGGCACGGCCAAGGGCGACCGCACGGGCACGGGCACCAGGAGCGTGTTCGGCCACCAGATGCGCTTTGACCTGGCCGAAGGCTTTCCCCTGGTGACCACCAAGAAGGTGCACCTCAAGTCCATCATCCTGGAGCTGCTGTGGTTCCTGCGCGGCGACAGCAACGTGCGCTGGCTGCAGGAGCGCGGCTGCACCATCTGGGACGAGTGGGCGCGCGACGACGGCAGCCTGGGCCCCGTGTACGGCGTGCAGTGGCGCAGCTGGCCCACGCCGGACGGCGGCCACATCGACCAGATCCAGCAGGTGATCGACACCCTCAAGACCCACCCCGACAGCCGCCGCATCATCGTGAGCGCCTGGAACGTGGCCGAGCTGGACCGGATGGCGCTCATGCCCTGCCACGCGTTCTTCCAGTTCTACGTGGCGCCATCGCAGGTGGCTGGTGAGCCGGGCAAACTGAGCTGCCAGCTCTACCAGCGCAGCGCAGACATCTTCCTGGGCGTGCCGTTCAACATCGCGTCGTACGCGCTGCTCACGCACATGGTGGCGCAGCAGTGCGACCTGCAGGTGGGCGACTTCATCTGGACCGGCGGCGACTGCCATATCTACAGCAACCATTTCGAGCAGGTGCAGACCCAGCTGGCACGCCAGCCCTACGCCTACCCGACGCTGCAGATCAAGCGCCGGCCCGCATCCATCTTTGATTACGCCTACGAAGACTTCGAAGTGGTGGGCTACGAACACCACCCCGCCATCAAGGCGCCGGTGGCGGTCTGAGGCGGGACGAACAGCCATGCAAGTGAACCTGATCTACGCACGCGCCGCCAACGGCGTGATCGGCAAGGACGGCACCATGCCCTGGCACTTGCCCGAAGACCTGGCGCATTTCAAGGCGGTCACGCAGGGCCACCCGGTGATCATGGGCCGCAAGACCTGGGACTCGCTGCCCCCGCGCTTTCGGCCGCTGCCGGGCCGCGCCAACATCGTCGTGACGCGCCAGGCCGACTGGCAGGAAAGCGGCGTCCAGCGCGCATCCAGCCTGCCTGAGGCACTCGCCTTGGCCCAGCAGTCCGGCAGCACCACGGCATGGGTCATCGGCGGCGCGCAGATCTACACCCAGGCCCTGCCCCTGGCCACGCGCGTCGAGGTTACCGAGATCGCGCGGGACTACGAGGGCGATGCCTACTCGCCGGCCCTGGGACCGGAATGGGTGGAAACGGCCCGCAGCAGCCATGTGGGCGCGGGCGGCCTGCCCTACGCCTTCGTGACCTTCGAGCGCCGCGGCTGACGCCCGCGCACTTCTCACTATATTTTTGATAGCTGCTTGCGCTTGCTGCAAAAGCGCTGGAGGCCAAAAACATGCAAATCGCCACCTGGAACATCAATTCCCTCTCCGTGCGCCTGCCGCAGGTGTTGGCCTGGCTGGAGGCCAACCCCGTGGACGCCATTGGCCTGCAAGAGCTCAAGCTGGTGGACGAGAAATTTCCGCACGACGCCTTCGAAGCAGCGGGCTACCACGCGGTGTGCTTCGGCCAGAAGACCTATAACGGCGTGGCCATCCTCAGCCGCACGCCGCTGCGCGACGTGGTGCGCAATATCCCGGGCCATGGCGACGAGCAGGCCCGCGTCATCGCCGCTACGCTGGATACGCCTGAAGGCCCGCTGCGTATGGTGAACTGCTACTTTGTGAATGGCCAGGCGCCAGGGACCGAGAAGTTCAGCTACAAGCTGCTGTGGCTGGAGGCGCTGCGCGACTGGCTGCGCACCGAGCTGGCCGCGCATCCGCGGCTGGTGCTGGTGGGCGACTTCAACGTGGCTCCCGAGGACCGCGACTCCTTCGATCCCGTGGGCTTGAAGGACACCATCCACCACACGGTAGAGGAGCGCCAGCACTTCCAGGACTTGCTGGGGCTCGGCCTGACCGACGCCTTCCGCCTGTTCGATCAGCCCGAGAAGAGCTACTCGTGGTGGGACTACCGCATGCTGGGGTTTCAGAAGAACCGCGGGCTGCGCATCGACCACATCCTGGTCAGCGCTGCGCTGCGGCCCTCCGTGACGGCCTGCCGCATCGACCGCGCGCCGCGCAAAAATCCGCAGCCCAGCGACCACGCGCCGGTCGTGGTGTCGCTGGGCTGACAGGTGGCCAACGCGGGCGACAGGCGCCCGCGCTAAAGGCCATCAGGACGCGGCCTGGTAACGGTTGCGCAGCGCGCGCACTTCGTTGTGGTTGCGCTTCACACCCTGGGCCTGGCGCTCGACCAAGGTGCGCACGGCAGGTGGCAGTGCGTTCTCCAGCGCCTTGTTGTAGCGGGCCACGGCGACGTCCTCGCCGCGCTCGCACTCTTCCAGCACGGCCTTGTCGTCATAGGTACTCAGCGCCGCCTTCACCGACACCCAGCCGCGGTGCAGCGCGCCGGCCATGGTGCCGCCGCTGGAGGGCTCGCCGCCATGGCTGCGGATCGCGCTCTCCAGCTCCGTGGCGGCGGTTGCGCATTCCTGGGCGCGGCGCTCCAGCAGGCTCTTGAGTTCGGGCGATTCCGCACGCTCGGCCGAGGTGCGAAACCCGTACTCGCCGTCGCGGCTGCATTCCAGCAGATCGTC
The DNA here is from genome assembly GCF_056730635.1 of Diaphorobacter sp. B2A2W2. Lineage (NCBI taxonomy): Bacteria > Pseudomonadati > Pseudomonadota > Betaproteobacteria > Burkholderiales > Comamonadaceae > Diaphorobacter > Diaphorobacter sp. B2A2W2. The sequence goes on from NZ_JBWZOR010000018.1 coordinate 26,321, forward strand.
CAGCACGTCCACCACGTCCTCGTTGTCCATCAGCGTGGCGCCTGCCGCGGTGCCCGACGCGGTCACCGTGGGGTTGCGGCGCACGCGGTCCCACGCGGCGCGCGCGGCGGGCTGGGCCTGCGCCCATTCCAGCGAGCTTTGGGCCCGTGCGCGGCCCCAGTCGCGCGACAGTTCGGGCTCTACCGTTTCAAAATCACCGGGGTAGCGGCTGGCGGCGCTCCAGCCCATCTCATAGGCGGGGCGGTATTCTTCGTAGGCCCGGCCGGTCACGTAGTACGGTTCGCGCTGGTAGGTTTCACGCCAGTAGGCGTCCTCGGCCGTGGGGTTGACCGCCTCGGCCGCCGCCTTGCCGGCCAGACCGCCGACAACGGCTCCCGCCACACCGCCCACGGCAGCACCGATGGGGCCGCCGATGGCGCCCGTGGCGGCGCCCGCAACGGCTCCGCCCGCGGCGCCTACGCCCGTGCCGATGGGGTGGGCCCCCGGTTCATTGGTCAGGGGGTCACGATTGGCATCCTTGAAATCCGACATGTATCGACTCCGGTTGGTTGAACAATGAATTCATTGTTGAAGCCCCCCGGGCACCATCGGGTCGGTGACGGCAGCCCCTGCCTGTAGGACTCACGCGCACGCTGTGCATGCGCGCCACAAGGTCTTATGCTATCGAATCAATAGCTACTAGCGCTTGTCCTTAAAGCGCCAGCGCCTTGTTTCACTCATCATCGTGCGCATCCAGGCCCAGTTCCTGGATCTTGCGCGTGATGGTGTTGCGGCCGATGCCCAGGCGCTGCGCTGCTTCCATGCGCCGCCCGTGCGTGGCCTGCAGCGCCGTGCGGATCAGGCGCGACTCGAAACGCCGCGTGAGCACGTCCCACACGTCGGCCTGGCCGCTGCGCAGCAGCTGCTGGGCCTCGCTCACCAGCGCGGGCTCCCAGCCCATGCCATCCAGGGCCGCAGACTGGTCGGAGCGCGTGCCCGCCGGCGCAGGCGGCAGCGCGGGGGCCGACACGCTCGTCGCGCCAGCGGCGACCTCGTCCACCCCGCCCTGCAACGGCGCGGCGGGATGCGGCGTGGCCTCCAGCACCTCGGGCGGCAGGTCCTGCGCCGAGATGACCTGCGCGGGCGCCATCACCGTCAGCCAGTGGCAGATGTTCTCCAGCTGGCGCACGTTGCCGGGGAAGGCAAAGCGTGTGAGCAGGGCCAGCGCCGCGTCGGAGATGCGCTTGGGCTCCACGCCCAGTTGCCGTGCGCTGCGCTGCAGGAAGTAGCGCGTCAGCATGGCCACGTCCTCGCTGCGCTCGCGCAGCGCCGGCAGGCGCAGGCGGATCACGTTGAGGCGGTGGAACAGGTCCTCGCGGAAGGCGCCGTCCTTCACGCGCTGCTCCAGGTTCTGGTGCGTAGCGGCGATCACGCGCACATTGGCCTTCACGGCGGCATGGCCACCCACGCGGTAGAACTGCCCGTCCGACAGCACGCGCAGCAGGCGCGTCTGCAGGTCGAAGGGCATGTCGCCGATTTCATCGAGGAACAGCGTGCCGCCCTCGGCCTGCTCGAAGCGCCCGCGCCGCTGCGTCTGCGCACCCGTGAAGGCACCGCGCTCGTGGCCGAAGAGCTCGCTCTCCAGCAGGTCCTTCGGGATGGCCGCAGTGTTGATGGCCACGAAGGGCCCCCCCGCCACGGGCGAGTGCTTGTGCAGCGCGCGTGCCACGAGTTCCTTGCCCGAGCCGGATTCGCCCGTGATCAGCACCGTGACCACGCTCTGGCTCAGCCGGCCGATGGCGCGGAACACGTCCTGCATGGCGGGTGCCTGGCCCAGCATCTCGGGCATGGCGGTGAGCTGCTGCTCGGCGACCTCCTCGCGCTGGCTCTCCTCCACGGCGCGGCGGATCAACTCCACCGCCTTGGGCAGGTCGAACGGCTTGGGCAGGTATTCGAAGGCGCCGCCCTGGAAGGCGGACACGGCGCTGTCCAGGTCGGAATACGCCGTCATCACGATGACCGGCAGACCGGGTTGCAGGCCGCGCACCTTCTCCAGCAGTTGCAGGCCGGAGCCGCCCGGCATGCGGATATCGCTCACCAGGACCTGCGGTCCCTGGTGGGTGGGGTCGCCCGCGGCCACATCGGCCAGAGCGTCCAGTACATCGCGCGCCTGCGTGAAGCTGCGCGTGGGCAGGTTTTCGCGCGCCAGGGCCTTTTCGAGGACGAAGCGGATCGAAGGGTCGTCGTCTACTATCCAGATCGGCTTCATGTGTTCCAGCTCCCTTTACCTTTACCCGTTGGGGTCGTGCGTGTCAGGGACTCAAGGCAGTGGTATGAGGATGCGGAAGTCGGTGCGGCCCGGCTGGCTCTCGCACTCAATGAGCCCATGGTGTCGCTGCACAAAGGTTTGCGCCAGCGTCAAGCCCAGTCCCGATCCCCCGTCCCGCCCCGTCACCAGCGGATAGAAGATCCGCTCCTTGATGGCTTCGGGCACGCCCGGTCCGTTGTCGATGACATGCAATTCCAATGCCAGCCGGTAGCGTTGGCGCCCGAACGTGACCTGCCGCGCCACGCGCGTGCGCAGCGTGATGACCGCGTCGCCCGCGGCAATGCGCTCGTGCAACGCCTGCGCCGCGTTCTGCACGATGTTCAGCACGGCCTGGATGAGCTGCGCGCGGTCGCCGCGAAACTCAGGGATGGAGGTGTCATAGTCGCGCAGCACGGCCAGGCCCTGCGGATGCTCGACCAGTACCAGGGAGCGCACGCGCTCGCAGACCTCGTGGATATTCACATCGCCGACGAGGTGCGGGTGGCGGTGCGGCGCCAGCAGCCGATCCACCAGGCTTTGCAGGCGGTCGGCCTCGTGGATGATGACCTGGGTGTACTCGGTCAAGTCGCGGCTTTCCAGCTCCATCTCCAGCAGCTGCGCCGCCCCTCGGATGCCGCCCAGCGGGTTCTTGATCTCGTGCGCCAGATTGCGGATCAGCTCCTTGTTGGCCTGCGCCTGCTCACGCAGCCGCTCCTCGCGGTCCTGGCGCGCCTGCGCCTCCAGGGGCCACAGCTCCACGATCACATCGCCGCTGTGCTCCACCACCGCCACGCTGGCGTGCACCGGCAAAGGCTCCTGCGGCGAGCGGCGCAGCACGGCTTCGAAGCGCAGCGCCGCGAAGTCGCGCCCGCGCGCGCCGGCCAGCGCCGTCTGCAGGATGGTCGGATCGGTGAACAGGCCGGCGAAGTCCACGCCTTCCAGCGTGCGGCGCGACAGGCCCAGGGCGTTTTCCAGCGCTGCGTTGACGAAGATAGCCGCCCCGCCGGGGTGCAGCACGGCAATCAGCGTGGAGACGAGGTCCAGCGCCTGGTAGCGGTCCGTTGGGGTGGGCTCTTGGATGATCGCGCCTTTGTGCCGCACGCAGGGACCGCGGCGCTTACTTGTTCAGGCGCGAGAGTTCGCGCTTGATGCCGGCCACATCGGCCTCGGCCCGAGCCACACTGGCCTTGAGCTCGGCCGTGCGCTCGATGTAGCCCTGCGGGTTGCGCAGCTCCAGCGCCGTGCGCTGGGGCGAGCCGTCGTTGTACTCCTTGCGCAACTCGGCCAGGCGGGTTTCCGCCTTGCTCAGTTCAGACTCCAGGATGGCGCGCGCATCGGCGTCGCGCGCACGTTGGTCGGCCGCGCCCACGCGCGGAGCGTTCGCGGGCGAACTGCTGGCGCTGGCACCGGAAGCGCCGGCGCTGCCGCCCGAGGAGGCCGCCGCCGGGCGCGAACCCTGCAGCACCGTCACATTGCCACCTTCCACGAGCTTGCAGCCGCGCTCCTTGGCCTGCGTGGCGTTGTTGGTGTATTCGTTGCCGCAGCGGTAGATGCGGTCCTGCGCCCAGGCGGGCTGCAGCACGGCGGCGATAACGGTCAGGGCGAACAAAGTGCTTTTCATCGAATTCCTCACATGGCATGCGTCGGGCATGCGCGGTGCCGGTGAGTATCCCCCAATCATTCCAACCCGCCAATTGCGGCGGCCCAACGCTGCGGTTTTGGTGCGACGGGCTGCCGTGCTCCGTCAACCCGGCATGCAGCCCGTCCATAGAAAAAGGCGGCCGGAGCCGCCCTGTTGACAACAGCCGGGGGCCTAAGCCCCTGCCATCACAGCGAGTAGTACATGTCGTACTCGACGGGATGCACGGCCATGCGGAAGCGCGTGACTTCCTGCATCTTCAGCTCGATGTAGGCGTCGAGCATGGAGTCGGTGAACACGCCGCCCTTGGTCAGGAACGCGCGGTCCTTGTCCAGCGCTTCCAGCGCCTGGTCCAGGCTGTGGCACACGGTGGGCACCAGCTTGTCTTCCTCGGGCGGCAGGTGGTACAGGTCCTTGGTAGCGGCTTCGCCCGGGTGGATCTTGTTTTCCACGCCGTCCAGACCCGCCATCAGCAGGGCCGCAAAGCCCAGGTAGGGGTTCATCAGCGGATCGGGGAAGCGCGCTTCCACACGGCGGCCCTTCGGGTTGGCCACGAACGGGATGCGGATGGAGGCCGAGCGGTTCTTGGCCGAGTAAGCCAGCTTCACCGGCGCCTCGAAGTGCGGCACCAGACGCTTGTAGCTGTTGGTGCCCGGGTTCGTGATGGCGTTCAGTGCGCGGGCGTGCTTGATGATGCCGCCGATGTAGTACAGCGCGAAGTCCGACAGACCCGCATAGCCGTCGCCGGCGAACAGGTTCTTGCCGTCCTTCCAGACCGACTGGTGCACGTGCATGCCCGAGCCGTTGTCGCCGTGGTAGGGCTTGGGCATGAAGGTGGCGGTCTTGCCGTAGGCATTGGCCACGTTGTGGATCACGTACTTCTGCAGCATGGTCCAGTCGGCACGCTCCACCAGCGTGCTGAACCGGGTGCCGATCTCGTTCTGGCCGGCACCGGCCACTTCGTGGTGGAACACCTCGACCGGAATGCCCAGGGATTCAAGGATCAGGGACATCTCGGCGCGCATGTCCTGCGTGCTGTCGACCGGAGGCACGGGGAAATAGCCGCCCTTGGTGGTGGGACGGTGGCCGCGGTTGCCACCTTCGAGCTTGGAGCCGGTGTTCCAGGGGGCTTCGTACTCTTCGATCTCGTAGAAGGTGTGGTTGGGATCGGTGCTCCAGCGCACGCCGTCGAAGATGAAGAACTCGGGCTCCGGGCCGAAGTAGGCCGTGTCGCCCATGCCGGAGGCCTTCAGGTACGCCTCAGCGCGCTTGGCGATGGAGCGCGGGTCGCGGTCGTAGGCCTTGCCGTCGGCCGGCTCCACCACGTCACACGCCATGATCATGGTGGTTTCTTCGAAGAACGGGTCGATGTTGGCGGTGTTCGGATCGGGCATGAGCAGCATGTCCGACGCCTCGATACCCTTCCAGCCGGCGACCGACGAGCCGTCGAACGCATGGCCCGAGGCGAACTTGTCTTCGTCGAAGTGCGAGATCGGCACGGTGACGTGCTGTTCCTTGCCGCGGGTATCCGTGAAGCGGAAGTCCACGAACTTGACTTCGTTTTCCTTCACCATCTTCATCACGTCTGCAACGGTCTTGGCCATCAGGGTTCTCCAGGGATAGAAGTGCTCATCAACAATGATGCGCACAGAAAAGCAGTTTGCGTGCCAGCGAATGGGGACACCCGTACGGGGCAAGCCGGGCGCAGAGCCCTGCGACGGCGCACCAAACGCGTGCAGGATTTTAAGTGGTCCGCCTTCTTACCATTTGCGCACCATTTCAGGGCCTATAGATGCACCTGTTTGGTGCAAACCTTCTTGCAGCGCCTGCCACGCGGCAGGCACCAAGGCAGCGGCCCCCTTGACGCCCAATTCCACATGGCGCCCGTGCACCGGATGGTCCACGCTCGGCAGGCTGAACACCTTGATCCCCGGATGTCCGGCCTCGACCCGCTCCATGAGCGGGGTCAGCGCGGCTTCCATCGCGCCGTAAAGCACGACGGAGCGCTCCATCTGCGGCTGCTGGTTGAACCACGGGGCACAGTAATGCTGGAGTGCCCAGTCCACCATAGGCCAAGCCATGACCGGGAACCCCGGCACGAAATGCACCATGCCGCCCCCAGGGCCGTCACACGAGAAGCCGGGGATCTTGTTGTAAGGGTTGGGAATGATGCGCGCGCCCTCAGGAAAAACGCCCATGTTCAGCCGATGCAGATTGTCGGCGCGGTCGGGGTCGAACGCCTCGCCCTGCTCCCGTGCCACATCCTGCATGCGCTCGGTGATTAGGCGCTTGGCCTCGGGGTGCAGGACCAGCGGACGTTGCAATGCGGCCGCCGCGCACTGGCGCGTGTGGTCGTCGGGAGTGGCACCAATGCCGCCGCAACTGAACACGATGTCCGACGAGGCAAAGGCCCGCTGCAGCGCCGCCGTGATGCGTGGACGGTCGTCGCCTACGTAGTCCGCATAGGACAGCGCAAGCCCGCGTGCCGCCAGCAGTTCGATGACCTTGGCGAGGTGCTTGTCCGCCCGCTTGCCCGAGAGGATTTCATCGCCAACGATGATGAGGCCGAAAGCCGGTGTCATGGGTTGTCCTGCAGGTGAGACGAGGATGGCAAAGAAGACGCTGGCGTTGCGGGCGCGGCGGTTGCAGGCGTATCGCCCGGCGGCCGTTCGCCTCGCTGCTCGCGCAGCTGTTGCAGCGCGGCCAGACAGAAATGCGTGAACCACAGCGATGAGAAGGCGAACACCAGCGTATAGATCCAGATGGCGATCGGCACCAGGACGAGGAACGCCGCTGCGAACACCACGCCCGACGCCCAGACAATGCCGGGCGCGGCCCCTAGAAATCCGCTCAGCACGCCAATGCTCAGCAGGCTGAGCTGATGGCGCTTGAAAATCTCCTGCCGCTCCGGCTTGCTCGCGTGTTCGGCCAGTGCGTCAAAGGCCATGACACGGTAGGTGAGCCATCCCCAGATGAGTGGAGGCAGGATCAACACCAGCGGCGGGACCAGCCACAGCGGCATGGACAGCACCAGCGCAATGAGCGCCGCGATGGTCGCCCCCAGAGACCACAGCACGCTGGCGAGGAATGAACCGCCCCGCTTGCGCTGCAGTTGCGAAAAACGCCGCTGCGCCACCAGAGTCACGATGGCAGGGGCCATCAACACCGCCACCGCAAGCACACAGACAATGACGATCAGTGGCGTGGCTCCCATGAGCACCAGCAGCGGCGCCAGCGCCACGGTGAGGTTATCCACGCCAAAGTTGTGCAGCCACCCCCACAGCAGGCCCAGCCAGGTGGAGCTTTCCAGCGCCGTCTGCGTCCAGTCCACGGCAGTTGTCCAGAACAGATAGCCGCCGCCCAGCGCCACCACCGTGATCAGCACCAGCGGCAGCAGCGACAGCGCAATGACGCGCGGCATCAGGCAATAGCCCACTGCGCGCCAGAACGAATCGATGAAAAGCCCCATGCGCGCGAGCATAGCGCGATCGGCTCTCTACGCCCGCCCCACCAGCCGCAGCAGGCCGCGCCACTGCTGCGCCCAGAACCCCCGCCCGTAATCACGCACGCGGCCGTCCGCGTCCGCCTCCACCTGGTCGCGCACGCCCGTGGGCTCGTAGCGGTGCTCGAGGTTGGCCGTACCGAACAACATGTCCCACCACGGCAACAACACGCCGAAGTTATTGCCCCCCGGCACTGCCGCATGCGGGTGCTGGTGGGTTCCCTGCCCAGGCGCAGCTTCAGGGCCCAGGCCCATGGCGTGGTGCATGCGGTGGAAACGCGGGCTGACCCACAGGCGCTCACCCACCTGGCCGAACCACAGGCGCAGGTTGGCGTGGTGCAGGTTCTCGCTGAGCTGCGTGAGGGCCACGATGGCGACAAACTGCCCCGGCGCCACACCAATGCACTGCGCGACGAACACGATGATGGCATCGCGCAGCAGATCGTCCAGCAGATGGTTGCGGTTGTCGCTCCACATCGTCATCTGCCGCTGCGAATGGTGGAGCGCATGCAGCCTCCACCACCATTCAAAGCGGTGCTGGCCGCGGTGGATCCCATAGTCCACGAAGTCGAACACCAGCAGGTACAGCAGCAGGCTCACGACAGGCAAGTCGGAGACACCCGGCCAGAGCGCATCCAGCTGCAGGGTCTTCCAGCCATGGGCGCGCAGGGCGCCAAACAGTGCATTCCACAGAGGCTCCGTGGTGAAGAACAGTGCCAGGCGAAAAAGACCCAGGCGATGGATCAGCGTGTAAAGCATGTCCACGTGCACGGCACCACGGTCGCGCAACGGCTCCACCGGGCGCCAACGCTCCAAAGGCCCGATCACCGCGACCATCACCCCCAGTTGCAGCAGTCCCACCAGCAGCCATCCGGTGGCGGCATAACCGTCCTCCAGCACATTGGCCTGGCCCAGCATGAAGAGCGCGGGCTGTACCAGCGTCTCGAACAGCCATTGCTGCGCGGTATCGAATAAATTGGTCAGCCCTGACATGAGTCACCGTGGCGTTACGTGGGTGCGCGGCAGCATAGCCGGGCGTTGTGTCATTTTCTCTGCGCTTGTGCTCCGTACACAGGATGCTCGCGCAGCGTGCGGAAGCACAGGCCCCGCGCCTTCAGGCCTTTGACGAGAGGTTCCAGCACAGCGGGTGCCCATGGATCCTTGCGTGACCAGATGCCCAGATGCGCCAGCAGGATGTCGCCGTCACGAACGGTGCGCAACGCGCGCTCCAGCAGGGCCGCATTGCTGTAGTGGTCACTGGGCAGCTCGTCCCCGAGGAACCCTGCAGCACTCCATCCCACATGCGTATAACCGCAGGATTTGGCAGCCTCCAGCAGGCGCTGCGAGGTCTTGCCGCCCGGCGCGCGGAATAGCGGGAGCGGCTCCCGGCCCGTCAGGACACGCAACCGGCTCGCAGCGCCATCGATCTGTGCGCAGTATTGCGCCCCCGTCATCGTCAGGTCCTGACCTGCCTGAGGACCGGCCGATGGCCTGACCTTGAACCGCGGCTGCAGCGGCGTCCCCTGGTCGGCACGCCAGTACACATGGTGCAGCGTGTGCGATGCGAACTCGTGCCCTTCTGCAGCGCGCGCGCGCCACCAGGGCGCCCAGTAGCCATCCAGGCTGCTGCCGCCCGTCTGAGTCGGTTCGTCTGCGGCAAAGAAGGTCGCCTTGACCTGCTGGCGCTGCAGCACCTCGGCCACCAGATGCGCAACGCCCATGTGGCCAGTGTCAAAAGTCAGGTACACCGCGCCTTTGCAGTCATTTTGGCCTGTAGCGCTTGCTGGATAAGCGCAAGCAGCTATCAAAATTGAAGCACAACAAATATGCCACGTCCGCCGTGCTCCGGGGGAGCGGCCGCGTGGCTCAGCGCTTGGCATGTCGGAGTGTCCAAACGCCGTGGGGAGACTTGCCCACTTGAACGGCCCGTGCCACCTTGCGCTCCACCGTGTCGATCACGAGCATCTTGCGCGCCCAGCGGGCGCTGACGTAGAGCCAGCGGCCATCCGCCGAGACATCCATGCAGTCCGGCCCGCCGGGCGCCGGATAGCCATCCACCACGCGCAGCGCCTGCATGTCGATCTTGCTGATGGTATTGGCCACTCGGTTGCTCACGAACAAATGGCGGCCATCGCCCGCAGCGCGAAAGGCATGGGCGCCATCTCCCGTCTTGATGCGTTGCACGCTGCGCGGCTGCTCACCGGCAATATCGAAGACCTCCACGCTATCGCTGCCGGTAAGGCCGACAAAAAGATGCTTGCCGTCCGGGCTGCCGTACACATCCGCCGGCATGGCACCTGTCTTCGTACGCCACTTGATCTTTTGCGTCGATATATCGATGGCCACCAGCTCATCGCTATCCTGCATGGTCGAATACACCGTGCGGCTGCCGGCATCAATCCACAGGTGGCTTGGCGTCTTGCCAGTGGACACGCGCTGCACGAGCGTGAGCTCCTTGCCGTCCCAACGGTAGAAGTCCACATGGTTGAGGCGGTTGGCGGCCGTGACCAGCCATTTCATGTCGGGTGAAAACCGCAAGTGGTAAGGATCCACGATCCCCCGCACCGTACGCTGCACTTGCGCAGTGGCCGGGTCCACGAAGGTCAGGCTATCGCCGAGCGCGTTGGCAACAATCAGCGATTTCTCGTCAGGCGTGAGGTACAGGTGGTGCGGCTCCTTGCCAGTGGCAATACGGCCGATTTCGGTCCAGGTCGCGGGGTCGATGACGCTGATGTCCGCCTGCAGCGAATTGAGAACGAACACCGGTGGCTCACTCGCACCAGCGGATGTTCCCCACACCAGCCAAGCAGCCCACCACGCGCATGCCATGCGCCTCATCATCTGATTGACCACCCTGCTCCCCTTCCTACTGGGCACCCGCCTGCGAACATTCGGACATCACTCACAGAAGTGACTTGCAGACAACGGACGCGATGTGCGCGACGTTGACGCAATCGCCTATTGGATCGCGACGGGCGCAGACCACTTGTCTGTCTTTCGCTACCGCAGCAGGGCGAGTTCCTCTTCGCCGAGCCAACGCCACTCCCCCGGCTGCATATCCGCCGGCAATGCCAAACGGCCGATGTGCGACCGATGCAAGGCTTCCACCCGATTGCCTACCGCGGCGATCATGCGCTTCACTTGGTGGTACTTCCCTTCCGTCAGGGTCAGGTCAAGCACATGCGCGTCAACTAGCGCGCAGGCAGCCGACCGCACAGGGCGTGGGTCATCATCGAGCACCACACCTTCCAGCAAGCGGTCGACCTGTTCCTTGGTCACGGGATGCTTGGCAGTCACACGGTATACCTTTGGCACATGCTTTTTGGGCGAACTCATGCGGTGGATGAATTGCCCATCGTCACTGAGTAACAGCAAACCGGTGGTGTCCTGGTCCAAGCGCCCCACGGCCTGCACACCATCCACAGCACCCTTGCTGGGCCTCTGCCTAAGCGGAGCGGGCAACAACGTGTAGATGCTGGGATAGGCCGATGGCTTTTGCGAACACTCGGTTCCTGCAGGCTTATGGAGCATGACATAGGCCTTGGGTTGGTATGGCCAATCCACTCCTTGAACGCGCAACACCAAACTTTCGACATCAATATCCTGCGTCGCGTCTTGGCAGATCGTGGGCTCTAGGGTGCCTGTCGCATGAATGGCAACTCTGCCCTGCTGAATCAAGCCGGCGCAAATGCGGCGCGTGCCGAATCCTTGCGAATAGAGAATGTCCTGAAGCTGCATGAAATACGACGTTATCGCTG
>NZ_JBWZOR010000019.1:2500-5670 GCF_056730635.1 Diaphorobacter sp. B2A2W2
GTTATAGGGTCAAGTGACTAAGAGCATGTGGTGGATGCCTTGGCGATGATAGGCGACGAAAGACGTGATAGCCTGCGATAAGCTTCGGGGAGCTGGCAAATAAGCTTTGATCCGGAGATTTCTGAATGGGGAAACCTACCCGCAAGGGTATCGCTGACTGAATACATAGGTCAGCGAGGCGAACCGGGTGAACTGAAACATCTCAGTAGCTCGAGGAAAAGACATCAACCGAGATTCCGAAAGTAGTGGCGAGCGAAATCGGAGGAGCCTTCTAGTGATAGCGCGACTGTTAGCAAAGCGGCATGGAAAGGCCGGCCATAGTGGGTGATAGCCCCGTATGCGAAAACAGACGTGTGGTACTGAGCTAGAGAAAAGTAGGGCGGGGCACGAGAAACCCTGTCTGAACATGGGGGGACCATCCTCCAAGGCTAAATACTCATCATCGACCGATAGTGAACCAGTACCGTGAGGGAAAGGCGAAAAGAACCCCGGGAGGGGAGTGAAATAGATCCTGAAACCGCATGCTTACAAAAAGTCGGAGCCCTTAGGGGTGACGGCGTACCTTTTGTATAATGGGTCAGCGACTTACATTCAGTGGCGAGCTTAACCGAATAGGGGAGGCGTAGAGAAATCGAGTCCGAACAGGGCGTTCAGTCGCTGGGTGTAGACCCGAAACCAAGTGATCTATCCATGGCCAGGATGAAGGTGCCGTAACAGGTACTGGAGGTCCGAACCGACTAGTGTTGCAAAACTAGCGGATGAGCTGTGGATAGGGGTGAAAGGCTAAACAAACTTGGAAATAGCTGGTTCTCTCCGAAAACTATTTAGGTAGTGCCTCAAGTATTACCTGCGGGGGTAGAGCACTGTTTTGGCTAGGGGGTCATGGCGACTTACCAAACCAAGGCAAACTCCGAATACTGCAGAGTACAGCTTGGGAGACAGAGCACCGGGTGCTAACGTCCGGACTCAAGAGGGAAACAACCCAGACCGCCAGCTAAGGTCCCTAAAATTGGCTAAGTGGGAAACGAAGTGGGAAGGCTAAAACAGTCAGGATGTTGGCTTAGAAGCAGCCATCATTTAAAGAAAGCGTAATAGCTCACTGATCGAGTCGTCCTGCGCGGAAGATGTAACGGGGCTAAGCCAGTTACCGAAGCTGCGGATGTGCAATTTATTGCACGTGGTAGGAGAGCGTTCTGTAAGCCTGTGAAGGTGTCTGGTAACGGATGCTGGAGGTATCAGAAGTGCGAATGCTGACATGAGTAGCGTTAAAGCGGGTGAAAAGCCCGCTCGCCGTAAGCGCAAGGTTTCCTACGCAACGTTCATCGGCGTAGGGTGAGTCGGCCCCTAAGGCGAGGCAGAGATGCGTAGCTGATGGGAAACAGGTCAATATTCCTGTACCGATCAATAGTGCGATGTGGGGACGGAGAAGGTTAGCTCAGCCAACTGTTGGATATGTTGGTTCAAGCCTGTAGTCGTGCCTGGTAGGCAAATCCGCCGGGCTTAGATGAGGGGTGATAACGAGTCTGCTTGCAGACGAAGTGAGTGATACCCTGCTTCCAGGAAAAGCCACTAAGCTTCAGCTATTGACGACCGTACCGCAAACCGACACTGGTGCGCGAGATGAGTATTCTAAGGCGCTTGAGAGAACTCAGGAGAAGGAACTCGGCAAATTGATACCGTAACTTCGGGAGAAGGTATGCCGCAAGTAGGTGAACTTGTACAAAGGGAGCCCAAAGCGGTTGCAAAAAATCGGTGGCTGCGACTGTTTAATAAAAACACAGCACTCTGCAAACACGAAAGTGGACGTATAGGGTGTGACGCCTGCCCGGTGCTGGAAGATTAAATGATGGGGTGCAAGCTCTTGATTGAAGTCCCAGTAAACGGCGGCCGTAACTATAACGGTCCTAAGGTAGCGAAATTCCTTGTCGGGTAAGTTCCGACCTGCACGAATGGCGTAACGATGGCCACACTGTCTCCTCCTGAGACTCAGCGAAGTTGAAATGTTTGTGATGATGCAATCTCCCCGCGGAAAGACGGAAAGACCCCATGAACCTTTACTGTAGCTTTGTATTGGACTTTGAACGGATCTGTGTAGGATAGGTGGGAGGCTTTGAAGTGAGGTCGCTAGATCTCATGGAGCCAACGTTGAAATACCACCCTGGTGCGTTTGAGGTTCTAACCTAGGTCCATTAGCTGGATCGGGGACAGTGCATGGTAGGCAGTTTGACTGGGGCGGTCTCCTCCCAAAGCGTAACGGAGGAGTTCGAAGGTACGCTAGTTACGGTCGGACATCGTGACGATAGTGCAATGGCATAAGCGTGCTTAACTGCGAGACTGACAAGTCGAGCAGATGCGAAAGCAGGACATAGTGATCCGGTGGTTCTGTATGGAAGGGCCATCGCTCAACGGATAAAAGGTACTCTGGGGATAACAGGCTGATACCGCCCAAGAGTTCATATCGACGGCGGTGTTTGGCACCTCGATGTCGGCTCATCTCATCCTGGGGCTGTAGTCGGTCCCAAGGGTATGGCTGTTCGCCATTTAAAGAGGTACGTGAGCTGGGTTTAAAACGTCGTGAGACAGTTTGGTCCCTATCTTCCGTGGGCGCTGCAGATTTGAGGAAGCCTGCTCCTAGTACGAGAGGACCGGAGTGGACACACCTCTGGTGTATCGGTTGTCACGCCAGTGGCATTGCCGAGTAGCTAAGTGTGGAAGAGATAACCGCTGAAAGCATCTAAGCGGGAAACTCGTTTCAAGATGAGATCTGCCGGGGCCTTGAGCCCCCTGAAGGGTCGTTGTAGACCACGACGTTGATAGGCTGGGTGTGGAAGTGCAGCAATGCATTAAGCTAACCAGTACTAATTGCCCGTGCGGCTTGACCCTATAACTTTGACTGCCAATCGCAGTTCAAGACTGTTATGCCAAGTACGCAATCAAATCCACGCTGATTCACAAACTCTATGAATTCGCTGTGCAGTCCTCACTGCTCAGCAACCCTTTATGCCTGATGACCATAGCAAGTTGGTCCCACTCCTTCCCATCCCGAACAGGACAGTGAAACGACTTCGCGCCGATGATAGTGCGGGTTCCCGTGTGAAAGTAGGTCATCGTCAGGCTCTTACAGCCCAAACCGCCCTCCCACTAACACAGTGGGAGGGCGTTTTGCTTTG
>NZ_JBWZOR010000020.1:0-4349 GCF_056730635.1 Diaphorobacter sp. B2A2W2
GCACTGCCCGAATAATCCGCGTCCTGGCACTCCTTGCGGCCCCCCAGGCTAGGGTTATTCAAACGAACGTGAAGCCCTCCAGGGTCACGCCCATGGCTTCCTCGGCCTTGGACGCCACGCCCAGGGCCATGGTCAATGCAATGAGGCCGTCAACCCACTCGCTATCTGCCAGGCTGAGGCTGATGGGCGTGAAGGTCGAGCCTTCCTCCATAACGGGCACCTTGCCTGCATTGGCTCCACCGGCGTACTGGCTGGCCCACGATGCGGCGATGGCCTGGCGTTGCTCAGGCTTCAAGCGTCCGGGCATGGAAATAATGCCGCTGGCGCGTGTGCCGTTGTCGAACGTCGATTGCCCATGCTGCGCTTCGGCTTGCGCGAGCTGGATCACGGCGCGGGCGGCGGTGATAGGACTGACGCCCACCAATGGATCATTGCCAGCACGGTGGCGAAGGTGGAACACCTCGGCAGGCAATAGGCGCTCCCTCACGCCGTCCCTGTTGGTGTACTCATACCCGGCGATGGTTTCGCCCTTGCGCATGATCGTGACGTTGCTGGTCACCATGGGGTCGAGGCTGCGCGCCTGGCCATCCCAGCCGCGCGTAACTTTGGCGTAGGCGTTGCCCGTCAGCAGCATGGATGAAACCATCCATTCCCAGAACTCGGTGGCCGATTGCTGGTCGTTGGGGGCACGGTGAAGAACGGTATGCAAAGGATGATCCGTGGCCGTGGTGCGATCTTCGCCGTCGCGTCGATACAGCCGCAGCGGCAGCGATCCGATGGCCTCGGCAATCAAGGCCACGGCGGCATAACAGGCTCCAACACCTTGGGCGTTTTCAGGCGTCACGCTGGTGGCCGATAGGGGAATGGGCCAGCCGTTGACGCCCAGCACGGCGCGGGACTCCA
The DNA here is from genome assembly GCF_056730635.1 of Diaphorobacter sp. B2A2W2. Lineage (NCBI taxonomy): Bacteria > Pseudomonadati > Pseudomonadota > Betaproteobacteria > Burkholderiales > Comamonadaceae > Diaphorobacter > Diaphorobacter sp. B2A2W2. The sequence goes on from NZ_JBWZOR010000020.1 coordinate 904, forward strand.
GGCCGATGGCGGATTTGATGCGGGTGATGATGCTCATCGGCAAGTCTCCAGCCACACGCGGTTGCAGTCCCAGAAAGAGCGCTCAGGCGGGCGGCTGCGCTTCGCTACTTCGGTGTCCGGGTAGGCGGGCGTCGCCGTCACAGTGATTTCGGCCAATTCCACGTTGCGCAGCTCGCGCAGCATGGAGCCGTCGCCGCGGTCTAGCCAGGTGTCGCCACCAGGCGGAACGATGAAGCCAAACGATGCACCTTGGATAACCCGGCTCTCCACCAAAACGGCAATATCGCGGGCCACTGAGGTATCAGGCAAGCGAAGCTCAAAAGCCAATCCATGGGCGTCCTCCCGAAGTTGCAGGGTGCCGGATGCGGTGCTTCCCAGCAGGGCGCGGCGGTCGTGGTCAGCCAGTGCCACGATGTTGCGGCCATCGGATAGCGAGTGTTTGAAGGCCCCGGCGCGGATCACCTCGTGGAAGTCGGCAATCCGTGTCTCCGAGTTGAAGCGCGCAACATATCCTGTCAGCCGTCCGGGCGATGACGCCCGAAGCTCGCCAGTACGAATTTCAAGCGTCATCGTCTGCCCCTTAGATGGTCATATCGTCAGCCACCACAAACGCCTTGGGATGGCGTACCACGGCATCCATGGTGTGCATGATGCGGAGCTGCACGTCGCCCTTTTCGTAGTAGCCAGCCGCATACGGGTTGGCCAGCACCTCGGTCACGCCCCACTCGCCAATCACGATTTGCGAGAAGTCGCCAGCGATCACGCGGCCCTTGTCCGGGGTGCCGCTCTTGGCGTCCAATTGGTTGGTGACGTAGGCGGGCAGGCCAGCCACGCGGCCACCGTCCATCTCTTGATCCCATCCGGCTCCCGCCCAGAGGTCGAGCAGGTATTCCTTCCCGCTTTTCTTGCACTCGAGAAGCTTGTGATACAGCCGGGCCATGAGAGCGCCACCGGTCCCGATGGTCCAGCCGGTGAACGTCTTATCTTCCGCGTATTGGTTAACGGCACAAGCCCGAGTGACCCACGCTTCTCGGCTCCAGCCTTCCATGCTCAGATCGCACGCGAAATCGAGAAACAGATCGACCCGGCTGACCTTCGGAGCGTGAACTTCCCCGAGTTGACGCAGGAGGTCACGCAACTCCGATTCAATCTCCGTGGGCCCCTTGTGGCTCAAGAGTTGGCTGGAGACTTGGACATAGGCCATGGGCAACTGCTTGGACTTGCCAGCGCCCAGGCGGATCATGTACGAGCCGTCCACCAGGGTGAAAGCGAACAAGCCTGAGCTTTTGTCTTTGACCTCGAAGACATGAGAGCCCAACTGCAATTGGGCTTTGGCCGCTTCATGGTCTGGCCCCTGGGCTATGGATTTGAGGTGGCGCAGTTGAGAAACGCGATCCGGCGAGAGCACGCCAGGGTAAGACAGGTACAAACTGTCCACGCCCCATCGCAGGGGTTGATAGATGAATTTGCTGTTATCAGGTGCTGTGTTACTAGGCGCCGCACCTGCAATACCTTCCGCATCGGATTCGCCGGTGCGCGCTCCGCGCGCCCCCATCGAATCCGACGCGGCCTGGTTTTGGGTTTGTGGGTACTTCGTGGCGTCGCCACCAGAGTTTCGCTTCGACATGGATTCAATCCTTTAACCGTGCCAGGCATGCCACTTTGGCTTCCTGGAACGGTTCTGGATTGAATACATCGACGGCCACCTGGACGACCATCTCAAATCGCGATTTCAGATGGTTTTAATTTTTTTGGAGCGCTGGTATTGGGCGCTTAGGTTTTTGGCGGCACCCGGGGCACGGGGGTACACCTTGAGCAGGTCCACCATCAGGTGTTCCAGGTCTTTTTCGGATAGATCATTCAGCCCCATTTCGCGAAGCATTAACAGGACATAGCGCATGGGTTCCAGGCCGATCATGGGCTTTTTGGACGGGCCCTTGAGTGCGGCTTGCAAGTGTTTGAAGAACCGCGTGTCGCTTCGGATTTGAGCCCTGGCAAGATGCCGCATTGCCGTCGAGCAGCCGACGACTGTTCGATCCATGCGAATCGCCTTGAACAAGGAGTCGTGATTGTTGTTTTCGCGCACGTCCTGGAGCAGGCTAGAGATACTCCGTCCAAAGGTCGCCATGCTTTGCATAGTCCGGTTCAAGGAGTAAATCAGCGTCAACACCTCTTCGTCGGAGAACGCTTCGTGCTGGGGCTTGTCCTCGACTGCATCACGCAGTCGCAGCATTGCCAGAACAGCTTCCTGTGGGTCGGGAGAACTGGCAACGTCCTTCACTTCCTCTTGTCTGTTGAGCGCGAAGACCACCCAGCTAAGGTGCTCGATGAATGGCAACTCATACAAGTGGCTGTAGTCGCCCCAATCTCCTGGAAACACCTTGTCGAACCTCGCCTTGGGCGTGAGAGCTAGCAGGTCATCTGCTTCTCGCAGCTTGGCAAAAACATCCGGAAGAATCTGGATGAATTCTTGGAATTGGTCGCCGGTAAGTTTTCCGTAGTCTTTTTTCACATGGCTACTTTAAGCCTGATGATTCAAGCATGCGACCATGCAGGCCGCAAGGTGTGGTCGCGGCCACCGGCAGAAATCGACCCACAGCTGACTTCCATGGGAGTAAATACGCCATTTTCTTTCAATCAAATCGGTGGTTGTCAATAAACAGAATATGGAGGCGATATTTTGCAACTTTCGAACTGCTACCATAAAAAAAAGGGGCCCTCCTGCCCTTCAAATGCAATTGCTGACATATCGACTCCAATAGCTGCAATGCTATCCAGTATTTTTTCTTTATTATTTTCTCGCCCTCGTACCACAACTCGATTGTTTATCTCATCAATGGCGATTGAGAAGACTAAAAATTCTCCAGTTTTAGATGGCTGGCGCATGAAAATTGAGGAAATAATTTCTAAATTTTCCTTAAGCTGAACCATATTGAAAGTCACTCTTCTGACTTTAACCCGATTCCTACTAATACCGATGCCTCTTGTATCTAGTTTATCGGAGCCGGCTATTGCAACGACGAGATTTGCGTTGCTCTTTTTGTCATACTCTATCCACATGCCTGCAAAGTTGGCCCCTACAATTCTCCTTAGCGCTTGATCGTTTTCAGATATTTCTGAAATCAATTTTTATTATCCGGGGTCTGATATTTTTCAAGCCCAGCAGTTATCATTGCTTCTTCCGTGGACCGGTAGCCGACTGGAAGCTTGGGGTCTATGTATATTGACGATTGACTCATTGCGAAACTGCAAAACGTAGTCACGATGCCTATAAATAGAATTTTTTTCATGGAGTAATTTATTAAATTTTCAAAGGGCGGCAAAGTGCCCTGAGCCGCCAACCAGCTAGAAGCTATAAAACCGTCATTCAGGCAGGCCGCAAGTGCAAGGCCAAGGAGTCCAACGGGCTGGCGGTTCCTGCGGCAGCGACTTTCAGGACATGGGTA
>NZ_JBWZOR010000021.1:0-1664 GCF_056730635.1 Diaphorobacter sp. B2A2W2
GTCCCCGTCAAGCGCGTGGTGGACTACAACGTGAAGGTCCGGGTGAAGTCGGACGGCACGGGCGTAGACATCGCGAACGTGAAGATGAGCATGAACCCCTTTGACGAAATCGCCGTGGAAGAGGCGGTGCGGCTCAAAGAAAAAGGCGTGGCCACGGAAGTCATCGCGGTGAGCTGCGGCGTGGCGCAATGCCAGGAAACGCTGCGCACGGCCATGGCCATTGGCGCCGACCGCGGCATCCTGGTGGAAACCGATGCCGAGCTGCAACCCCTGGCCGTGGCCAAGCTGCTCAAGGCCCTGGTGGACAAAGAGCAACCGGGCCTGATCATCCTGGGCAAGCAAGCCATCGACGACGACGCCAACCAGACCGGCCAGATGCTGGCGGCCCTGGCCGACCTGCCCCAGGCCACCTTTGCCAGCAAGGTCGAAGTGGCCGGCGACAAGGTCAGCGTCACACGCGAAGTCGACGGCGGCCTGGAAACCCTGCAACTGACCACCCCGGCCGTCATCACCACCGACCTGCGCCTGAACGAGCCGCGCTACGTCACGCTGCCCAACATCATGAAGGCCAAGAAAAAGCCGCTGGACACCGTCAAACCCGAAGACCTCGGCGTAGACGTGGCCCCGCGCCTCAAGACCCTCAAGGTGGCCGAACCCCCGAAGCGCGGCGCTGGCGTGAAAGTGCCCGACGTCGCCACGCTGGTGGACAAGCTCAAGAACGAAGCCAAGGTCATCTAAAGGCAGGACAGGAGAAACAACATGACCGTACTCGTCATTGCAGAACACGACAACGCCAGCCTCAAGGCCGCCACCCTGAACACCGTCACCGCCGCACTCGCCTGCGGGGGTGACGTGCACGTGCTCGTCGCCGGTGAAGGCGCGCAGGCCGCCGCCCAGGCCGCCTCCCAAATCGCCGGCGTCGCCAAAGTCCTGCACGCCGACGGCGCCAGCCTGAAGGACGGCCTGGCCGAGAACCTGGCCGCCCAGGTGCTGCAGATTGCCGGCAACTACAGCCACATCCTGTTCCCGGCCACCGCCAGCGGCAAGAACGTCGCCCCGCGCGTGGCCGCCAAGCTGGACGTGGCGCAGATCAGCGACATCACCAAAGTGATCTCCGCCGACACCTTCGAGCGCCCCATCTACGCGGGCAACGCCATCGCCACCGTGCAAAGCGCGGACAGCGTCAAGGTCATCACCGTGCGCGGCACCGGCTTTGACGCGGCGCCTGCCACGGGCGGCAGCGCCGCGGTGGAAACCACCGCCGCCGTGGCCGACGCCGGCAAGAGCAGCTTTGCCGGACGCGAAGTCACCAAGAGCGACCGCCCCGAGCTCACCGCCGCCAAGATCATCGTCTCGGGCGGCCGGGCGCTGGGCAGCAGCGAGAAGTTCAACGAAGTCATGACCCCGCTGGCGGACAAGCTGGGCGCGGCCATTGGCGCCAGCCGCGCAGCGGTGGACGCGGGCTACGCCCCGAACGACCTGCAGGTGGGGCAAACGGGCAAGATCGTTGCGCCGCAGCTGTACATCGCGGCGGGGATCTCGGGGGCGATCCAGCACCTGGCGGGGATGAAGGACAGCAAGGTGATCGTGGCGATCAACAAGGACCCGGAGGCGCCGATCTTTGCGGTGGCCGACTATGGGCTGGAGGCCGATCTGTTCCAGGC
>NZ_JBWZOR010000022.1:0-1534 GCF_056730635.1 Diaphorobacter sp. B2A2W2
GGGGATGGTCATGTAGGGCACTGCGGCCGCGACGTTCATGGGCGAGAACGCCTCGCCGATGTTGCCGGAGCCGATCTGTCCCAGGTGCTGGCCGATCAGGTCGAACGTGGTGCCGCCGGTGCGGATCTTGAGCGCCCAGCGCTCCGTGATCGCACCGCGGTTGTTGACCTGGATGGGAAAGTTGATGGCGTCGAAGGTGGCAGCCGCCTGTCCGCTGGCCGGGTCGACACCGTCATACCAGGTGGTGCCGTTCCAGCTCTGCTGGTCGTACACGCGGGAGACGCGCGCGAAGCGGTCGCCCTGGCGCAGCGCGGTGGAGAACACGGCCCCGATGGGGAAGGCATAGCCCACAGGCTGGGTGAGCTTGACCTTGCCGTCGATACGCACCTCGGCGATCTGGCGGTACACCTCGGTGCGGCCCACCACGCGGATCAGCGCGGGATAGCCCGTCAGGTCGGTGAACGTGACGGTGCCCGCATCCAGGTTCGCCGTGTAGCCGGTGGTGACTTCAGCGCCCGTGGCATCGTCCAGCACCTGCACGAAGGACAAGCGCTCATGCCCGACGTTGTATGTCGTGAGGCTGGGCGCAAAGGCCGAGCCGCCGTGCGTGAGGCCCACAACACAGGTGTCGCCCGGGCGCGCATACGCCACGCGACCGTCGGGCGGCAGGGCCGCAGGGTCGATACCCATGAGGCTCACATCCACCGGCAAGTAGATATAGCTCACCGCGCTGTAGCGCAACGTGGTGGGGTCTACGGGCCAGGGGCGCCAGATCTTTCCGGCCTGCACGGCGCCGACCTCGGCCGCGTCATACCACCATTCGGCCTTGTCCTCGGCCGTGAGGTCGGCATCCAGCACGAAGTCACCGAACTGCAGCTCCACCCCGCCGCGCGCAAACTCGATCTTGCCGCGCATGTGGCTTCCCGTGATGTTGCCCTGTGCATCGACGTTGGCCGTGAGCGTTGCGCCCTGCAGGTCCACCACGGTGAGCACGAAGCCCCCCGGGCCTGCGCGCAGCGGCGCGGCGTCGGTCGAGAAAAACAGGCTGGCCGTGCTCCACTGGTCTGCCGAGGTGAAGAGGCTCTGCAGCTGGAAGTCCGTGGGGCCGGTACCGCCGACCACGTAATCGGTCATAAGCGCCACCCCTTCCTGGTAGTTGATGGTGCCGCTGGCGATGCCGGGGTTTGTGTCGGTGCGGTCGCGGTAGATCACGCCCTCGAAGTCTGTGTATGTCTGCCCCATCCAGCGGAACTGCACGCTGCCGGCGACGATGCGATGCGTCGTGTAGGGGCACAGGTCCAGCACCACGGCCGGCGGCGTGAATGTGCTGGCGCTGGCGCGCGGCGCTGCGGCGCCCACGCGGTAGCGGGCCACGATCGAGCTGCCAGCCAGCAGCTCCTCGCCCACGCTGGCGGTGGAATACTGTCCGCCCTTGGTGTTGTTGGTGCCGCTGGAGCCTTCTCCATTGATGCCCACCCGCTCGAACTCGCTGGCTTTCTCATGGTCGGACTTGTAGCTGGTGGTGCTGCGGTCG
>NZ_JBWZOR010000023.1:0-1534 GCF_056730635.1 Diaphorobacter sp. B2A2W2
AGGGATGGTCATGTAGGGCACTGCGGCTGCCACGTTCATGGGCGAGAACGCCTCGCCGACGTTGCCGGAGCCGATCTGTCCCAGGTGCTGGCCGATCAGGTCGAACGTGGTGCCGCCGGTGCGGATCTTGAGCGCCCAGCGCTCCGTGATCGCGCCGCGGTTGTTGACTTGGATGGGAAAGTTGATGGTGTCGAAGGTGGCTGCCGCCTGTCCGCTGGCTGGGTCCACGCCGTCATACCAGGTGGTGCCGTTCCAGCTCTGCTGGTCGTACACGCGGGAGACGCGCGCGAAACGGTCGCCCTGGCGCAGCGCTGTGGAGAATACGGCCCCAATGGGGAAGGCATAGCCCACAGGCTGGGTGAGTTTGACCTTGCCGTCGATACGCACTTCGGCGATCTGGCGGTACACCTCGGTGCGGCCTACCACGCGGATCAACGCGGGATAGCCCGTCAGGTCGGTGAACGTGACGGTGCCCGCGTCCAGGTTCGCCGTGTAGCCGGTGGCGATCTCGGCACCCGTGGCATCGTCCAGCACCTGCACGAAGGACAAGCGCTCATGTCCGACGTTGTAGGTCGTGAGGCTGGGCGTAAAGGCCGAGCCGCCGTGCGTGAGACCCACAACACAGGTGTCGCCCGGGCGCGCATACGCCACGCGACCGTCGGGCGGCAAGGCTGCAGGGTCGATACCCATGAGGCTCACATCCACCGGCAGGTAGATATAGCTCACCGCGCTGTAGCGCAACGTGGTGGGGTCTACAGGCCAGGGGCGCCAGATCTTTCCGGCCTGCACGGCGCCGACCTCGGCCGCGTCATACCACCACTCTGCCTTGTCCTCGGCCGTGAGGTCGGCATCCAGCACAAAGTCACCGAACTGCAGCTCCACCCCGCCGCGCGCAAACTCGACCTTGCCGCGCATGTGGCTTCCCGTGATGTTGCCCTGTGCATCGACGTTGGCCGTGAGCGTTGCGCCCAGCAGGTCCACCACGGTGAGCACGAAGCCCCCCGGCCCTGCGCGCAGCGGCGCAGCGTCGGTGGAGAAAAACAGGCTGGCCGTGCTCCACTGGTCTGCCGAGGTGAAGAGGCTCTGCAGCTGGAAGTCCGTGGGGCCGGTACCGCCGACCACGTAATCGGTCATAAGCGCCGCCCCTTCCTGGTAGTTGATGGTGCCGCTGGCGATGCCGGGGTTTGTGTCGGTGCGATCGCGGTAGATCACGCCCTCGAAGTCGGTGTATGTCTGCCCCATCCAGCGGAACTGCACGCTGCCGGCGACGATGCGGTGCGTGGTGTAGGGGCACAGGTCCAGCACCACGGCCGGCGGCGTGAATGTGCTGGCGCTGGCGCGCGGCGCTGCGGCGCCCACGCGGTAGCGGGCCACGATCGAACTGCCAGCGAGCAGCTCCTCGCCCACGCTGGCGGTGGAATACTGTCCGCCCTTGGTGTTGTTGGTACCGCTGGAGCCCTCTCCGTTGATGCCCACGCGCTCGAACTCGCTGGCTTTCTCATGGTCGGACTTGTAGCTGGTGGTGCTGCGGTCA
>NZ_JBWZOR010000024.1:0-1515 GCF_056730635.1 Diaphorobacter sp. B2A2W2
AATTCAACCTGCCCCCTTTAGACGTGCTAGTTGAAGAGTTGACGGTTTGGGCTGCTGCCGGTTTCAAAGACACCTTGTTAAGGTGGAAGTGAAACCGGAGGTGGTTCATGGAGAGAAGAAGGACATTCAGCCGAGAGTCCAAGCTCAAGCGGTCAAGCTGGTCACCGAGCGTGGTGTGGTTGTGGCCCAGGTGACCTGCCCCCCGCCAGCCGTACCAGTCTGAAGTTAGTGAAGTCCGTCAACCATCAGGAGAATGACGGACATGTAGAAGAGCAGATTCAGCGAGGAACAGATCACATTGGGTTAGGCTTGTGGTCTGCACCGCATTGAACGGCTCATGCGCGAACAGGCATTGCGAGGCCAGACCCCGACGGGATCGCCTAAGGAGACCGTGGCGCGCGCAATGCCGTGGCCAACAACGTACTGGACCGGCAGTTCCAGGCTGACTGCCCGAACCAGAGGTGGGTAGCCGACTTCACCTACATCTGGACGGCATAAGGCTGGCTGTACCTAGCCGCGGTGCTGGACCTGTACTCGCGGCGCATTGTGGGTTGGTCTATGCAGGAGAGCATGACCTTGCAGCTCGTGGTGGACGCGCTGATGATGGCCGTGTGGCGTCGGGCAAGCCGGTAGCCTTACTGCATCACTCGGATCAGGGTAGCCAGTACACCAGGGAGCACTTCCAGAGGCTGTTGGATGAACAGGGCATCACTTGCAGCATGAGCCGGGCCGGCGAGGTCTGGGGCAACTCGGCCATGGAGAGCTTCTTCAGTTCTCTCAAGACCGAACGCATCGCCAGGAAGGTGTACTGAACACGAAGGCAGGTCCGTTCAGATGTATTCGATTACATCGAGTGCTCCTACAACCCGACGCACCGGCATTCGACGCTCGGCTATCTCAGTCCGGACAGTACGAGCAAACTCAAAAGGCTTAAGTTGGTGTCAACGGAACAGGCAGCAGCCCACTCAACCAACAGCCGCCCATGAACAACCTCTTGGAACTCAACGGCTAGCTCGCCAAACTGACGCCACCGACTACAAAGATCCGCCACACCTAAAACAAAAAATAGTGATATCGGCGCAAGGATCAAAAAGGCTGTATACTTCTAAGTTCTTCGGAGGGGTGCCCGAGTGGCTAAAGGGGGCAGACTGTAAATCTGTTGGCTTACGCCTACACTGGTTCGAATCCAGTCCCCTCCACCAGATTGTGGTTTGAAGGCGTTGGACCGTACTTGCGCGAAATTCGGTCTTGCGGGAGTAGTTCAATGGTAGAACCCTAGCCTTCCAAGCTAATGACGCGGGTTCGATTCCCGTCTCCCGCTCCACGGTTTGGATAGGTTGGTTAAGAGGAGTTTGGCTCCTTGTTGCCCATGTGGCTCAGTGGTAGAGCACTCCCTTGGTAAGGGAGAGGTCGCGGGTCCGATTCCCGCCATGGGCACCACAGTTTCAGGTGCGTCTCCGTTTGGGGTGCATCAATATTTGTCGTGTTGGTGTAGATTTTTTCGGAGTCGAAAAG
>NZ_JBWZOR010000025.1:0-1193 GCF_056730635.1 Diaphorobacter sp. B2A2W2
ATGGCAAAAGGTAAGTTTGAACGTACCAAGCCCCACGTGAACGTGGGCACGATCGGTCACGTGGACCATGGCAAGACGACGCTGACGGCGGCCATCGCCACGGTGCTGTCCAAGAAGTTCGGCGGCGAAGCCAAGGGCTACGACCAGATCGACAACGCCCCTGAAGAAAAGGCGCGCGGCATCACGATCAACACCTCGCACGTGGAATACGAAACGGCCACCCGCCACTACGCCCACGTCGACTGCCCCGGCCACGCCGACTACGTCAAGAACATGATCACCGGCGCCGCTCAGATGGACGGCGCCATTCTGGTGTGCTCGGCCGCTGACGGCCCGATGCCCCAGACGCGCGAGCACATCCTGCTGGCCCGTCAGGTGGGTGTGCCCTACATCATCGTGTTCCTGAACAAGTGCGACATGGTCGACGACGAGGAACTGCTCGAGCTGGTCGAGATGGAAGTGCGTGAATTGCTGGACAAGTACGACTTCCCCGGCGACGACACCCCCATCATCCGCGGCTCCGCCAAGCTGGCCCTGGAAGGCGACCAGTCCGACAAGGGCGAACCCGCCATCCTGCGCCTGGCCGAAGCTCTGGACACCTACATCCCCACGCCTGAGCGCGCCGTGGACGGCGCCTTCCTGATGCCCGTGGAAGACGTGTTCTCCATCTCCGGCCGCGGCACCGTGGTGACCGGCCGCGTCGAGCGCGGCATCATCAAGGTCGGCGAAGAAATCGAAATCGTCGGTATCCGCGACACGCAAAAGACCACCGTCACCGGCGTGGAAATGTTCCGCAAGCTGCTGGACCAGGGCCAGGCTGGCGACAACGTGGGCCTGCTGCTGCGCGGCACCAAGCGCGAAGACGTCGAGCGCGGCCAAGTGCTGTGCAAGCCCGGCTCCATCAAGCCCCACACCCACTTCACGGCTGAGGTGTACGTGCTGAGCAAGGACGAAGGCGGCCGTCACACGCCCTTCTTCAACAACTACCGTCCCCAGTTCTACTTCCGCACCACCGACGTGACCGGCTCCATCGAGCTGCCGGCCGACAAGGAAATGGTGATGCCCGGCGACAACGTGTCGATCACTGTGAAGCTGATCAACCCCATCGCCATGGAAGAAGGCCTGCGCTTCGCTATCCGCGAAGGCGGCCGTACCGTGGGCGCCGGCGTCGTTGCCAAGATCATTGCGTAATC